>JANXOM010000179.1 GCA_025353585.1 Deltaproteobacteria bacterium
GGTGCTCGCGGTGCCCGCGTGCCTGCTCGCGGCGGGCGCGGCGGGCGCGGCCGTGGGCGGGCTGATCGGCGTCCTGCGCGTGACGCGCGGCGCGCACGAGGTCATCACGTCGATCATGCTGAACCTCATCGTCGGCGGGCTCGCCTTGTGGCTCGGCAACGCGGTGCTGTTCGTGCCGGGAACGACGACCGGCTACGCGATCGCGACCGGCGCGGAGCTGCCGCCGCTCGGCAGCGCGGCGAACGCGGCGCTGGTGCTCTCGCTCGCCGCGGTCGGGGCGATGTGGTGGCTTCGGGAGCGGACGACGTGGGGGCTCGCGTGGCGCGCGGTCGGGGCGGCGCCCGAGGCGGCGCGGGCGGCGGGCATCGCGGTCGGGCGCGTGCAGGTGCTCGTGATGACCGGCGCGGGCGCGCTCGCGGGGCTGGCCGCCGCGAACCTCGTGCTGGGGCACAAGCACGCGTTCGAAGAGGGCCTGGGCCGCGGCGCGGGGCTGCTCGGCATCTCGGTGGCGCTGCTCGGGCGCGTGCACCCGGTGGGCGTGCTCGTCGCCGCGCTGCTGCTCGGGTTCCTGTCGGCGGGCGGCCTCGCCGTCGGCGACCTCATCCCGAAGGAGCTCATCGAGATGCTGCAGGGCGTGGTCGTGCTCGCCGTCGCGGCGACGAGCGCGTGGCTGCGCCGGCGCGACCAGCTCGCGGGGATCCAGTGATCGAGGACCGCGCGCTCCGGGCTCGGCGGCGTTTCCTGCCGATGAGCCCGTCCGCTCGACGAGAGCCTCCCCGGGGATGATCGCGACGCTCCTCACCCTCGGCTTCGCGGCGCAGGTCGTGCGCATCGCGGTCCCGCTCGTGCTCGCGGCGCTCGGCGGCGCGGTGACCGAGCGCAGCGGCGTCGTGGACCTCGCCCTCGAGGCGAAGCTCCTGTTCGGCGCGTTCACGGCGGCGGCGGTGGGTCATGCCACGGGCTCGCCCGAGGCCGCGATCGTCGCCGCGATGGCCGCCGGCGCGCTCGTGGCGCTCGTGCAAGCCGGGTGCGCCCTCGGCCTCGGCGCCGATCAGGTGATCGTGGGCGTCGCGCTCAACGTGCTCGCGCTCGGCGGCACGCGCTTCCTCTTGCAGCTCGTCTACCACGAGGGCGCGAACTCGCCGCCGGCGCCCGCGTACGGCGACGCCGTGCTCGGCAATCCGCTCGTCTGGCTCGCGGTGGTCGCCGCCGTGGCCGTGCCGATCGCCGTGCGCCGGACCCGCTGGGGCCTGCGGCTCCGCGCGGCCGGTGACCGCCCCGACGCGCTCGTCGCGGCTGGCGTGTCTCCCACGCGCGTGCGCGTCGCGGTGATGCTCGTCGGCGGCGCGCTGGCGGGAGCCGGCGGCGCGCAGCTCGCGCTCGCCGTCGGCGGCTTCGTGGCCGACATGTCGAACGGTCGCGGCTACATCGCGATCGCGATGGTCATCCTCTCGAGCTGGCGTCCGGGCATCGCCACGCTGGCGTGCCTCGTCATCGCGTTCGCGGACGCCGTGGCGATCCAGCTGCAGGTCACGGACTCCGCGATCCCGCGCGAGCTGGCCCCGCTATTCCCGTTCGTGCTGACGATCGCCGTGCTGGCGATCGCGGGCAACCGGCGCCTGGCCCCGCGGGCACTGGGGAAGTAGCGCGCACGCAAGGGTGGCCGCCAAGTTGCCTCGGCGGTTGGTCCGGTTGGGAGCGCGGGCGCCGTTGCCGCGACGCCGCTCTTCAGCGCGGCCCTACAGGACCGCCGCGTACATCTCGGTCAACACGTAGCCTTGCTTGCCCATGTTGGTCGCGCGCAGCGTCGCCCGGTAGTTCTGGAACTGGAACTCGGCGTGGGCCTGGCGCAGCTCGCCGAGCGCGAGCTCGCCTGCGTCGGCCGCGCCGTCGCGCGTGATGGGCCCGCCGGCCTTGGCCGTGAGCACGGACTGCTCGCCCTCGAACGCCGCCGCGACGGCCTGGGCGTCGGGCCCGGTGCGCACGGTCTTGACGATCTCGAGCTTGTCGTCAAACGGGAACGAGAACCACGCGGTCGTGAGGCCGAGCGCGTTCTCGCCGGTCGGCAGCGCCGCGACCGGGATATTGGAGCACTCGAGCGTCGAGCCCTGGATCGTGTGGCAGGCCACGCCGTGGGCGGTCGCCCACGCGAGGACCTCGCCGCGCGTGGTGACATCGAGCGTGAAGCCGAGCGCCGGCCGCCCGAGGGCGACGGCCTTCGCCGGATCCGGCGCCGTGTGCGGCCGTGGACGGACCGCGACCGTGCCGTCGGCCGACGCGCCGAACCCGAAGGGGCACCACCCACTGCTCGTCCCGCCGGTGCTGTCCGCGACGGCCGAGCCGAGCGGCTTCCAGCCGAGCAGCTTGCGAACGGGCCCGAGGTGAATCGCCACCGTGAGCGCGGTCGCGACGCCGAGCACGCCGCCGGTCCAGGCGGCGGCGCGACGAAGGCGAGGGTAGGTGGTCATGTGAATCTCCCGGACGCGCTGCCTAGTGGCCGATGATCGAGGCCTTGAACGACGCGGACGTGATGACCGGCGCGAAGCACGCGCTGACATCCGCCGACGTGACGCCCGAGGCCGTCAGGGCCGGCACGACATCGTTCGTGATGAAGTACGTCAGCTGCGCATCGGTGATGTGCATCCCCGTGTGGGCCGCGACCATGTCCTGGTTGCCGTGGTAGGTGACCCCGCCGACCACGGTCGTCTCCGGGCCGCCGTACGCGAACACGAGGAACGCGGCGAGCTTGCCGGTGAACGCGGTCGCGTCGTCGGCGTACGCCGAGCCCTGCGTCGCGTCACCCAGGTGCTCGAACGCGCTGCCGAGGTTCGCCGCGCCCGAGCCGCCGGAGCCGAACTCGGCGAGCGTATTGTCGATGATCTTGGTGTTCACGGCCAGGAACGCAGAGCCACCGAACGTTTCGAAGGCGTTGCTGCCGCTCGCGCACTTGGGGAGCGTGTCGCCGGCGGGCGCGTCGGGGGTGCTGCTGTCGCTGCCGCCACAGGCGACGCCCATGGTGGCGAGGAGCGTGATCGAGAGAAGCGTGCTCGCGGTGTTCTTAGACATGTCTAGATCCTCTGCTGCAGAGAGTTGAAAAGATGCGACCGCCGGCCGATGCATCGCCGCGGCGGACGGTGCCGTACCCACCGTACGAATGACATCAGAGCCCGGATCGACCGCCCGAGTGAAATTCTCGGCGAGCGCGGCTTACATTTGATCGGGCGCGGCGATGCCGAGCAGCCCGAGACCGTCCCGCAGGACGGCCTGCACGGCGGCCGCGAGGGCGAGGCGCGCGCGGCGCACGGCCGGGTTGTCCACGATGACGCGCTGCGCCGGATCGCCGTTGCCGGCCGTGTACCAGCGCGAGAACTCGCCCGCGAGGTCCAGCAGGTAGTGACAGATGATGTGCGGCTCGCACGCCTCCGCCGCCCGCACGACCATGTCCGGCAGGTCGAGCAGCTTGCGCGCGACCGCCCACTCGGCGTCGCTTGCCAGGAGCGCGGTGTCCACGCCATCGAGGGTCGTCACGGTCTCGCCGGCCTTGCGCGCGATCGACGCGCATCGCGCGTGGCTGTACTGGAGGTACGGGCCGGAGTCGCCGTCGAGCGAGACCGCCGACTCGATGTCGAAGTCGATGTCCTTCTCGCGCTGCGGCGCGAGGTTCGCGAACACCACGGCGCCGATGCCGACCTGGCGCGCGACCTCGTCCACCGTGGCGCTCGGCAGCGCCGGGTTGTGCTCCGCGATGACCTTGCGGACGTCATCCTCGGCGATCCGGAAGACCTCGCGCATCAGCACCACGTTGCCGAGGCGCGTCGCCGTCTTCTTACCGCCGACGCGCACGAGGCCGTACGGCACGTGCGCCGTCCGCGTGGCCCACTCGTCCCCCATCTTCGCGAGCAGCTTCTTCAGCTGACGGAAGTGCAGGGCCTGGCCGCGGTCCACCACATAGAGGAGGCGCGTGAACGCGTACTCGCGCCAGTGGTACTCCGCAGCGGCGACGTCGCGCGTGGCGTAGAGCGTGGTCCCGTCCTTGGTGCGGAGCATGATCGGCGTCTTCTCGCCCTCCAGCTCCACGACCTGCGCGCCCTCGCTCTCGACGAGCAGGCCGGCGGACGTCAGCCGCTGCAAGATGCCCGGCAGATCAGGCTCGTACGCGCTCTCGCCGCGCACCTCGTCATAGACGATGCCGAGGAGGTCGTAGACATCGGCGAACTCGGCCCACGAGACATCGCGGAAGCGCTGCCACAGCTCGCGCGCCACCGGATCGCCGTCCTCGAGCCGCTTGAACCAACCGCGGCCCACGGCCTCGAGCGCCGGGTTCTCGGCCATCGCGGCGCGGAACCGGACGTAGAGCCCGTTGAGCGCGGTGATGTCGAGCGTGGTGACCTCGTGGCCCCAGCGCTCCCACGCGGCGAGGAGCATGCCGTGCGTGGTGCCCCAGTCGCCGAGGAAGTTGATGCCGATGACGCGGTAGCCGAGCGCGCGATGGATCTGCGCGATGGCGTGGCCGATCGTCGTGCCGCGCACGTGGTGGTAGGCGAGGTGCTTGGAGATGTTCGGCGAGCCGTAGTCGATGCAGACCGTCTGCCCCGTGCCCAGCGTGCGCGGGATGAGCGAGCTCGTCAGCGCGGCGTCGATGACCCAGCGAAATGTCGCGGCGCGGTCGGCGCGAAAGTTCACGAATGGCCCGGCGGCGACCGCGGCCGTGAGGTACGAGCCGGGCTGGAAGCTGGCGACGACGGCCTGGGCGGCGGCGACGGCCTCGGCGCCCTTCGCGAACGAGTGGCAGCCGACCGCGAGATCTCCCATCGCGGCGTTCGGCGGCGAGCCGACCTTGAGGTCTGTCGAGGCGATGCCGGCGAACGTGGCGACGGCGTCGGCGGCCGCCTTGTGGAGCGGCGTGAGGTGACGCGGCATGAGGCGCGCAAGCTAGCACAAGGATTCTCGGCAGTTGGTTTGACCCTCGCTCGACGCGCGTGGTACCTAAGATCTACCGTTGCGGAGGGCCACGTGAGCAAGATCGTATTGTGCGTCGACGACAGCGCGACCATGCAACAGGTCGCGGATATCACCTTCCGCGGCACCGAGTTTCAGTACGTCGGCGCCCGTAGCTACGACGAGGCGGTCGAGAAGGCGAAGGGCGGAAAGCCCGCTGTCGTCCTCGCTGACGCCACGATGCCTGGCAAGAGCGGCTACGACCTGTGCCTCGCGCTCAAGTCGGACGCGAAGCTCGCGGACGTCCCCGTCATCATCCTGATCGGCAACGCGGCGCCCTACGACGCCACGCTCGCCGCCAAGGTGGGCGCGGATGGCCAGCTGCCGAAGCCGTGGGATACGCAGACCATGCTCGAGAAGGTCGGCGAGATCGTCGCGAAGGCGGCGAGCGGCGTCGCCCAGCCGGGCCAGGCCCCCGCTGCGGCCCCCGCCCCGACGGCGGCAGTCCCCGCCAAGCCGATCTCCGCCGCCGCCTCCGGTGGCACCGCCGTCCCGGCGCCCGCCGCGGCGGCTGGCTCCGGTGCGAACATGCCACCGCGCTCGGCGACGATCATGGGCATGCCCACGATCAAGATGCCCGCCGGCGTCGCGCCGGTCGCCACCGCGGCCCCTGCGCCGGCCCCGGCGCCGGCCCCCGCGCGCACGACCGTCATGGCCGTCCCGCCGGTGACCGCGGGCGCGACCGGCACTGCCGCGACCCAGCCCGGCCTGCGCCCGCCGGCCGCGTCGTCGTCTCAGCCGATGGCGGCGGCCCCCGCGGCCGCACCGGCTCCCGCTCCGGCACCCGCTCCGGCACCCGCAGCGAGCAGCAACGGCAACGGCGGCTCGCACGCCAGCGTCGGTGGCCTCGGGAGGTCCTCGATGATCGCTGGCAACGCAACGAAGCGCTCGCAGCTCGTCGAGGCGACCCTCGCGAAGATGGGCGCCCGCCTCGCCGAGGCGACCGGCCTCGCCGCCGGCAGCCCGGAGCTCATCGCCCTCGTGAAGCTGTCGACCGAAGTGGTCGAGCGCATCGTGTGGGAGATCGTGCCGGACCTCGCGGAGCAGATCATCCGCGAGAACCTGCACGACCTGACCGCGCGCAAGAACCCGTCGTAGGGCGCGCCGGGCTCTCGCCGGGTTCTCCGTCGAGGGCCCGATGCTCGACTCTGCGCGGCGTGCTAGCGTCGCCGCGCCATGACGACGACGACGGCGCTTCCGAAGCAGTACGACCCGTCCGATGTAGAGGCGCGATGGCTGCGCATCTGGCAGGAGAACGGCTTCTTCCACGCGGACGAGGCGGCGCCGACCGTGCCGTACGCGATCACGCTGCCGCCGCCGAACGTCACCGGCTCGCTGCACATCGGCCACGCGCTCGGCTCCACCACGCAGGACATCCTGATCCGGTGGCGCCGGATGCAGGGCTACAACGCGATGTGGATGCCCGGCATCGACCACGCGTCGATCGCGGTGCACGTCCTCCTCGAGAAGGACATCCAGCGCCGCGAGGGCAAGACGCGCCAGGAGCTCGGCCGCGACGAGTTCATGAAGCGCGCGTGGACCTGGAAGGAGCGCAGCGGCAGCCGCATCGGCGAGCAGGAGAAGCTGATGGGCTTCTCGCTCGACTGGCCGCGCGAGCGCTTCACGATGGACGATCGCAGCAACCGCGCCGTGCGCGAGGCGTTCGTCCGGCTCTACGAGGAGGGCCTCATCTTCCGCGCGAAGCGGATGATCAACTGGGATCCGGGCAGCCAGACCGTCGTGTCCGACCTCGAGGTCGACACGAAGGAAGAGAGCGGCTCGCTGTGGGAGATCAAGTACCCGATCGTCGGCGGCGCCGAGGGCGAGTGCGTGACCGTCGCGACCACCCGCCCCGAGACGATGCTCGGCGATACCGCCGTCGCGGTGAACCCGAAGGACGCGCGCTACACGCACCTCGTCGGCAAGCAGCTCGTGTTGCCGCTGACGGGCCGCCACATCCCGCTCATCGCGGACAGCTTCGTCGACCCGGCGTTCGGCACCGGCGCCGTCAAGATCACGCCCGCCCACGACCCGAACGACTACGAGTCCTCGCAGCGGAACAACCTGCCCGTGCTCGACGTCATCGACAAGCACGCGAAGATGATCGCGCCGGCGCCGGCGAAGTACATCGGCATGACGGTCGACAAGGCGCGGGCCGAGGTCGTGGCCGACCTCGAGGCCGGCGGCTTCCTCGGCGAGGTCAAGCCGTACAAGGTGCCGCGCGGGCGCTCGCAGCGCAGCGGCGCGGTCATCGAGCCGATGCTGATGGAGCAGTGGTGGGTGCGCGCGGCGCCGCTCGCGGAGAAGGCGGCGGCGGCGGTCGAGGAGGGCAAGACCAAGTTCGTGCCCGAGCTCCACGCGAAGACGTTCATGCACTGGATGACCAACATCCGCGACTGGTGCATCTCGCGGCAGCTCTGGTGGGGGCACCAGATCCCGGCGTGGCACTGCGAGAAGTGCCCGCACATCACCGTCGCGCGCGCGGCGCCCGCGACGTGCGCCCAGTGCGGCGGCGCCGTCCACCAGGACGAGGACATCCTCGACACGTGGTTCTCGTCCGCGCTGTGGCCGTTCTCGACGCTCGGCTGGCCGGACAAGACGCCCGAGCTCCGGACCTTCTATCCGAACCAGGTGCTCGTCACCGGGCCTGACATCATCTTCTTCTGGGTCGCCCGCATGATGATGATGGGCATCCACTTCATGGGGAAGGTGCCGTTCAAGACGGTGTACCTGACGTCGATCGTCACCGACGAGCACGGCGACAAGATGTCGAAGACGAAGGGCAACGTCATCGACCCGCTCGACGTGGTCAACGGCGCGACGCTCGAGGCGCTGCTCGAGCGCGTGGACATCGAGAAGCCGCCCGTCGATCCGGAGACGCTGAAGCGGGCGCTGCGCAAGAACTTCGCCAAGGGGATCCCGGGCATGGGCGCGGACGCGCTCCGGTTCGCGCTGACGGCGCTGAACACGGGCAGCTCGCGCATCCGGCTGTCGATCGATCGCGTCGAGGGCTACCGCAACTTCATCAACAAGCTGTGGAACGCGTCGCGCTTCGCGCTGATGAACCTCGACGGCTACGACCCGGAGCGCTTCGAGGCGCAGCTCGCGACGCCGGCGGGGCGCGCGGCGCTGTCCGTGGCGGACCGCTGGATCCTGTCGCGGCTCCAGGCCGTGTGCACGGACGTCGACGCCGCGCTCGAGGCGTTCCGCTTCAGCGAGGCGGCGAACGCGATCTATCACTTCGTGTGGGACGAGCTGTGCGACTGGTACATCGAGCTCGCGAAGCGCGATCTGCACCAGGACGAAGAGCTCGATGCCACGCGCGCGGCGCGCCGGCACGTGGTGCAGGGCATCCTGTCGACGGTGCTCGAGACCACGATGCGGCTCCTGCACCCGTTCGCGCCGTTCGTGACGGAGGAGATCTGGCAGAAGCTGCCGAAGCCGCCGCAGCTGCCGACGTCGCTCATGATCACGGTGTTCCCGCGCGGCGATCAGGCGTTCGTCGACGCGGCGGCCGAGGCGGAGATCCAGCTCGTGAAGGACATCGCGAGCGCGTGCGGCATGCTGAAGGCGACGTACGGCGTGCCGCCGGCGAAGGCGATCGCGGTCGAGCTCCGCGTGGCGACGGACGCGACGCGCACGGTGGTCGTGCGCCACGCGGCGGCGATCGCGCGCTGGGCCAAGATCACGGCGACCATCACGGCGGGCGCCGGGCCGGTGGCGGACGCGGCCACGGCGTTCGTCGGGTCCGATATCGAGATCGTGATGCCGCTCGGCGATCTGATCGACAAGCCGGCGGAGATCGCGCGGCTCGGCAAGGACATCGGCAAGTGCGACAAGGAGATCGTGGCCGTCGAGAAGAAGCTCTCGAACCCGGACTTCCTGGCGCGCGCGCCCGAAGAGGTCGTCCTGGAGCTGCGCGGCCGGCTCGCCGAGGAAGAGGCGCGCCGCGCGCGGCTCGTCGATGCGCAGAAGAACCTCGGCGGGACCGCGTGACGGCGGGCCTCGAGCGCGGCCGCGCGGGGCTGTTCGTCGTCGATCTGCAGGCGCGGCTCGTACCGGCGATGCCGGACGAGATCGTGGCCGACGTCCTGCGCAACAGCGCGGTGCTGATCGCCACGGCCGCGAAGCTCGGGCTGCCGATCGTGGTCAGCGAGCAGTACCCCAAGGGCCTCGGCCCCACGGTGGAGCCGATCGAGGCGGCGCTGCGCGACGCGGCGGCGGCGGGCGCGGTGATCCATCGCTACGACAAGCTCGAGTTCTCGGCCGCGGCGGCGCCCGCGTTCCTCGCGCTCGCCCCGCGCCTCGCCGTCGGCCATGGGCCTCGGCAGTGGATCGTGTGCGGGATGGAGACGCACGTCTGCGTCTACCAGACGGCGCGCGACCTCGCCCATCGCGGCGCCGAAGTTCACGTGGTGTCCGACGCGGTGTGCAGCCGGGCGGAGACGAACTGGAAGATCGGGCTCGAGCTGTGCGGGCGCGCGGACGCGGTCGTGACGTCGACGGAGGTCGTCGTGTTCGACTTGCTCGTGCGCGCCGGCACCGACGAGTTCAAGGCGCTGTCGAAGCTCGTCAAGTAGCCATGTCCGCGGGCGAATCCACCGGCGAGATCATCAAGTCGCTCGTCGTCAACGTGCTCATCGCCGTGGCGAAGGGCGTCGCGGCCGCGATCTCGGGCTCCGGCGCGATGCTCGCGGAGACGCTGCACTCGTTTGCCGACTGCGCGAACCAGCTCTTGCTCCTGCGCGGCGTCAAGCAGACGAAGCGCCCGGCGGACAAGGAGCACCCGTTCGGCTACGGTCGCTCGCTCTACTTCTACTCGTTCATCGTGGCGTTGCTGCTGTTCTTCGGCGGCGGCGTGTTCTCGATCCACGAGGGCATCGAGAAGGTCCGCGCGCCGACGCCCGTCGAGAGCATCACGCTCTCGCTCGTCATCCTCGGGTTCTCGCTCGTGCTGGAGGGCTGGTCGCTGCTCGGCAACGTGCGCGAGGTGAACCGCCGCCGCGGCGAGATGAAGTTTGTCCCCTATCTCAAGCACACGAAGGACAGCGACCTCATGGTCGTGCTCGGCGAGAACACGGCGGCCGTGCTCGGGCTCCTCTTCGCGCTCGCCGCGCTCGTGGCCGCGCGCCTGACGAACGATGGCCGCTGGGACGGCGCGGGCTCGCTCGCGATCGGCCTCGTGCTCGTGGGCGTGGCGACGTTCCTGGCGCGCGAGGTCAAGAGCCTGCTCGTCGGCGAGGCGGCGGACCCCGCGCTGCATGCGATCCTCGAGAAGTGCGCCCTCGACGATCCGGACGTCGACCGCGTGCTGAACGTGCTGACGCTGCAGCAGGGCCCGGGCGAGATCCTCGTGGCCATGAAGCTCGAGATGCGCGGCGGCATGGTGACCGACGAGCTCGTCGAGGCCATCAATCGCTTCGAGCGCGCGGTGAAGGCCGCGGCGCCCGAGGTGAAGTGGAGCTTCATCGAGCCCGACAACGCGGCCTGAGCGGACGACAAGCCGATCGCGAGAGGCCGCGATGTTTCGCGGTCCCCGAGCCTATGCTTCGGCATGGCCGACGCGTATCGCGACAACATCTATCGCTGCCCGACCTGCGGGAACGCCGCGCTCCGCACGTTCGGCAAGCGCCTGATCTGTGACGAGTGCGGCGGGATGCTGCTCACGGCCGAGGACCTCACGGACGCGCTCCGCGCGATCGATGGCTCGACGTCGAACCTCGTGCTCGCGCCGGAGGCGGTCACCGCCAAGGCGTGTCCGCGGTGCGCCCGTGAGCTCGCGCGCGCGGAGGGCACGTACGGCAAGGTCAAGCTGCGCGGGGAGCTCCTCGCGTGCCCCGACGATGACGTGTGGCTTCGCGCCGAGGTGATGACGGATGCGTTCGCGCGGGTCAGCCGCGCCGCCGGCCCGCGGGCCGCGCACGCGATGCGGCAGCCCGTCGGGGGCAGCGGAGGCGGAACCATGAGCAGCGCGCTGGCGGGGATCAGCGACGCGTTCGGAGCGAAGCTGCACCTCGGCGGGCGCTCGAAGCTCGCGCGCACGGCGAGCGCGTTCGTCAGCGTGTTCGCGGGCCGGCGACTCGCGTGCCCCGAGTGCACCGGCTCGGCGCTGGTGCTCGATGGTGAGCGCTGGCGGTGCGGCGGGTGCGCGGGCGTGTTTGTCGAGGCGGCGGCCCTCGCGAAGATGGTCGGCGAGATCTCGGGTGACCTCTACGAGCCGGCCGCCCCGACGGGCGCGCCCGGTGTCCGCGAGTGTCCGGCGTGTAGCGCAAAGATGTTCAGCGAGGAGCACTCCGACCGCTGCGCGGCCCATGGCCGCTGGTTCGCGGCCGACGCGCTCGGCCCGTTCCTGCAGCGCGCGGCCGAGCCGGTCAAGCGCGCGGGCTGGCTCGGCCGGCTGCTCGGGAGATGATGCTCGTGCTCCCGGATAATCCGAGATCGAGCGTGCGTTCTGTTGTAGCCTTAACGCGCCGTGTCATCGCCTCGTCCTCTCGGAGATCCACCGGACCTCGGCGTCGTGCCGGAGCACATGCTCGCCCAGGTCATCCGCGCCGAGCGCTTCGGCGAGCCGCGCGACGCGTTTCGCGAGGAGGCGCTCGCGGTGCCCGCCCTCGGGCCGCACGAGGTGCTGGTCTACGTGATGGCGGCGGGCGTCAACTACAACAACGTCTGGGCCGCGATGGGCATCCCGATCGACGTCATCAAGACGCGCCAGAAGAAGGGCGAGCCGGAGGCGTTCCACGTCGGCGGCAGCGACGCGAGCGGCGTCGTGTGGGCGGTGGGCGAGGGCGTGACGAGCGTGGCGGTCGGCGACGAGGTCGTCGTCCACTGCGGGATGTGGGACGAGATCGATCGGCAGCGCCCCGATCCGATGCTGTCCGCGAGCCAGCGGATCTGGGGCTACGAGAGCAACTGGGGCAGCTTCGCGCAGTACACGAAGGTGCAGGACCACCAGTGCGTGCCGAAGCCGGCGCGCCTGACGTGGGAAGAGGCGGCGGCCTACATGCTCGTCGCGGCGACGGCGTACCGGATGCTGCATGGCTGGCCGCCGAACA
This sequence comes from Deltaproteobacteria bacterium, assembly GCA_025353585.1. Lineage (GTDB taxonomy): Bacteria > Myxococcota_A > Polyangia > Haliangiales > Haliangiaceae > JABFXX01. The sequence continues at coordinate 12,054 of JANXOM010000179.1, forward strand.
TCGTGCGGCCCGGCGACCCGATCCTCGTGTGGGGTGGCGCCGGCGGGCTCGGCTCGATGGCGATCCAGATCGCGCGCGCGGCCGGCGCGCGGCCCGTCGCCGTCGTCTCGGGCGCCGAGAAGAATGACTTCTGCAAGAAGCTCGGCGCGGTCGGCGTGATCGATCGCCGCAAGTTCGAGCACTGGGGCAAGCTCCCGCGCTGGTCCGACGAGCTCGAGTACGCGATCTGGCTCAAGGGCGCGCGCGGCTTCGGCGCCGCGTTCTGGGACGCGCTCGGCGAGAAGAAGAACCCGACGATCGTGTTCGAGCATCCGGGCGAGACCACGCTGCCGACCTCGTGCTTCATGGCCGAGACCGGCGGCATGATCGTCATCTGCGCCGGCACCACCGGCTACAACGCGACGCTCGACCTCCGGTATCACTGGATGCGGCAGAAGCGGCTGCAGGGCAGCCACTTCGCGAACGACGAGCAGGCGCGGGGCGTCAACGCGCTCGTCGACAGCGGCGCGGTCGATCCGTGCCTCGCGCGCACGTTCGCGTGGCGCGAGACCGGCGAGTGCCACCAGCTCATGCGCGACAACCAGCACCCGTCTGGCAACATGTCGATCCTCGTGAACGCGCCGCGCCCCGGGCTCAGGACCCTCGCCGAGGTGCGGGCGGTGCAGCCCCCGAGGGCGCGATGACCCGGCCGTTTCGCGTGCTCGGCGTGCAGCAGATCGCGATCGGCGGGCCGAGCAAGGCCGCGCTGGCGGAGCTCTGGGTCGAGCTCCTCGGCGTGGCACGGACCGGCACCTATCGCAGCGAGCGCGAGAACGTCGACGAGGACATCCTGGCCGTGGCCGGCGTCGAGATCGATCTGATGGAGCCGATCGATCCGGCGAGGTCGCCCAAGGTCCACGAGCCGCGGCTGAACCACGTCGGTCTGTGGGTCGACGACCTCGCGGCCGCGGTCGCGTGGCTGACGGCGCAAGGGATGCGCTTCACGCCCGGCGGAATTCGCCGCGGTGCGGCCGGACACGACGTATGCTTCATCCATCCGAAGGGCGACGCCGCGTCGCCACGCTCGGGTGAGGGTGTCCTGATCGAGCTCGTGCAGGCGCCAGCGGACGTGATCGCCGCCGCAACGCAAGGTTAACGAGCGACCCGTCCGCTGCCGCGTTACCACAGAGCTATGCGCCGCTCCGCATCCGTCACCCTCGTGCTCCTGCCGATGCTTGCCACGGCGGCGGTCGCGACCGCGCAGCCGGGCCCGCAGGATGGCGAGCCGATGCCATCGCAACCGCAGCAGGCCGCGCAGCCCGGCGATGACACCGACATCTCGCCGCCCGGGATGACGCCGGTCAGCGATCCGCAGAGCTTCGATGCCCCGCTGGTCCCCATCTTCGACGGCGACCAGGGCTACGTGCCGGCGCCGCGCTGCGAGGACCCCTACACGTGGGACCCGCGCGCCCGCGAGCTCGGCATCCCGCCCGAGGACTGCGAGCGGACGTACGGCGCGTTCCACCTGCACGTCGGCGTCATCCGCGGCGGCTTCGGCCACTACTTCGGGACCGGCGGCGGGTGAAGCGCCACACCTGCGCGCCTCGCCCGGACTGGCGGGCGCGGGTGGAGGCGCAGGGCCTGCTGTTTCACCGCTCCGACGTGGAGGGCGACTACTGGGGCGAGGGCGTCTTCTACGAGCTCGCGGCGGCGGAGGCGGAGACGCTCGAGCAGGCGACGACCGAGCTCCAGGCGCGGTGCCTCGACGTGGTGGCCCACGTCATCGCCGAGCGGCGCTATGGCGAGCTCGCGATCCCCGCGCTCGCGATCCCGATGATCGAGGCGAGCTGGGCCGCGCAGGAGCCGTCGCTCTACGGCCGGATGGATCTCGCGTTCGGCCCGGACGGCGTGCCGAAGCTGCTCGAGTACAACGCGGACACGCCGACCTCGCTGCTCGAGGCGGCCGTGATCCAGTGGACGTGGCTCGCGGAGACCGAGCCCGCGGCCGATCAGTGGAACCGGCTGCACGAGGCGCTGATCGCCACGTGGCGCGAGCTCGCGCCCGCCCTCGGCGCGCGCGTGTGGTTCGCGTGCGTGCCGGATGTCGAGGACGAGATGACGATCGCGTACCTGCGCGACACGGCGGAGCAGGCCGGCATCTCGACCGCGTCGCTCGACATGGACCAGCTCGGGTGGAACGACGAGGCGAGCGCGCTCGTGGACCTCGCGGCGCGGCCGATCACCGCGCTGTTCAAGCTCTACCCGTGGGAGGGCCTCGTCCTCGACGCGCTCGCGCCGGTCCTGCCGCGCGCGCGGACGCGGTGGCTCGAGCCGGCGTGGAAGATGATCCTGTCGAACAAGGCGATCCTGCCGATCCTCGCGGAGCGGTTCCCGGGGCACCCGAACGTGCTCGCGTGCGCGCGCACGCCGGCGGGCATCGCGGGCGGCGTCGTGAAGAAGCCGCTCCTGGGGCGCGAGGGCAGCAACGTCACGATCGCCGCGCCGGGCGTGGCCGTGGCGACGGAGGGACCCTACGGCGGCGAGGGGTTCGTCTACCAGGCGTACGCGGACCTCGGCGAGCACGCGGGGATGCGCCCGGTGATCGGCGCGTGGGTGATCGGCGGGCGCGCGGCGGGGATCGGGATCCGCGAGACGCCGGGGTACGTCACGAACAACACGGCCCGCTTCTGTCCGCACCTGATCCGGTAGGCGCAGGCGGTGTACCGTGAGCGCCTGATGCGCTCGCTCTCCTTGCTCCTCGCCGCCGTCCTCGGCACCGGCGTTGCTTCCGGCTGCTGGCACGCGTCCGCCTCGCCGACGATGGCTCACCTCGCGCTCGTCCCGAAGACGGCGTCGTTCGTCATCGCGATCGACGCCGACGCGCTCCGCCGCACGCGCTGGTGGACGCAGGTCGTCACGCCCGCGTTCGACGCGTTCTGGATGACGGCGCCCCAGCGCGGCGAGCTCAGCGGCAAGTGCGGCCTCGAGCCGATGCGCGACATTCACTGGGTGATGATCGCGATCGACGCCACCGGCGCGGCCACGCACAGCGCGGTGCTCGTCAACGGCGCCTGGGACCACGCGAAGATCGAGGCGTGCGCGCGAGCGCTCGGCGGCGCCCCGCAGGCGCAGCCCGACGGGCTGACGCTGTACAAGGGCGACCTCTACGTCGGCTGGCCAGCGGCGGACACGCTCGCGGCAGGCTGGGGCGCCGACGCGCGCCCGTTCCTGACGGAGATCCAGCGCCACGCGCCGAGCGTGCTCGCGAACGACGCGGTCGCGCGCCAGGTCGCGCACATCGAGGACGGCGCGGCGCTCTGGATGGCGGGCGGCCTCGAGCAGACGACGATCACGCCGCTGCACGCGGTCGAGCTCGACGAGGGGCTACACACCGTCGGGATGTTCGCGCAGCTCCGCATCACGGACGACGCGCTGGCGGGCGAGGGCGCCGTCGAGCTCGGCTCGCCCGCCGATGCGACGAGGCTGTCCGCGGCGTGGGGCGCGAAGCTGGCGCTCGGCCGCCTGGTGCTGCCGGCGCTCGCCGGCGTCGCGACGACCAGCGCCGGCGCGACCGCGCAGGCGTCGGTGCACGTCGACCGCGCGGCGCTCGACGGGCTCGCGCAGATGTTCGACGCCGCCATGGTGTCGCCGCATGGCGCGCCGCCGGCGCCCGACGGTTCGTGAGTTGCGTAGCGCAGAGGCGCAGAGGAAGAAGACATCAGAGGAGGCGGAACAAGAGGGGTTGGCAGCCGAACGCGCCATGGGCACCTGAAGCCGCGCCCGCCGGAGTTGGCTGCCAACCCCTCTCGATCCGACTCCTCCGACCTCCTCTTCCTCCGTGGCTCTGCGCTACGCAACGCCTGAACGCAACAAGTGCACCGTCAGCTGCGCTCGCCGCGCCAGCGCAGGTAGCGCGCGAAGCCGAGCAGCTCGCGGAGCTCGGCCTGGCCCAGGCGCCGCGCCTCGGTGAGCACGGCGGAGACGATGGGCTCGGGGCGCTCGTCGGGGCTGCTGCGGCGCAGGTCCCAGCGCCCGCCGCGCCAGTAGCCGTCGATGCGGTACGGCGTCACGACGCGCCCGAGCCACGGCGAGGTCTCGGTCGGGGTGGCCACGTTCGCGAACCGGCCGACGAGCAGGTCGCCGCGCTCCTCGGCCTCGAACAGGTACGTGCCGGCATCTTTGTAGAGGATGAACACGCGGCCGTCCGCGCGCCGGACGGTCGCGACGCCTTGCTCCCAGTCGCCGTCCCCCGTCCGCCAGCGGCTGCTCCACGCGCCCTCGAGCCCGTCGCCCGACGTCGCGATCGCGACCCAGGCCACGGCGTTGTCATCGTCGGCCACGGCGGTGGCGGGGACCGACGCCGCGAAGTCCGTCACGTCCGCGGCGGTCGGATCGGGAACATCGTCGACCGCGAACGGGTTCCGCATGCCTCCAGTGTACCGCCGAATCCCGCCTAATCTTGAAACAGGTTTTCTTGCTCGGTCTCTTCGCCGTGGCGGTCGCCATGCAGCGCGTCACTGAGGTCATTCGTGGTCTTGCGCAGCCGGGCGCCGAGGACCTGGACGAACGCCCACAGCATCTTCACGGCGCTGGCCGGCTCGCGCTTGATCATGTCGTAGAAGTCCTTGCGGTGGATCACGACCAGGCGCGTGGCCTCGGCCGAGGTCGCGGTCAGCGAGCGCACCGACCGGTCCACGAGCGCCATCTCGCCGAAGTGATGGCCGCGCCCGATCTCCGCGACGATCGTCCCGTCCTTCGCGAGGCGCACGCTGCCGGCGAGCACCACGTACATCGCGTCGCCCGGCTGGCCTTTGCTGAAGATCACCTGCTCGGCGGCCAGGTCCACCATCTCGGCGATCGCCGAGATCTTCACGAGCTCCTTGTACGAGAGGTACCGGAACATCTGCATCGCCTTGAGCACCTCGAGCTTGAGCGCGATCTCGGTGGTGCGCGGCGCGAAGTCGGTGGACGACGTCTCGCCGATGCGGATGACGACGGCGGTGATGTTGTCGTGGCCGCCGGCCTGGTTCGCGTGCTCGACGAGCCTCTTCGGGACCTCCTTGACCTCGCCGTCGGCGAGCTGCGCGGGGAGCTCGCGCTCGTCGATGTACGCGTACATGCCGTCGGACGCGAGCAGGAAGCGGTCGCCGGGCAGGATGTCGAAGTCGAACGTATCCACCTCGACCGACGCGTAGACGCCGACGGCGCGCGTGACGGCGTTCTTGTACTGCTTGTACGGCGAGCTATCGATCTGCTCGCGGTTGAGCTTCCCGCGCTTGACGAGCTCGTTCATCAGCGAGTGGTCCTCGGTCAGCACGTGCGACTGCGACTGGCGCGCGAGGTAGCAGCGCGAGTCGCCGACGTGGGCGATGAAGCCGCGCAGGTGGTCGCCGCTACCGGCGACGAGGAGCACGGTGGCGGTCGTGCCCATGCCGCGCTTGTCGGGCTCGGCCTGGGCCCGCGCGTGGACGGCGCCGCACGCCGCCTGGACCGCGTGCTCGAGGACCTGGAGGATCTCGTACGTCTGGACGCCCGGGTGGTCGACGCGGTAGCGCTCGATCAGGTCGCGGTTGTTGTGGACCGCGTCGCGGATCTCGTGGACGGCGATCGACGAGGCGACCTCGCCGGCGGCGTGCCCGCCCATGCCATCGGCCACGAGGAAGAGCCGCAGCTTCTTGTCGATGAGGAAGTTGTCCTCGTTCGAGGTCCGCGTCCGGCCGACGTCGGTGGCGGCGGCGAACGTCAACTCCATCGCAGCTCTCGGGTAACACGCTGTGCGCGAGGGGTCAACGAGCCGGCGAGTCCACAACCGTCGGACGCACCCAGGACGGGGCCAGCTGCCCGAGGACGCCCGGGGCGAGCTCGCCCTCGACAAGGCGCTGGAGCTGGCCCGCGTCGGGGAGGCCCCGCAGGTAGAGCCGGCCGCCGACCATCAGCGTGGGGGCGGCGCGGACGCCGCTGTGCCGGGCGGCGGCGATGCGCTCGACGGCGGTCCCGGCCTGCCCCGCGCGGCAGGCCGCGAACGCGTGCTCGTCGACGTGGAGGGCCTTGGCGACCTGGTCGATCGTGTCGACCGCGGGGACCCGGCGGCCGCGCCGCGCGTAGGTGACGTCGAGCACGCCGGTGACCCAGCGCCAGCCCGACGACGAGACCTCGCCCTCGGTGGACGCGGCGGTGCCGACGACCTCGGCGCACAGGGCCGCGTCGGCGAGGAGGGCGAGGTCGACCGCGTCGGGGCGGGCGACGTCGTACCAGGGCGCCCACACCACGCGGACGAGCTCGGGGTAGACGCGCTGGACATCCATCGCGCGGTCGAGGCCGCCGCGGCACCGGGTCGACACCGGCGAGCACAGCAGCACGATGGGGAGCGGCGCGTCGGGGCGGCCGAAGGTCGGCAGGCCCGTGAGCGCGAGCGGCGGCGTGGCGAGCGGCGGGTCGGCGGGCTGGACATCGACGTCGACGTCGTCGTCGGTCTCGCCGGACGGCTGGACCTCGACGTCCACGCTGGCGAGCGCCTCCTGCTCGAACGCGTCGGAGAGCGTGGACGGCTCGGCGCCGCGGTCGATCATATCCTCGGCGCGGTCGAGGGTGGCCTTGTACGCGGTCTCGAGATCGCCGTCGGTGGCGGCGGCCAGCGAACGCGTCAGCGGGACACCGTTGAACAGGGCCTCGTTCGTCTGGCGGTGGAAGCGGCGGAGGCGGGCGGCGTTGTCGTCGAGCGCGTCGGGGCCGTGGGTCATGGCGGCAACGACGCGGTGGATGTCGAGGCCCACGCGGGTGGCCATCTCGATCAGCGCAGGCCGATCGACCCGGGTGGTGCGCGACTGGATCGCGTCCAGCATCTCGAAGAAGTGCCCCTGCGCGTGGGCCTCGAGGAGCGCGGACGGGACCATCACCTGGCCGCCGGACGCGACCACGCGATAGACGAGCCGGATGCGAGACGGGTGCCGCGTCTGCAGCGCCTGGAGGCGGCGGAGCGGCTGGATCGACGACGAGCCGGGGACGAAGAAGATCTCGATCGTGACGAGCGCGTTCAGCGGGCCGCGCGAGGGGGCCGATGCGACGTCGTGGTGCTCGACGCGCTCGACGTGGCCCGGGTTCGCGGCGGCCGGGAGGGCGGCGGCGAGGAGGGCGAGGGCGAGCGACGGGAGCGTGCGCCGGGTCATGCCGCCGGCGGCTCCGCGGAGAGCGACGGCGCCGGCGCGGGGAGGGCGTCCTCGTCGGGCGGCTCGGCGGTGGGCCACAGATAGGCGAAGTAGAGCCCGGCCGAGACGATCAGCCCGAGCGCGAGCGCGAGCACGAATGGACCCCAGATCACGGCCCGAGCATAGCGCGGCGCAAACCCTGGTGTAGTCTCCGCCTTCATGTCCGTCGCCCTCCTGTCCAGCGGCTCGGCGCTCGCCGCGCACCTGCCGTACTTCCATCTCGGCGCGATCGAGACGGGCGTGGTCCCGATCCAGGCGTTCGGCATCCTGGTCGCGCTCGGCGTCCTGATCGGCGCCAGCCTGCTCCGCCGCTACGCCGAGTGGCACGGGATCAGCGACGAGGACATCCGCGGCCTGACGGCGTGGGTGACGGTCTCGGGCTTCATCGGCGCGCACATCTTCGACGTGCTCGCGTACCAGTGGGACAACCTGGCCACGCCCGGCACCCTGCACTACGAGGGCCCGATCCTGCTGCTGAAGGTGTGGTCGGGCATCTCGTCCTACGGCGGGTTCATCGGCGGGGCGGGCGGCTTCGCCTTCTACGTGTGGTGGAAGCGCCTGCCGGCGCGGCTGATGGCGGACATCACGATCATGGGCCTCCTGCCCGCGTTCTCGATCGGCCGGATCGGCTGCACGGTGGTCAGCGACCACATCGGCGCGATGGTCGACTCCACGCAGTGGTACGCGGCGCTCGCGATGGACTATCCGGCGAAGGGGCCGGACACACTCGGGCCGATCGCCGAGCTCGCGCGCGACCACCATGTCACGGCGGACCACCTGCTCGCGTGGAACCTCGGGCTCGTCGAGCTCCTGTGGCTCATCCCCGTCAACGCGCTGCTGCTGTGGCTCGGCTTCCGCGCGCAGCCCAAGCGGATCAACGCGGGCTTCCTCGTCGTGATGACGGGCGTGCTGTACGCGCCGGTGCGGTTCTTCCTCGACTTCCTGCGGCCCGAGAACACGGACCCGCGCTACGCGGGGCTGACGTTCGCGCAGTGGAGCTCGTTCCTGGCGTTCGGCGCGGCGGCGGTGGTGGCGGTCCGCATCTTCAAGACCGGCGCGCCGGCCAAGACGATCACGGCGACGTCGGGCGAGGCGCAGGCGCGGCTGAAGGTCATCCTCAAGGAGTCGGACGACGAGGACAAGGACGAGGCCAAGGGCGCGGCGGGGGAGGTGAGCGTGAAGAAGGCGAAGCGGCCCGAGGCGAAGGCGTCGGTCGCGGCCGCCAAGGCCGACGCGAAGGACAAGGTCGAAGAGGCCGAGGACGAGGCGGACGACGAGGTCGACGCGGCGAAGGCCAAGGCGGACGCGGCGAAGGCGAAGGCGAGCGCGGCCAAGGGCCCGGCGAAACCGGTGGCGAAGGCGAAGGCGGACGACGCGAAGGGCGAGGCGGACGAGGCGAAGATCGACGCGAAGGCGAAGGTCGACGAGGTCAAGGCGGAGGCGAAGGCCGAGGTCGCGGACGCGAAGGATGCGGCGGAGCGGGGCTCGCCTGGCGTGGCGCCGACGCTCGGCCCGGACGACTGACGAACCCGCCGAGTCCACGTGATCGGAAACGGGTCACGGCAACGGCGCCGGGACCGCCCTGGGGCACGTGGCCGCGCTCGGGCACGGGACCGCCCTCCTGGTCGGAGTCGCGATCACCTCTTGGCACCGAGGTTTGCGTGCGACGGCGGCGCGGCGATGGCGATGGCGATGGCGATGGCGATGGCGATGGCGATGGCGATGGCGATGGCGATGGCGATGGCGATGGCGATGGCGATGGCGATGGCGGCGAGACGTTGCGCGCTCGGGACCATGAGGTAGTCAGCGGTACCGACCACGAGGGCGGTCCCGGTCCCGAGCGCGTCCACGCATCCGAGGGCGTCCCCGTGGCCGACGACGATCACGACGACGACGATGGCGCGATGACTAGCGCTTGCGCTTGCCCGGCTTCGACTTCGCGGACGACTTCTTCGGCTTCGCGACGGGCTTGAGGGTCTTCGCCGCGGGCTTCTTCGGCGCGGGCTTCTTCGCCGCGGGCTTTTGTGCCTTCGCCGTGGGCGCGGGCTTTTGGGCCTTCGCCGTGGGCGCGGGCTTCTTGACCTTCGCCTTGGGCGCGGGCTTTTTGACCTTCGCCTTGGGCGCGGGCTTTTTGGCCTTCGCCTTGGGCGCGGGCTTCTTGGCCGTCGCCGCCGGCGGATCCACCGGCTCGGGCAGCTGAAGGACGGCGTCCTCCGCCGCGGTCGCCGCCGCCACCGCCTCGCGTCGCCGGCGTCCGCCACCACCGCCGCCACCGCCGCCACCGCCGCCGCCCTCGCGGTCGCGACGGGTCCCCATCTCGGCCCCGAGCTCCGCGTCATCCTCGCTGGTCAGCGCCTCGTTCGCCCGGGCGAACAGCTGATCCTCCTGCTCGACATGCGCCCGGTGCGCGTCGTCGAGGCGCGTCGCGACCGCCAGCAGCGCCATCGCCGCCCCGGGCCGCGTCTCGCCATCCAGATCTCGCGCCGCTGCCGCGACCTCGCTCTGGAGCCCGATGATCACCGGATGATCCGCGGAGAGCGCGGCGAGCGCCTCGGCCAGCTCGGGCCGGCGCGTGGAGAGCCGCGGAAAAACCGAGCCCTCCTCGTCGAGGAAGTGCCGCGTGACGGCGCGCTCGAAGAAGTCCACCGCCCGGTGGATCGCGGCCAGATCGGCCGGCTCGGCACGCCCGGCCGCGAGCCGGCGGGCCGCCTCGAGCAAGGCCGCCATGACCTCGTCGTGACGGCGATGCGAGCGCTCGAGCTGGGCGAGGCTGGCGAATCCCATGAGCGACACGATTTCACGCCTGAGGTCATGGTCTCCACCGGCGGCGGCGGAAAAGCGCTCGCGGTTGCTGATCCGCGCCTCCCCGCTTGCTAACCATCCCCCATGCCCGAGAACGTCGTGATCATCGGTAGCGGCCCGGCCGCGCACACCGCGGCCATCTATGCCGCGCGCGCAAACCTGACGCCCGTCCTGTTCGAGGGCTTCCTGGCGGGGGGCGTCGCGGCCGGCGGCCAGCTCACCACGACCACCGAGGTCGAGAACTTCCCCGGCTTCCCCGAGGGCATCATGGGCCCGGAGCTGTGCGACCGCTTCCGCGCGCAGTCGGAGCGCTTCGGCACGCGCATCCACACCGAGACGATCACGAAGCTCGACCTGTCCAGGCGGCCGTTTCACTACGCCTCCGACGAGCAGTCCGGCGACGCGAAGACGCTCATCATCGCGACGGGCGCGACCGCGAAGCGCGACAACATCCCCGGCACGAACGACGGTGAGCTGTGGCAGCGCGGCGTGTCGGCCTGCGCGGTCTGCGACGGCGCGCTCCCCATGTTCCGCAACCGGCCGCTGTTCGTCATCGGCGGCGGCGACTCCGCGATGGAGGAGGCGACGTTCCTGACGAAGTTCGCGTCGAAGGTCTACGTCGTCCACCGCCGCGAGGAGTTCCGCGCCTCGCCGATCATGCGCGACCGCGCGCTCAACAACCCGAAGATCGAGTTCTTGCTCTCGCACCGCGTCGTCGCGGTGGAGGGCGCGGACACGGTGCAGCAAGTCCGCGTTCACGACCTCAAGTCGAACGTCGAGCGCACCATCGAGGCCGCCGGGCTGTTCTATGCGATCGGCCACGTGCCCAACACCGCCTTCCTGGGCGGCCAGCTCGCGTGCGACGACCAGGGCTACATCATCACCACGCCCGGCAGCACGGTGACCTCGGTCCCGGGCGTGTTCGCGTGTGGGGACGTGCAGGACAAGAAGTGGCGGCAGGCGATCACGGCGGCCGGCTCCGGCTGCATGGCGGCCCTCGAGGCCGAGCACTTCCTGGCCGGCACGCACGATCACGCGAAGTGACGGTTCGCTCGAGCGGGGATCAACCGCCAAGCCGCCGAGGACGCCAAGCCGGAGCCAAGGTCTGAGCTCGCGTCCTCGCGGGCGATCTCCTCCGTACAGGCGCTGGCGGCGGAGCCGACGAGCCGACCGACAGAGACCGCGATTTATTCGCGGTCTCTGAGGTCGAGGGGCTCGCCCATCAGACTCTGATCTTGGCTCCGGCTCGGCGCTCCTGGCGGCCTGGCGGTTCATCTGACAAGGATAGGCCCGGGAATAACCGCCCCGCGCGGGCCGGTTTGGCGATGTGTCACACTCACTGCATCCCGTGAGTCGAGCCCCGTCGCCCATGGTCCGCGAGTCTCCCGTCACGAAGCTGCTGGCCATCCTGCTGCTCCTCGTGGCGGGCGCGCTCGTGTTCACCGTGTGGCAGTCGCGGCATCCTGGCGCGCCGGCGATCCCGTCGGAGCCGCGGCCCATCGCGCAGCGCCCCGACGACAAGCTCGGCGCCGACGAGCAGGCGACCATCGACGTCTTCAGCAAGTTCTCGCGCAGCGTCGTCCACATCACGTCGCTGTCCACGCGCACCGATCGCATGACCATGGACGTCACCGAGATCCCGAACGGCACCGGCTCCGGGCTCATCTGGGATCAGGACGGACACATCGTCACGAACTTTCACGTCGTGTCCGCCGGCGACCGCCAGAGCGTCACGCTCAACGACGGCACCCAGTACCCGGCGACGGTCGTCGGCGTGGCGCCCGACAAGGACCTCGCCGTCCTCCATATCGACGCACCGCCGCAGAAGCTCCTCCCGCTGCCCATCGGGCAGTCGGCGAACCTCAAGGTCGGCCAGAAGGTGCTGGCCATCGGCAACCCGTTCGGGCTCGATCAGACGCTGACCACCGGCGTCATCTCGGGGCTCGGCCGCGAGATCAAGTCCGCCACGAACCGCCCGATCTCGGACGTGATCCAGACGGACGCGTCGATCAACCCGGGCAACTCCGGCGGTCCGCTGCTCGACAGCGCAGGCCGGCTCATCGGCATCAACACGGCGATCTTCTCGCCGTCCGGCGCGAACGCTGGCATCGGCTTTGCGGTCCCCGTCGACACCGTCAACAACATCGTCCCGCAGCTCCTGCAGCATGGAAAGATCGTGCGCCCGGGCATCGGCATCAATATCGCCAGCGACCCCCTCGCGCAGAAGCTCGACATCGACGGCGTGCTGATCCTCCAGGTCACCAAGGACGGCGCGGCCGAGAAGGCAGGCCTGGCCGCGACGCGCCAGACGGCCGACGGCTGGGTCCTCGGCGACGTGATCGTCGCGGTCGACGGGGCCGAGATCCACAAGGGGAGCGACCTGATGCGGGCGCTCGACCAGCACAAGGTCGGCGACGTCGCGGAGGTCACCGTGTTGAACGCGGGACAACGCCGCGCGGTGAAGGTAACGGTACAGTCAGTGAATTGAGCGTCGTCGTCGCCTCCGTCGTCGCTCCGCCGCCGTCCGAGGCCGCCGCGCGGGCCGGCCTCTACCGCCGCACGCTCTGGCGGCGCGCGCGGTCGCTGCTCGCCACCGCGTTCTTCGAGGCGCTCGCCGCGACCGGCCGCATGCATCCGGCGGCGTCGCCGAGGCGCCACGGGGTCGAGGTTGCCGACGACATCCCGTACGGACCGCACCCGCAGCAGGTGCTGGATGTCTACCGCCCGGTGCACCGGCCAAAGCCGTGGCCGGTCGTCTTCTACGTCCACGGTGGCGCATTCCACCTGCTGTCGAAGGACACGCACTGGCTGATGGGCCTCGTGTTCGCGCGGTTCGGCTACCTGGTTGTCAACATCAGCTACCGGCTCGCGCCCGCGCACCCGTACCCGGCCGCGATCGAGGACACGTGCACCGCGTTCAAGTGGCTCGCCGACCACGTGGGCGAGCTCGGCGGCGACCCGGAGCGCGTCGCGGTCGCGGGCGAGTCTGCCGGCGCTAACCTCATCTCGGCGCTCACGCTCGCCGCGTGCCAGCGGCGCGAGGAGCCGTGGGCCCGCGCCGTGTTCGACAGCGGGCTCGTCCCGCGCGCCGCGCTGCCATTCTGCGGCATGCTCGAGGTCTCGCGCCCCGAGCGCTTCTCCCAGCGGCGGCGGCTGCCGAGGTGGATCGACGGAATGATCCACGACGCCTCGGCGTCGTACCTGCATGGCCACTCCGCGACGCCGGGCCCGGCCACGGCGCTCGCCGATCCCCTGCGCATCATGGAGACCGCGGCCACGCTGGATCGCCCGCTCCCCGCGTTCTTCGCGCCCGTCGGCACGCGGGACCCGTTGCTCGACGACACCCGTCGCCTGGCCGCCGCGCTCGCGGCCCGGAACGTCCCCTGCGAGGCCCGCTACTACCCGGGCGGCATCCACGCCTTCCACGCGCTGGTCTGGGATCCGTCCGCGCGCCGCTGCTGGCGTGACGCGCTCGCGTTTCTCGATCGCCACATGCGGTAGGGTGCCCGCCTCGTGACGCCTCCCAGACGGCAGCTCGGCATCGCGGTCGCCGCGGCGATCGTGATCGCCAACATGATCGGCGCGGGCGTGTTCACGAGCGCGGGCTACCAGGCCGCGTACTCGTTCAAGGATCCGCTCACGATGATGTCGACCTGGGTGGTCGGCGGCATCGTCGCGCTGTGCGGTGCCGCGGTCTACGCCGAGCTCGGCTCGCTGATGCCGCGCGCGGGCGGCGAGTACGTGTACCTGCGGGAGGCGTATCACCCGGTCGTCGGGTTCATGAGCGGCTGGGTCTCGCTCGTCGTCGGGTTCTCGATGCCGATCGCGGCCGCGGCACTGCTGTTCGCCTCCTACATCGGCGCGCTCGCGCCGTCGCTGTCCGAGCCGTACCTCGTCAAGGGCCTGGCCTGCGCGCTCATCATCGCGATGACCGCGTTGCACGCGTTCGACACGAAGGTCGCGGGGCGCGTGCAGACGGTGTTCACGGTGATCAAGGTGTTGCTGATCACCGGCTTCATCGTCGCGGGTCTCTTGATCGGCAGCGGCGACTGGGGCCACTTCGCGTCGCGTGGCGATGGCCTCTCGCAGATCACGACCGCCAGCGGTGCGGCGAACTACGCGACGGCGCTCATGTACGTGAGCTTCGCGTACTCGGGCTGGAACGCGGCGGCGTACATCGCGGGGGAGATCAAGGAGCCGCAGCGGACCTTGCCGCGGTCGCTGCTCCTCGGCACGGGCATCGTGATGGTGCTCTATATCCTGCTGAACCTGGTCTTCATCTACGCGGTCGCGCCCGAGGCGATGGGCGCCGATCCGGACAAGGCGCCCGTCGGTGCGCTCGCGGCGCGCGCGCTGTTCGGCACGCACGCGGGCGACCTGCTCAGCTCGCTGATCGCGATCGCGCTCATGTCGGCGGTGTCGGCGATGATGATGGCCGGCCCGCGCGTCTACGCGACGATGGCGGCGGACCACGCGCTACCAGCGGTGCTGGCGAAGTACACGAAGCGCGGCGTGCCTGCGGTCGCGGTCATCACGCAGTGCGTGCTCGCGCTGGCGTTCGTGATCCTGGCCGACCCGGAGTCGCTGATCCGGCTGGTCGGCTTCACGCTGGCGATCTTCGCCGCGCTGACGGTCGGCGCCGTGTTCGTGTTCCGTCGGCGGGGCAAGGTCTCGCCGTACCGGACGCCGGGGTACCCGGTCACGCCGTTGCTGTTCCTGGGGCTCTCGGTGTGGACGGTGTACTTCGGCGTGTCGAACCAGCCGAAGCTGAGCCTCGAGATCGTGGGCGTGCTCGCGGTCGGCGCGGCGGTGTACGCGCTGACGTCGCGCGGCAAGTCGCGCGCGCCGATCGAAGCCGACGAGTAGGGCGGGGCGGCAGGCAGGGGCGCGGCCGTCTCGCAGCGCGGGAGATCCACGCTGACGTCGCGCAGCGCGGCGCGAACGAGTACGGCGGGGGGCTTCGAGCGCACGGCCAGCGTGGCCGGTCCGGCGGCGCAGAGGCGTGCTGGGGGGGCCGGCTCCGAGGACAACCGCGCGCGGCGGCCAGCAGAACGCGGGCGATCGCGCCATCAACCGGGCGCTGCGGGTCGTGCTCCCGCGCACGGCGGTCCGGATCGTCCATGCGAGCATCCAGCGGACGCACGTGCACCTGCTCGTCCAAGCCGATGACGCCGGCGCGCTCGCCAGCGGGATGCAGGGCTTCCAGATCTCGGCCGCGCGGCAGCTCGACCGCGAGCTCGGACGGAAGCGGGGCGGGGTGTTCGTCGATCGCTATCACGCGACCGTGATCCGCTCGCCCGTGCAGTGCCGCACCGCGCTCACCTACACTCTGAACAACTGGCGGAAGCACCACGAGCCGCGCACGCGCGGCCCCGAGCACTGGATCCTCGACGCGTTCTCGTCGGCAGTGCGGTTCGAAGGCTGGCGCGAGCAGCCGACGTCGGACCCCGTGCCTCGCTACGATCCGCTCGCGGTCGCCGCCGCAAAGAGCTGGCTCGTGCGCGCCGGCTGGGCCAAGGCCCCGGCGCTCTCCATGTACGCCACGCCTTCCCAGCGCCCTAGCCGGCTCGACGAAGCGCTCGCGAGCCGCGCCGTGTTCCACTTGAACCTCGGTTCTTGCAGGCGAATGTGCACGTGTGGGCGGGACGTGCACGTGCACGTGCAGGTGCCAGCGCGGACGCGATAGAGGTGCCCCCTTCAACGGTCGGGCCGGACGCGCTGGCTCGGATAGATCGAGCGCCGGCCGCTGAACACGTACGCCAGCGCGGACACGATCAGCACGTGAGGCAACGCGGCCGCGCCCAGCAGCTCGACCGCCATGATCGAGAGCGCGAGCGGCGTGTTCGACGCGCACGCGAACATCGCCGCCATCCCCACGCCGGCGCCGAGCTCGAGGGGGATGCCGAGCACCCGCGCCAGCAGGTTGCCCAGCGCGGCGCCGATGAAGAACAGCGGCGTGACCTCGCCTCCGAGGAAGCCCGAGCCGAGCGTGATCGCCGTGAGCACCAGCTTCACGGCGAACGTCCACGGCGGTAGCCCGTCGTCGCTGAACGCCCGCACGATCGTCGGGATCCCCAGCCCCAGCTCGTCCGTCGAGCCGAGCAGCTGCCACGCGCTCACCACCAGCGCGCCGCCGACCGCGAGCCGCAGCGGCGGCCACGTCACGGAGCGCGCCGCCACGCGCTTGATCCCGTGCGTCAGCTCGATGAACGCCGTCGCGACGAGGGCGATCGCCCCCGCGACCACGACCCACTTCGCGCCCAGCCGCGGATCCAGCGACACCGCGTGCAGCGTCGGATACGCCGTATGCACGATGCCGAGCCCCCGCGTGACCTGATCGCCGACCACCGCCGCCACGAGCGCCGGACCCAGCGCGTCGTACTCCACGCGCCCGAGCACCACGACCTCGAGCCCGAACACCGCGCCCGCGATCGGCGTGCCGAACACCGCGCCGAACCCGCCCGCGATCCCCGCCGCGAGGAGCTGCCGGCGCAGCGGCCGGTCGCCGCCCCCGTCGTCCACCGACCGCCCCATCAGGCGGCCGCTCACCCGATGAAACCCGTGCGCCAGCGCGTCCGCCAGCGCCGCGCCCATCTGCACCGCCGTCCCCTCGCGCCCGGCGCTGCCGCCGAACAGGTGCGTCACCACCGTCCCGAGCACGACCATCGGCGCCATCCGCAGCGGCACGCGCGGGCCGCCCTCGTGCACCGTGTCGATGACGAGGTTCGTGCCGCGCGCGATCGGCTTGCCGAACCGCTCGTACAGCCAGCCGACCGCGAGGCCGGCCCCCGGCAGCGCGAAGATGATCTCCGTGTGCGCCTCGCGATAGTCCGTCGCGAGCGCGAGCAGCCACAGGAACCCCGCGGAGCCCGCGCCGCACGCCGCGCCCACCAGCGCGCCGAGCACGAGCCACTGGAGCCATCGCTTTGCTTGTTCGGCCATCGGGTCCTTCCAGGAGTGGACCTCGAGGCACGCCTACGAGGCCCGGCAGCGCGGGCAGTCGTAGGAGTCATTGGCTCGTCCCGGGGCCGGGGCGAGCGGGTATCGGCGGACTCCACCGCCATCCGTATGCGAAGGCCGAGATCGTAACACGCCGCTACAAGCGGCGACGAACAAAGACACGACCACCGCCAAGGATGGGGCGAGGCAGGGCGTCTATCCTGGACACCATGCGTCTCCCCACGGTCCCCACCCTGCTCCTCGCGACCGTCGCGAGCCTCGCGGCTGCCCCGCGCGCGGCCGATGCGTTCTGCGGCTTCTACGTCGCCGGCAGCGACCAGCAGATGTTCAACGACGCCACGCAGGTCGTGCTGATGCGCAGCGGAACGCGGACCGTGCTGTCGATGCAGAACACCTACCAGGGCCCGCCGCAGGACTTCGCGCTCGTCATCCCGGTGCCGGTCGTCCTGCACGAGGGCGACGTCAAGACGCTGCCGAGGGAGGTGTTCACCCACGTCGAGGCGATGGGCGCACCGCGGCTCGTCGAGTACTGGGAGCGGGACCCGTGCGCGCCGCCCGAGCTGGAGCGCCGCAAGGGAGCGTCCCTCGCGATGCCGGCCCCGGGCGCGGGCGTTGGCCACGGCATGTCCGCCGGCGACCTCGGCGTCACGATCGAGGCGAAGTTCTCCGTCGGCGAGTACCAGATTTTGATCCTGTCGGCGAAGGACTCCACCGGCCTCGACGCCTGGCTCCACCTCCAGAACTACAAGATCCCCGAGGGCGCCGAGCCGCTCCTGCGCCCGTACGTGGAGAGCGGGATGAAGTTCTTCGTCGCGAAGGTCGACCCGAGCAAGGTCCACTTCGTCGATCAACCCGCACCGCCATCCGGCGGTGCTTCGCCCGGCGCGTCCCCCGGGCTCGTGCGCCGCGCCGCCCTCTCGCCCTTGCGCTTCTTCTACGACACCGAGGACTTCCAGCTGCCGATCCGCCTCGGCCTCGCGAATAGCTCCGGCACGCAGGACCTCATCGTCAACATCTTCTCGCCGCATCAGCGCTACGACGTCGCGAACTACAAGAACGTAACCATCCCCACGAACATCGATCTCGACGACTCGGTGAAGAAGAAGTTCGGCGCGTTCTACGCCGCGCTCTTCGATCGCACCGTCGAGATGAACCCGGGCGCCGTCGTCACCGAGTACGCGTGGCAGGCCATGGGCTGCGACCCGTGCCCGGGCCCGACCCTGCAGCCCGGCGAGCTCGCGACCCTCGGCGCGGACGTCGTCGGCGGCAGCAGAGGTCAGCCGGCCCCGATCGGCCAGGTCTACGACATGGTCCTCACGCGCCTCCACGCGCGCTACGGCAAGGACATCACCAACGACCTCGTGTTCAAGGAGGCCGCGCCGATCGTCGGCGGCCGCGAATTCGTCGTCGATCCGTACGCCCGGCCGGGCGGGATCGCGGCAACGGGGGGGGTTGCCGCCGGGCCGGAACGGGGCATGGCGGGCGAAGTGGGCGTTCCCGGAACGCGG
>JANXOM010000387.1 GCA_025353585.1 Deltaproteobacteria bacterium
GGGCTCGTCGCCGGCGTGCGCGCGGATCGCCGCCGTGAGCGCGCCGGCGAGGAGCCCGGCGGCGAGGGCCGCGACGGGCGGGTAGCCGAGCGCGGCCGCCCCGAGCGCGGCGAGCGCGCCGAGCGCCGGGATCACGCTCCACGCGCGCAGGGTCACCGCTCGACGCTAGGGCGCGGCCGCGGTCGGGGCAAGAATCTGCTTGAGGCGCGGCGTGGGCCGCGCTACCGCTCGGGGGTGCGCTTCGTGGGCGGGCTGAGGCTCAGTATCGGCGCGGTCGCGAGCGCCGCGCTGATCGTGCTCGGTCTGTTCGTCGTGCCGTGGTTCACGTCGGACGACTCGCCGGCGGACGTGGCGGCGGTCGACACGGCCAAGGGTATCGCGTGCATCAAGCTCCTCGAGACCGAGATCTGCCACGACCACGGGACGATCTGCGGCTCCGGCATGACGATGGACGTGGTCGATGGCATCTCGGGCGCGCTCGGGCTCGCGACCGTCGGCGCGAGCTGCCTGTTCGGCCTCGCGATGCTGGACACGGACCGCCGGACCAAGCTCGGGCACGAGCCGCGCTGGCGGCGAACGATCGTGGTCGGCGCGCTCGGCGTCACGGCGTTCGCGCTCGCCACGATCTGCCTCCTCACCTTCGCGCCGGACGGGATCGAGTACGTGATCCGCGAGTCCGGTCGCTACGGCGGCTACGACTTCGGTGGCCGCTCCGAGCACACCGGGTTCACCGAGTCCCCGACGCGGGCCTACGGCGGCTGGCTGGTGCTCGCGGGCCTCGGGCTCGCGCTCTACATGACGTGGCGCGGGCGCCCCGAGCGCGACGAGGCCGCCGCCGTCCCCGGCCCCGTGCGCCCCAGCGCGCCGCGCCGCGCGCCGTTCGAGGGGCCGCCGCGTGGGGTCGAGACCGACCCGTTCCGGGCCCCGCCTGCCCCGCCGCCGATCGCCGTGGTGAAGCCGAGCGCGACCACCGGCGAAGCACCGCGCGCGGACCACGCCGACGCGCCCGGTCCGGCGTTGCTGCGCTGATCAGCGCGCGCTAGGGTACGGCCGCCGATGTCGCTCGAGCTGTTCTTGACCGTGTTCGGCGTGATCTTCGTCGCCGAGCTCCCCGACAAGACGGCCCTCGCCACGCTCGTCCTCGCGACCCGGCACAAGGCGCTGCCGGTGTTCCTCGGCTCGTCGCTCGCGCTCTCCGTGCAGAGCATCATCGCCGTCGGCGCGGGCTCGCTGCTCTCGCAGCTGCCGGGGCAGTACGTCCACATCGGCTCCGGGATCCTGTTCCTCGGGTGCGCGGTGCTGATGTGGATGCGCAAGCCCGAGAAGGACGACGGCGAGGACAAGCCGGAGCTGCCGTTCTGGCGCTCGTTGTGGACGACGTTCGGCGTCGTGTTCATCGCCGAGTGGGGCGACCTGACGCAGATCGGCACCGCGGCCTTCGAGGCGCAGTACCACGCGTGGGTGACGGTCATGGT
Organism: Deltaproteobacteria bacterium; assembly: GCA_025353585.1. Taxonomy (GTDB): domain Bacteria; phylum Myxococcota_A; class Polyangia; order Haliangiales; family Haliangiaceae; genus JABFXX01. The sequence continues at coordinate 1,476 of JANXOM010000387.1, forward strand.
GGCGTCGGTGCTCGCCCTGTGGTGCGTGTCCGCGATCGCCGTGTTCATCGGCAACAAGGCGGGCAAGCTCCTCGATCCGCGGATCACGCAGAAGGTCGCCGCGCTCCTGTTCGCCGTCGTCGGCGCGCTGTTGCTCTACAGCGCTTTCTGATTCGCCGCCGCGAGCGCGTCGCGCGCGGAGTTGCTGATCGCGCCGGCGTACCAGGCCAGGATGATGCCCGGGATGGCCATCGTGATCGTCACGAGGAAGAAGCCGGTCCAGCCGAGCGCGTCGACGACGTCGCCGGCGAACGCACCGAACACGCGCTGCCCCACGGAGGTCAGGCTCGTGAGCAGCGCGAACTGCGTGGCGCTGACGGCGGGGCTGCACACGGCCATGAGCGACGACACGAACGCGGCGGTGGCCATCGCGAACGACAGGTTCTCGATGAAGATCGCCACGCAGAAGACCGGCAGGTTCTTGCCGGCCACCGCGATCACCAGATAGAGCACGTGCGTCGAGGCCTGCAGGATGCCGAACGCGACGAGCATCTTGCGAAGCCCGAGCCGGTTGACCAGGAGCCCGCCGAGGATGCCGCCGATCGCGAACGCGGCGAACCCGACGAGCTTGTTGGCGAGCGCGATGTCCGTGTAGGTGAAGCCGACCTCGCGCTTGAAGAACGTGAAGGTCAGCACCTGCGCGAACTGCTCGCCGAACTTGTAGGTCGCCGCGAACGTCAGGATGATGACGAACGAGCGCGCGCCGAGCCGATGCCACAGCTCGGTGAACGGCAGCACCACGGCGGCCACGATCGTCCGCGGTCGCACGCCGCGCGCGACCGGCTCCTCGGCGAGGAACGTCGCGCCGATGCCGACGCCCATCAGCACGCCCATGCCGGCATAGATCGCGCCCCACACCACGTGATCGGCGGCGATCAGCGCGAGCGAGCCCGCGACGAGCATGGCCACGCGGTAGCCGAGGACGTAGAGCGACGACCCGAGCACGCGCTCCTCCGGCGCCAGGAGATCGGCGTTGTACGCGTCGATGACGATGTCCTGCGACGCGGAGAAGAACGCGACCGCGACGGCGAGGGCGACGAACAACACACGATCGGCCGACGGATCGAGCAGCGCCATGCCGGCGAGCGTCGCCATCAGCGCGACCTGGAACACGAGCAGCCAGCCGCGCCGGCGGCCGAGCCACGGGACCGCGTACCGGTCGAGGAGCGGCGCCCACAGGAACTTGAACGTGTACGACAGCCCGACGAGCGACAGCGCCGCGATGTCCTCGAGCTTGAACCCCGCCTCGGTCGTCCACGCCTGCAGCGTCTGGCCCGTGAGCAGGTACGGCAACCCCGACGAGAAGCCGAGCAGGAACACGACCGCCATCCGGCGCGACCGGAAGACCGCGCGCACGCGCCGCCAGCGCTCGGGAGGCGGTCCGGCGGGCACTACGGCGCGGTGCCGATGAGCTGGATGGTCGTGTAGTTGACGACGCTCGCGTCGTTCACCTGCACACCCGAGAGCGCGGCCCCCGCGGCGACCGGCGCGAACGAGACGTCCACGGTGCATGTCCCGCCCGCGGCGAGCGTGGCGCCCTGGCAGGTGTTCGTGCCAACGACGTATGCGCCCGCGACGACGAGCGAGGTCGTGAGCGGGCCGATCGCCGCCGCGCTGCGGTTCGTGACGGTGAAGGTCCGGGGCGCGCTCGTCTGCCCGACGGCGGTAGCCGGGAACGGCGACATCTGCGGCGTGGCCTCCAGCGCGAGGCCGAAGCCCGCCAGGGTGGCCGCGGAGACGCCGCCCGGATCGCCGCGGACGATCAGCGCGTCGAGGTCGCCGCCGCCGCCGAACGGCGTCAGCGCGGCCGGCGTGTACGTCAGCGTGACCGTGCAGGTGCCGGCGGGCGCGACGGTCGTGCCGGTGCAGCCGTCGACCGCGATCGCGTACACGGTCCCCGTCTGCAGCGCGGCGGTCAGCGGGCCCGTCGCGACGGGGCCGGTGTTCGTGATGGTGGCGGTCAGCGTGGCGCTCGTGTGCCCGACGGGGACGCCGCCGAAGTCCACGCGGTCGGGGGCGGTCAGATCGTTCCTGGGCTGCCCGGTCGCCGCGAGCGTGGCGGTGGCGAGGCCGCCGGGAGCCGCGGTCACGGTGAACGACCCGGTGATGGCGCCGACGACGGACGGCGTGACGCCGAGCTCGACGTCGCACGTGGCGAGGACGTCGAGCGTGGTGCAGCCGGTGCTGATGATGGAGAAGTCGCCGCCGGTCAGCTGCGGCGTGATCGTCCCCGTCGCGGCCCCGCCGATGTTGGTGACCGTGATGTGGGCTCCCCCGAGGCGCGTGCCGATGGGGCTCGCGCCGATGGTCGCGCTCTGCGGATCGACCGAGAGCTGCGGCGCGAACGTGCTCGGCGGGCCGTCGGGCTTGACCCCGCTCCCGCCTCCGCCACCGCAGCCGCCGACGAGGAGCGCGATCGCGAGCCAGCGTGTCATGGGGCCGATCTAACCACGTCTCACCGCATGCGGGGCGATGTGAGGGTCACCGGACGCGCGCGAGCTCGGTGTGAACGAGCAGGTAGACGAGGCGCAGCAAGTTGAGGCGCGCCTCCGGCGAGCGCACCTTGTTCGCGAGATCGCCGAGCCGCGTGCGCCCGTCGAGGAGCGAGTACACGCGGAGGAGCGCGTCGCCGAGGCCGAAGCGCGCGAGGTCGCCGTCCTGACAGTGCTCGGCGACGACGAACGCGCTGGCGTGCGTGGCGAGCCAGTCGTCGATCAGCGCCTCGGACAGGCCCGCCGCGCCGGCGCCGATCACGCGATACGCATCGAGGTGCAGCGAGCGCGCGCGCCACGGATTCGGGTGGTTCGGCGTCCACGTGTAGCGGCCCTTCTGCCACGACAGGGCCTCCATGAGCTTCGCCGCGACCTGCTTCGCGAGGAGCCGGTACGCCTCGAGCGGGTCGAGGATGTCGAGGCCGACGAGGGTGTCGGCGAGGCGGCCGCCGAAGCGGTGCATCACGGACAGCGCGCGCTGGAGCGACGCCGGCGTCAGCGCCGCCTGCTGGACCAGGAAGTTGCCGAGGCGCTCGGACTCGACGTTGCTGTGCACGAACTGCGGCTGGCCGTCGACGAAGTACGCCTCCTTGAGCACGCCCGCGCGGCCCTCGAGCGAGAGCATGCCGGTCTCGTGCTGGCTCGCCAGGCGATAGACGATGCCGAGGAGCGGCTTGTCGCGCAGGTCGCCGATCTCGCGCGGGCCCGACGGCACCTCGACGGGCTCGGCATCCTCGGCGAGCTCGTCGTCGAACGTGATGACGCCCGACGAGCCGTTGTCCGTGACGCCGGTCGGGATCGCCTGGGCCGCGGCGCCGAGCGTGCCCGGCGTGCTGGCGATGAACTCGGCGCGCGCGCGCTTCGCCTCGGCCTCGGCGGCGGCGAGGCTCATGCGCGTGATGGGCCCCGACAGGCCGACGTCCCCATCGTCGGGCTCGCCGCCCGTGACGACGACGCCCGACTCGTCGAGGTCCGCGGTGGGCGCGTGAATGACGCGGCCGAGGAGCGCGGCGAGATCGCGGGACGACGCGCGCGTGGTCGTGCGGAGGTAATCGTCGATCGCGTCGCGGAACTCGGCCGCGGTCTGCCAGCGCTCCTCGGGGCGGCGCTGCAGCGCGCGCGTGGTGATCGCGCGCAGCTCGGGCGGGAACTCGCTCGCGTACTTGAGCAGGCGCTCGAGGTTCGCGTCGCGGACCATCAGCAGGATGTCGAGGTCGTTCGTGGAGGTGAACAGGCGGCGCGCCATCACCATCTCGGCGAGGAGGATGCCCACGGCGAACAGATCGCTGCGGTGATCGACCTCGGCGCCGGAGACCTGCTCCGGGGACATGTACCCGTACTTGCCTTTGAGCGTGCCAGCCTCGGTCTTGTGGCGGCGCTCGGCGGCGCGCGCGATGCCGAAGTCGGTGAGCTTGACGTCGCCGCGCCATGACAGGAGGACGTTGCCGGGCGAGATGTCGCGGTGGACGATGCCGAGCGGCCGACCGCCGTGGTCGAGCGCGTGATGGGCGTAGTCGAGCGCGTCGAGGGTGTCGCGGGCGATCAGCGCCGCGATGTCGGCGGGGAGGCGGATCTGCGCGCGGGCGCACTCGCGGAGGAGCGCGAGGACGTCCACGCCGTCCACGAACTGCATCGCGATGTAGGGCGTGTCGGCGTCGGTGCCGAGCTCGAAGACCTGGACGATGTTGCGGTGGTCGAGCTGCGCCGTGATGCGCGCCTCGTCGATGAACATCTCGACGAAGGTCCGATCCGTCGCGAGGTGCGGCAGGATCTTCTTGATGACGACGAGCTTCTCGAAGCCGTGCTGGCCCTGCAGCTGCGCCTTGAACAGCTCCGCCATGCCTCCGACCGCGAGCCGGTCGAGGATCTGGTAACGCCCGATCGTCTTGGGCAGAGCGGGATTCACAGCCCCAGGACTATGCCAGGTTGTCTCTGCCACGGCGCGTCGAGCGGTCCAGAGTGGCGAGGAACGGCGCCGGGCGATCTGGCGCGGACGGAGTTGCGCGGGGTTGCGGGCCGGGTGACGCGTGGCACGCCGCGTGGACAAGGGAAACTCGTGGTCACGAAGGTTTGACGCGCTCCTCCGCGTGACCATCTCTGCCGGCGTCGTCGGCAGAGCCCCTCTTGGCGGCGGATTCCAGGCACGACGGGCGCGGCAACGCCTGTCGCCGGATCCGCCGCCCGACTAGACTGCGGGCGATGCCCGACTCGCCGCCGGTGCCGGCCGTCCGCCGCAGCGGCGCGCTCGCCGTCGGCGCCGGCATCTTCCTGTCGCGCATCGCGGGGCTCGTGCGCGAGCGCGCCATCGCGCACTACCTCGGCATCACGCCCGAGGCCGGGGCGTTCCGCGCGGCGCTGCGGATCCCGAACCTGCTGCAGAACCTGCTCGGCGAGGGCGTCCTCTCCGCGTCGTTCATCCCGGTGTACGCGCGGCTGAACGCCGAGGGCAAGCACGCGGACGCGGCCCGTGTCGCGCGCGCGGTGGGCACCCTCCTCGCGCTCGTGGCCAGCGCGATCGCGCTCCTCGGCGTGCTGTTCGCGGAGCCGCTCGTCGAGGTGCTCGCCCCGGGCTTCCACGGCGCGTCGCGCGTCCTGACGATCGACCTCGTCCGGATCCTGTTCCCGGGGGTGGCGCTGCTGGTGCTGTCGGCGTGGTGCCTCGGCGTTCTCAATAGCCACCGCAAGTTCTTCCTGCCCTACGTGGCGCCGGTCCTGTGGAACGTCGCGATGATCGCGACCGCGATCGTTGCAGGGCGCCACTTCGCGGGCCACGACGACGACGTCGCGCGCTGGCTCGCGTACGGCGCGGTCATCGGCTCCGGCGCGCAGCTGCTGGTGCAGTTGCCGTCGGTGATCGCCATCTTGCGCGGCCTGCGGCCGTCGCTCGCGCTCGGCGATCCCGGCGTGCGCGCGACGCTGCGCGCGTTCGGCCCCGTGCTGCTCGGGCGCGGCTCGGTGCAGCTGTCGAGCTACGTCGACCAGGTCATCGCGAGCTTCCTCGGCGACACGATCGTCGCCGCCATCGCGAACGCCCAGACGCTCGCGCTCCTGCCCGTGAGCCTGTTCGGCATGGCCGTGTCGGCGGCCGAGCTGCCCGAGATGGCGAGCGCGACGGGCACGACCGACGAGCGCGCCGCCGCGTTGCGCGACCGCCTCCGCGTGGCGCTCCGCCGCGTCGTCTACATGGTCGTGCCGTCGGCCGTCGCGCTGGTCGCGATCGGCCAGCCGATCGTGGCGCTGCTCTTCCAGAGCGGGCGCTTCGGCGCCGCGGATGTCCGCGAGGTGTGGATCATCCTCGCCGGGTCGGCGCTCGGCCTGTCGGCGGGCACGCAGGGCCAGGTGCTCAAGTCCGCGTTCTACGCGCTGCACGACACGCGGTCTCCGCTGTACGCGGCGCTGGTGCGCGTGGCCATCACGGGCTCGACGGGCTGGATCGTGGCGCTGCCGCTGCGCGCCGCGCTCGGCTACGATGCGGTGTGGGGTGCGTTCGGGCTCACGGCGAGCGCGGGCTTCGCGGCGTGGGTCGAGTTCCTGCTGCTGCGCCGCTGGCTCGCAACGAAGCTCGGCACGGTCCCGATCCCGACGCGGCTCGGCCTCGGCGCCCTCGGCGCGGCGAGCGTGGCCGGCGCCCTCGGCTACGGCGCGGCGTGGCTCGCGGGCCAGCTGGGCGCGAACGAGATCGCGCAGGCGGTCCCGGCCGTCGGCGTGTTCGCCGCAGCGTACCTCGGCGTCACGCTCGCGGCGGGTGTGCCCGAGGCGCGCGGCCTGGTGCGCCGGGTGCCCGTCCTGCGCAAGCTCATTCGCCGCTCGTGAACGGGATCGGAATCCTGGACGCGCTCGGTCACGTGGTCACGCTCGGGCACGGGAGCGCCCTCGTGACCGAGGGTCGCTGACACCTCCGGTCGCCGCGGGTGCTGTGATCGACGCGGACGCGACCACGATTTCGCCCACGACCGGCGCGGATGCTCGCCGACGTGAGACGATCGCGCAACGTGGGCGAGGAGCGCGAGTCGCGTGACGACGGTGGGACGGGCGGTGGTGACCTGACCGTCGCCGACCGACCCGCCGCCCTTCGCCGCGGCAGCGGCCCCAGCCCCAGCAGCCCCAGCTCGCGCCTCGTTACCGGCCTCCTCAGCCAGCAGGCGCTCCACGTCGACGAGGTAGTGCGCGCCCGCGGCATGGGCCTCCTCCTCGGGACGCTCGCGCTCGTCGCCGCCATCTCGTTCCCGCTCGTCGGCGGCGTCCCGTGGCTGCGGTGGGCCGCCGTGGGCGCGGGGCTGATGCTCGCCGCCGTCTCGTTCGGCCTGTGGTGGCGCGCGCGACCGGGCGCTCGGTACCGCGTCTGGTTCCGCGTCTTCCTCGCCGTGTCGGTGCTCGCGTCGGGCGTCATCGAGTATTACATCGGCGTCTTCTCGTCGGCGCCGATCGCGGTGACGCTCGGCATCTCGTTCTTTGGCACCGGCGCCGACCGGCGCGTCGCGGTCGCCGGGTGCGTCGCGGCGTCGCTCATCTACTCGAGCACCGCGCTCCTCGTCGGCGTCGGCGTGCTGCCGGACCTCGGCCTCATCCGCGGACCGGACTCGCCGCTCGTCGTCGGGTTCGCCGTGTTCATGGTGCCGATCGTGTTCTTCGGCACGCTGCGGCAAGCGCTGCTCTCGCGACGCACCGCGCTCGCGGCGATGGCGCAGGTCGAGACGGCCGTGCGCGAAGTGCAGGCGCGCGACGCGCAGCTCGCGGAGGCGAACCAGGATCTCGAGAAGGCGCTCGAGGTCGGCGCGGGCAAGATCGGGCGCCACAGCGGCCGCCGCGCCGGCGAGTGGGTGCTCGGTCCGCTCATCGGCCGCGGCGCGATGGGCGAGGTCTACGCGGCGCTGCACACGAACGGGCACACGACGGCGGCCGTGAAGACGCTCGCCGCGACCGACGACCCGGTCCAGCTCGCGCGCTTCCGGCGCGAGGCGGAGATCACATCGAAGCTGCGCGCGCCGGGGCTCGTGTCGGTGTTCGAGGTCGGAGATCTCGACGGTGCGGGGCCGTACATCGTGATGGAGCTCCTCGCCGGGCACGACCTCGCGTGGCACCTGCGCAAGCTGCAGCGGCTCGCGCTCACCGACGCGATCGCGCTGTGCGAGCAGATCGGCGCCGGCCTGCGCGACGCGCACGCGGCCGGTATCGTCCATCGCGACATCAAGCCGCAGAACTTGTTCCTGCACGAACCGCCCGGCGGCGGGCCGGCGAGCTGGAAGATCCTCGACTTCGGCGTCAGCAAGCTACGCGGCGGCCAGGGCACGCTGACGCAGAACCTCGTGGTCGGGACGCCGGGCTACATGGCGCCCGAGCAAGCGCGCGGCAAGATGGCCGACGAGCGCAGCGATCTGTTCTCGTTCGGCGCGGTGATCTACCGCGCGCTGACGGGGCAGCCGCCGTTTCGCGGCACCGACACGCCGCAGATCCTGTTCGACGTCGTCTATCGCGGCCCGCGGCGCCCGACGGATCTGGCGGGCGAGCTGCCACCGGATCTGGATCTGGTGCTCGCGATCGCGCTCGCCAAGCGCCCCGACGCCCGGTTCGCGTCCGCGGGCGAGCTCGTCGACGCCGTGCGCGCCGCCGCCACGAGCACGCTCTCGCGCGACCTGCGCGCGGCCGGCGAGATCTTGCTGCTCGAGCTGCCGTGGGGCGGCCGCGTCAAGAAGTGAGCGAGCGGCGGCGACGGAGGGCGACGAGGCCGACGAGGCCGACGAGCGCCGCGCCCGGGCCGTCGCCGGTGGCGCACCCGCTGTTCATGTCGCCGCCTGACTGCTCGCCGTTGCTGCCGCTGCCGTCGCTACCGCTGCCGTCGCTACCGCTGCTACCGCTACCGCTGCTGCCGTCGCTGCCGCTGCCGCTGCCGGCGAGCAGGCCGAAGAACTGCGCCGCGCGGAGCGTCGAGCAGATGTGCTCGTCGGCGAAGTACGCGCCGGTCCCCGCCGGGCAGGCGCCGAGCGCGTCCATCCCCGTCGCGACGTCGTGGCCCATCCCGCTCACCGCGTACGCCTCGACGACCACCTGCCCGCCGGCGCTGTACTGCGTCCGGGTCGAGCCGCTGATCGCGGCCGTCGCGCTCGGCGTCTGTGGCGCGCCGTGCACGTCGGTCCATTGCTTGACCAGCTCGCCCGCGTTCGCGGGAGACACCGTGGTGTCTTCGCTGCCCTGCCAGATCTGCACGCGCGGCCACACCCCGGTGAAGTTACCGCTCGCCGCCGCGACGAGCGCGCCCCACGCGGACGCGGCCCTCTGCGTCGACGCGTTCATCTGCTCGCAGCGCGTTGCGGAGGTCAGGTCCGTCGCGCACGCGTACGGGATCCCCGACATGATCGAGCCGGCCGCGAACCGCTCCGGATACGTCGCCAGCATCACGGCGGTGAACGCCGCGCCCGAGGACAGCCCGGTCACGTACACGCGAGTCGGATCGAGATGGTTGGCGCTGATCATGGTGTCGACCATCGCGATGATCGAGGCCGCCTCGCCGCCCCCGCGCGCGGTCTGCGCGGGCTCGTACCAGCGGAAACAGCCGAGCGGCTGGTTCGCGGTTCGCTCCTGCGGGTAGACGACGGCAAACTTCGACTGGTCCGCCAGCGCGTCCCAGCCGGCGACCTGCATGGCGGCGGCGGTCTGCGTGCAACCGTGCATCACGACGACGAGCGGGCTCCCCGCCGGGAGCCCCGGCGGGACGTGCGTGTACATGTCGAGCGCGCCCGGGTTCGCCCCGAAGCTCGTGACCTGGACCAGCGCGTCCGCGCGCACGGGCCGCGCGCAGAGGCCGAGCGCGAGCGCGAAGGTAGAAGCGGAGATGAGGAGTCTCATGGGGCGCTCGGGGTCGGTTCCCGCGCGAGGCTACGCTCGCAGACCCGGGCGCAGGCAACAATAACGTTAATCCCGCCCGCCCGGAGCGGCGTGGTAGAGGTGGGGATGCACCCTGCCAGCGCTCGCCTGATCGAGACGATCCGCGGGGCGATCATCGGCGACGACAGCGCCCTCGACGGGCCGTACGGCAGCCGCCGCGTCACCTACGCCGACTACACGGCCAGCGGGCGCTCGCTCGGGTTCATCGAGGACTTCATCCGCGACGAGGTGATGCCGCTCTACGCGAACACGCACACCGAGGGCTCGGGCACCGGCCGCCAGACCACGCAGTTTCGCCACGACGCGCGCGACGTGATCCATCGCGCGGTCGGCGGCGGCGCGGATGACGTCGTCATCTTCACCGGCTCCGGCGCCACCGGCGCGATCAACAAGCTCATCGAGATCCTGAACCTGCGCATCCCCGCGGACCTCTCGCTGCGCTACGGCCTGCGCGAGCGCATCCCCGCCGAGGAGCGGCCGGTCGTCTTCATCGGCCCGTTCGAGCACCACAGCAACGAGCTGCCGTGGCGCGAGTCGATCGCGGATGTCGTCGTCATCCGCGAGGACGCCGATGGCCGCGCGGACCTCGCCCACCTCGCCGACGAGCTCGCCCGCTTCGCGGCGCGCCCGCTCAAGATCGGGAGCTTCTCGGCCGCGTCGAACGTCACCGGGATCGCGTCGGACACGCGCGCCATCAGCTCGCTCCTCCACCGGCACGGCGCGCTCTCGCTGTGGGACTTCGCCGCCGCCGGGCCGTACGTGCAGATCACGATGAACGCGTCCGAGCCCGGGGGGCTCGACTACAAGGACGCGATCTTCATGTCGCCGCACAAGTTCATCGGCGGCCCCGGCACGCCCGGGGTGCTCGTCGCGAAGCGCCACCTCCTCAAGAACACCGTGCCCGGCCAGCCCGGCGGCGGCACCGTGCGCTACGTCAACGAGCAGTCTCACCGCTACATCGACGATCCCGTCTCGCGCGAAGAAGGCGGCACGCCCGCGATCATCGAGTCGATCCGCGCCGGCCTCGTGTTCCAGCTCAAGGATGCCGTCAGCGCCGAGGCGATCCGCGAGCGCGAGGTCGACTTCATCGAGCGCGCCATCACGTCGTGGTCGACGAGCCCGAACATCCACATCCTCGGCAACAAGAGCGCGTGGCGGCTCTCGATCGTGTCGTTCGTGGTGCGCCACAACGGCGTGCCCGGCAACGCGAAGCCGTACCTCCATCACAACTTCGTCGTGGCGCTGCTCAACGATCTGTTCGGCATCCAGGCGCGCGGCGGCTGCTCGTGCGCCGGCCCGTACGGCCACCGCCTGCTCGGCATCGACCTCGATACGAGCCGCGAGTTCGAGCGCGAGATCGTGCGCGGCTGCGAGGGCATCAAGCCCGGCTGGGTCCGCGTCAACTTCAACTACTTCCTCAGCGAGACGCAGTTCCAGTTCCTCCTCGACGCGATCCACCTGATCGCGGCCGACGGCTGGCGCCTCCTGCCGCACTACACGTTCGATCCCGACACCGGCGACTGGCGCCACCGCAGCGGCCACGGCGCGCAGCCGATGCGCCTCGCCGACATCTCGTATCGCACGGGCAAGATGGCCTACCGCTCCCGCCACGGCACCGAGCCCGAGTGGGCCCTGCCCGGCTACCTCGAGGAGGCGCGCAAGATCATCGCGGCCGCGGCGATGGAGTACCGCACGCTCTCGCTCGCCGATCCCGCGAGCACGCCGGACTTCGAGTCGCTGCGCTGGTTCCCGCTGCCGGCCGAGGTGCTCGCCGAGCTGCGAGCCGGGGCCTAGCGTTCACCACGGCGCCGGCTTGTAGTCCTTGAGGAACAAGCCCCACAGGTGGCGGCCGGTGGTCACGCCGTCGAACAGCGGATCGACGATGCGCGCCGCGCCATCGACGATGTCGAGCGGCGGGTGGAAGTTGTGGACGGCCTGCTTCCGCGCCGCGTGGTGGAGGGGATCCTCGTCGGTGACCCAGCCGGTATCCACGCTGTTCATGTGGATGCCGTCGCGCACGTAATCGGCGGCGGAGGTGCGCGTCATCATGTTAAGCGCGGCCTTTGCCATGTTCGTATGTGGGTGCTTGTCCGTCTTCCAGCGCCGGTAGAACTGGCCCTCCATCGCCGACACATTCACGACGTGCGCGTCGCGCGTGGGCACGGCCGCGAGCAGCGGGCGCAGCCGGGCGTTCAGCACGAACGGCGCGACCGCGTTGACCAGGTGGACCTCGAGGAGCTCGGCCGTGGGGACCTCGGCGAGCGTCATGCGCCAGCTGTTGAAGTCGCGCTGATCGACCTGCTGCAGGTCCTGATCGAGCCGGCCCTGCGGATAGAGGTGCTCGCCGCGCTCGAGGTCCTCGGCGAGCAGCGGCACCTGCGAGAGCACCGCGCTCTTCCACAGGCCGGCCGCGCGGATCGCGAGCGTGCCATCGGCGGCGGCGGCGCCCGCCCCGAGCTCGCCCCGCAGCGCCCGGTCGCGCTCGAGGAAGCCGCGCTCGAGGGCCGAGAGCTGCGCCTCTTCGTCGCGGATCACGTGGTCGTACCAGCCCGAGGGCCGCCGCACGGTCTGGCACGCGTTGTTGATGAGACCGTCGAGGCGCGAGAAGCTCGCGAGCAGGTGCGCGCACAGGCGCTCGACGCTCGGCGTGTGCCGCAGGTCGATGCCGTAGATGTGCAGCCGCCCGGTCCAGTCCGCCGCGTCCGGCTCCTTCGCGAACCGCCGGGCCGCGTCGCGCGGGAAGCGCGTCGCCACGATCGTCTCGGCGCCGGCGCGCAGCAGCAGGATCGCGGCCTGGTAGCCGATCTTCACGCGCGCGCCCGTGACGAGCGCGACGCGCCCGCGCAGGTCCGCCGTTTGCTGCCGCTTCGCCCAGTTGAGCTCGGCGCACGGCGGACACATCTGATCGTAGAAGTGGTGCAGCTCGTGGAAGTGCGACTTGCACACGTAGCAGAGGCGCGAGTCGGTCACGCGCGGCGCGCCCTCCGCCGTCGCCACCGCCCCGTCCGCCTCGCGGGCGGCCTCCGCCGCCGCCCAGCCGCCATCGTCGGGCTCGCCGTCATCGCGCACGGGCGCGTCGAGGGCCTGCGCCGGCTGCGGCAGCGGCGTGCGGAACACCGGCTCGCGGCGGAGCGCGCGGATGCCCGTCTGATCGAGGAGAGCGCGGTCGGCGTCGCGCTTCGCGTTGTGACGCTGGCGCATCAGCACCTTGCCGAGGTTGCGGCGGCTGTAGCGGTCGGGCCGCGAGAGCTGGCCGGTCACCTGGACGAGCCGGATGCGCGTGGCCTCGTCGAGGACGGCGAGCTGCGAGAGGTCGCCGGCCAGCGCCTCGAGGAACGGCAGCACGGCGGTGACGCGCGCGGCCAGGTCGGCGGTGTCGTGCGTATCGTCCGTATCGTCCGGGTCGGACATCGGCGCGCACCTTACGCCGGGTCCCGAACTTCGGCTAAGGTCCGCGCCATGATCATCGGCAAGCGGCTGAAGGGCAAAGCGATCGCGACCTGGCTCGGTCCGACCGGCGACGCCGCGCGCCGCGCCCTGGCCACGGTCAAGCAGCGCGTGACCGGCGAGTCCCCGACGCGCCTCGACTTCTACTTCGAGATCGCGGACGCGTGGAGCTACCTCGCCGCGCAGATCGCCGACCGGCTCGTCAAAGCATACGGCGTCGAGCTCGCCGTCCACACGATCACCCCGCCCGCGTCGGACGTCGCGCCGCTCGGCACCATCCGCCAGAAGCACTCGGTCCGCGACGCGATCAACCTCGCCGACTACTGGGACCTCGACTTCCCCGGCAAGAAGGAAGCGGACTCCGGCATCGTGCGCGAGGTCGGCACCGCGCTCATCCGCGAGCGCCCGGCCGCCGAGCAGCTCGCCGCGATCCTCGAGCTCGGCGCGGCGATGTGGGTGATCGATCGCAAGAAGGTCGCCGCCATCGTCGGCAAGTACGGCGCGGACTCGTACATGGCGGTCCCGCCCATCCTGAACGAGGCGTACGCGGCGCTGCGCAAGGCCGGTCACTACCAGGGCGGCATGTTTCACTTCGGTGGCGAGTGGTACTCGATCGATCGGTTCCCGGCGCTCGAGACCGCGCTCGCGGCCGCGCTCGGCAAGCCCGTCGCCACGGTCGTCAAGCTGCGCGCGAAACGCGAGCCGCGTACGCTCGACGACGGCAACCCGAAGTCCGGCGCCCTGCGCTGCGAGATGTGGTTCTCGTTCCGCTCGCCGTACAGCTACCTCGCGCTCGAGCAGATCGAGGGCGTCCTCGCGGGCAGCGGCCTCGCTCTCCTCCTGCGCCCGGTGATGCCGCTCGCCACGCGCGGCATGGCCGTGCCGTCGGTGATGCGCCTCTACATCGTGCGCGACGCGAAGCGCGAGGCCGACCGCCTCGGCATCCCGTTCGGCGAGATCTGTGATCCCCTGGGCACGGGCGTCGACCACTGCATCGCGCTGATGCTGTGGGCCGAGCAGCGCAGCCCGGCCGCCGCCCTCGCCTTCGCGAAGTCGGCGATGCGCGGGATCTGGGCCGAGGCCCGCGACATGGCGGAGTACGTCGATCTGAAGGTCGTCGTGGAGCGCGCCGGGCTCCCGTGGGAGGAGGCGCGCGCCGCGCTCGCGAACACCGAGGCCGCCGCCAAGTCCGCGGCGCTCAACGCGAAGGACCTCGAGGTCTACGGCCTCTGGGGCGTGCCGTCGTTTCGCATCGGCGAGCTCGTCGTGTGGGGCCAGGACCGACTGCCGCTGATGGCCGATCGACTTCGTCGTCACGCCGCGCTGCCGCCCGTGCTATCCCAGTAGACGATGAGTCTCCCCGACCGGTCGGCGCCGCGGGTGCCGGCGGATCATGGTCTCGCCTGTCTCGGCCTGCTGATGCAGCTCGCCGGCAACGTCCTCGCGGCGTACGGCGCGCTCGCGGCGGTCGTCGCGCTGTTCGCATTCCGCGGCGGTAGCCGGGACACGCTGTGGGTCGTCCTCGTGCTCGGGCTGGGCGCCGGCCGCGCGCTCGCTCACCGGCATGCCGGCACGCAGCTGGTGTACGGCGACCGCGCGATCGGGGTCCCCGGTCCGGTCGAGCTCGCGCTCGCGGACGAACGCCGGCTCGCAGGCGTCTACACCTACCTCGCGGTCGCGCTCGGCCACGCGACGCTCGTGACGGTCATCGCGCGCCTGCACTTCGACGCCGGGACGACGGCGATCCTCGCGCTGTTCGGCGGGCTCCTCGTGTGGCCGGCCATCCTGCTCGTCCTCACCACGCGCCCCGGCATGCGCGCGCTCGGGCGCTGCCTGCCCGGCTCGGCCGACAAGGGCTTCGAGGCCGTGGCGATCGTGATGACGATCCTCGCCGCCGCCGGGCTCGCGCTCGGGCTCGGCCTGCTCGGGTTCCTGTTCGATCGTCCCGCCGAGCGGCTGCAGCAGGGCCCCGCGCTGCTCGCGATCGTGATGCTCTGCGCGCTCGTCGTGCGCTCGGGCTACCACCTGCGCGCCGGCATCGAGGGCCTGCGCGAGACGTCGATCGAGCGCGCCGTCGGCTACGCCACGCGGTACGCGAACTTCGGCGTCATCAGCACGTTCTGCGCGGGGGCCGTGATGCTCCTCTGCGTGACGTTCTCGCGCTACGCGCTGCGGGACCTCGCGATCGTCATCGGCCTGGTGTGGACGCTGCTGGCGTGGCCGCTGATCGTGCGGCGGTTCTTCGCGGACCGGCACTTCGACGATCTCCTGGCCGGGGACACCGCGGAGCGCCACCACCGCGCGCCGGACGCGGGCCTCACGGGGCTCGGGTGGCTGCTCGCGTGCAACGCGGCGGGCGGCGCGAGCTGGCTCTTGCTCCGCACGGCGGTGGACGGCCTGCCGGCGCTCCAGGCCGCGGTCGGCACGCTCGGCGCCCCCGACGGCGCCCTCGGCGCCCAGCTCGCCGTCCTCGCGCTCGGCGGCTGGGCGGCGGCGGAGCTCGTCGGGATGACCGCGCGCGCCCCTGCCGCGGCCATCGCCTGGGCGGTCGCCGCCGTCGGGCTTTCGGTTTATCTCGTAGCGCCGGAGCTCGGGGCGGGTCACGGCGGCCTGCCGCCGACGAGCCACCTGGCCGGCACGGTCTGGCAGGCGGGGCAGATCGTCCTGGCGGTCGCCGCCCTGCGGCTCGTGACCCGGCGGATCACGCCGTCCGCGCGCGCGCGATATCGGTCCACGAGCCCCCGCTCGTAGTATCATCCGGGGGTGAGCACGGGGGCTCCCGAGGAGTTCGGCCCGTACATCGTGTACGAGGAGATCGGCATGGGCGGCATGGCCGCCGTGCATCGCGCCGAGACCCGTGGGATCGAGGGCTTCCGCAAGCCGGTCGCGCTCAAGCGGATGCTGCCGAGCGTCGCCGCGAACGGTGACTTCGTCGAGGCGTTCATCCGCGAGGCGCGCATCGCGAGCCACCTGCGGCACGTCAACGTCGCGCAGACGTACGAGCTCGGCAAGGTCGACGGCATCTACTTCATCGCGATGGAGCTGGTGACGGGCCGGAACCTGCGCCAGATCCTGCGGCACTGCGCGCAGCTCACCGGGCAAATGCCCGTCGCGGTCACGCTCAACATCCTCAATCAGATCTGCGACGCGCTCGACTACGCGCACAACCTCGCGGACTCGGCGGGCCAGAAGCTCGGCATCATTCACCGCGACGTCTCGCCGTCGAACATCATCGTGTCCGAGGAGGGCGTGGTGAAGCTCATCGACTTCGGCATCGCGAAGGCCTCGGCGGCCGGCATGCAGACGATGAGCGGCATGCTCAAAGGCAAGTTCGGCTACATGGCGCCGGAGTACATCGCGGGGACGATCGACGCGCGCGCCGATCTGTTCGCGCTCGGCGTCATCGCGCACGAGCTGCTCACGAACCGGCCGCTGTTCTCGAGCAACGACGACATGGAGACGCTGAACCGCGTCCGCAACATGCCGATCAAGCCGCCGTCGGCGCGGAACCCGAAGGTGCCGAAGGAGATCGACGAGCTCGTCATGACGGCGCTCGAGCGCAACCCGGACCGGCGGTGGCAGCACGCGACGGCGCTGCGCAACGCGCTGACGACGATGACGCAGCGGCTCAAGCTCGACGTGATGAACGGCGAGGTCGCCGAATGGATCGACTGGGTCTTCGAGCAGGGCAAGCGCGACGACTTCACGATGACGATCCAGGACTCGACGGAGGTCGACCCGCCGGGGCACGCCACGGTGGCGTCGCGGACGCCGCTTACGACGGTGCGCGCGCGGCCGGAGCCAGACCTGGATCTGCGGGCGACGACGCGCCGCGAGCCGGCCGCGCCGAACGTGCCGTCGCCGCCGCCGCCGGTCGTGGCGCGCACGCAGACGCCGCCGAACGTGCCGGCGCCCGTGCCGAGCGGTCTCGACCAGGGGTCGCGGCCGGTGCGGACGCTGCTCGGCAGCATGGAGCCCGGCATGCGGGCCAGCGCGCCGAACATCTCGCTGGCCGCGCTGCGCCAGAGCTCGCCAGGGATCCCGCTGCCGCAGGACGTGAGGGAGCCGACGCCGAACCCGGCGTTCGCGCGCACCCCGTCGATCCCACCGTACGCGGGCTTCGGCGCGGGGTCCGTCCCGGGGCACGCGCAGGGGGCCCCGCCGCCGGGTGTCGATGCGACGAAGATCGTCGAGCCGATCGCGATCCGCGGAGGAGCGACGCCCGGCCCGCTGTCGACCGGCTCGCAGAAGGCGCAAAAGGCCCGGACCGGGGACGGCCTGGGGCTGATCGCGTTCCTCGTGATCGTCGTCGCGGCGGCCACGGTCGTCGTGCTCTACTTCGCGCTCACGTGACCCGCATCGCGCTCATCTCCACGGGGGGCACGATCGAGAAGACGTACGACGAGCTGTCGGGCGTCCTCGCGAATCACGTCTCCGTGCTCGACATCATGCTCGCGTCGCTCGAGCTGCGCGGCGTCACGGTCGAGCGGGTGGCCTTGCTCAACAAGGACAGCCTCGAGATGACGGCCGAGGACCACACGCTGATCGCCGAGACCGCCGTGCGCGCGGCGCGGGAGCGGGATGGCGTGGTGGTGGTGCACGGCACGGATCGGCTGGCCGTCTCGGGCGAGCGCGTGTGCGAGCTCGTCGGCACCCCCGCGACGCCGATCGTGTTCACGGGCGCGATGCGGCCGTACGAGCTGCGCGCGACGGACGCGCTCCAGAACCTGACCGAGGCGTTGCTCGCGGTGCAGCTCGTGCCGCCGGGCGTCTACGTGGCGATGCATAACCAGGTGTTGCGCTTCCCCGGCGTGATCAAGGATCGCGACGCCGGGACGTTCCGGAAGCGGCCGTGACGGCGGCCGGCGCGAGCGACGAGCCGGACCTCGCGCCGATCCTGCCGGCGCTGCTCGAGGCCTTGAGCGCGAACGGCATCCCGGTCGTGGTGTTCGCGGCGGCGAGCGGCGACATCATCCGGCTCTACGCGAACGAGCCGATGGCGGCGCTGCTCGGGTACCCGCTCGACGTGCTGAACACGACGCCGGTGCTCGACACGATCGCGCCGGCCTACCGGCCGCTCATCATGCAGCTGCTCACGTCGTTCCGCGGTGGGCAGCCGTTGCCGCCGGTGATGGAGGTGAACTTGCTGCACCGCGACGGGACCGTGCTGCCGGTCGAGGCGTCGTCGGCGCGGTTGCCGCGCGAGGGCGGGGACTACTACGCGACGGTCCTGCGGCCGGTGCACGCGCCGCTGCAGGCCCAGCTGTCGCTGCTCGAGGCGGATCGGATCGCGCTGGTCGGCGCGCTGTCGGCGGGGTTCGCGCACGAGATCAACAACCCGTTGACGTCGGTGCTGCTGAACCTGCGGACGCTGCGCAAGCACGTGGTGGCGACGGGCGCGCCCGCGGCCGCGATCCGCTGCCTCGATGACATCGCGCTCGCCGCGGACCGGATCGCGAACAACGTACGCGCGCTCCAGACGCTGGCGACGCGCTCGGCGCCGGGCGCGATCGATCTGGCCGCGGTGGTGGCGTCCGCGCTGCGGCTCGCGGCGCCGACGCTGGAGACGGTCGCGGTCGTCGAGCGGAAGCTGGAGGAGGCGCGGATGGTGGGCGAGGAGTCGCGGGTCGGGCAGGCCGTGCTCGCGATGCTGCTGTTCTCGCGCTCGGGGTTCGAGGCGGTGGTCGGCGTGCCGAAGAATCGGATCTGCGTGCTGGTCGGGGCGCGGGACGGCGGCGGCGGCGAGGTCTACGTGGAGGTCTCGGACAACGGGCGCGACCTGTCCGCGGACGAGGCGCGCCACGCGTTCGACCCGTTCTTCCGCAGCTCGGCCCGGGGCGCCGGCGTCGGCGTGGGGCTCGGCGTGGCCCGCGCGGTGGCCACGGGGCTCGGCGGCGCGGTGACGCTGGTGGGCCGGCCCGGCGGCGGCGCGGTGATCACGATGACGCTGCCGGCCGCGCCCGCGGCGGGGTAGCAATTCGGGGCGGCGTCCGGTATTCGGACACGTTCAACGCCGTGTCCGATATCCGGACACTCCCGTCGTTCCGCAGATCGACTCACAGCAAAAACGCGATCATCTTCTGATAACGCGTTGACAGCTGCGGCCCGAATCGTCTAACAGTAAGTTCATGATGGGGTCGGGGCTCTCTGCATCGCTTTTTGTATACTTTGTCGCATTGCTAAGCAGCGGCTGCGTCTCACCTGTCACCGAGGATGACGGTGTGTCACTACGGCAACGCTGCTCGGCGCTGCGCGATCATGTCGTCGAGTTGCGTCTTCAGGACGCGACCGGTATCGACGCAGATCTCGCGGCGCATCGTGCGGCG
Source organism: Deltaproteobacteria bacterium (assembly GCA_025353585.1). Taxonomy (GTDB): domain Bacteria; phylum Myxococcota_A; class Polyangia; order Haliangiales; family Haliangiaceae; genus JABFXX01. Next base: position 20,662 of record JANXOM010000387.1, read on the forward strand.
ATGAGACAAGCACTCGGGTCGGGATTCGTCAATCAATGCGCGTCCGGATTTTCCGAAGCACAGGTCGCCTGCGGTCTCGGCGCCACTGACATGAATGGTGTGAGCGCCTGTGCGAGCAGTGCTCCAACCGCCATTTCAGCGACGCATCAGTAACTCTTCACATTCACTTTCGGCCGTGGCGCGCCCGTGTGCGAGGATGAGCGGCCATTCGACCTGTCGGCTGGCGGCCTTTTTGCCTTCGTTGGTAAGGCAGTCGACGCGGGCATCGACGCTTTGTACTCGGCAGCGGGGGAGCAAAGAAACCCAGGCGATGCCTTCGATCTGTTGCTGATGGACACTGGAATCGGCGCATTTACGGACGCTGCGGTGGGCGCAAAGTACGCCGTGCAATCGGTACGTGCATCATCTAGGGCCGCCGCCGCACTCGATGCGGTTGACGCGTCAACGGTTCGGTTCACGCAAGATAGCATTGGTCGAAGCTTCTCATCGGGGCAGACATTGAAAGCCACAGTCGAGGGTTTGAAAGATGGATCCATATCGCCCGACGCTTTCCCGCCAATCCGAGTGTTCGAACACATCGCGAGTGGACTGACGTTTACGCTTGACAACCGTCGCTTGTTTGTATTTCAACAGGCAGGGATGGCCATCCGGACCGTTCTTGCGACAGCGGCTGAAGTTACAAACGAAGGCTGGAAGTTCACTACGCGCAACGAAGGAGCGTCAATTCGTGTAAGAGGTGGTCTATGACTCTTTTGGACGCATCGCGCACCGTTCAGTCACATGCGGCTTTGGCTTCTTTCCTCGAGCAGCTTTGCAATGACTTCCGCACAAACCCGGAGACCTGGCAGAACGCGAACCTCGCGTCGTTCCTCGCTGCCATGGCCGCCTGGGCGCAGGACTCGGATGGTTACTATGCCAATCGCGGCGAGAGCGCCGATGCGGTCTCGCCGTGGCGTGTGCTGACCGACATCCTGATGGCCGCTCGCATTTACGAGTGAGCACCGCGCCCGCCGCTACCCGGTCGCTGGCGGGATGACCACGAGGATCGCGTGCGCGGTCGCGATCGGCGCCGCGCGGGTCCGCCTGCCAGGCCTCGACCCGTACGTTTCGCCACCCGCCGTCCGCGCCGGGTCACGACGCCGCGCGCGAGCGTGTCGCGCGGCGCGCCCGAGCGCAAATAGTTGACCGTCACGGTGGTATCCGCTACGCGAGCCCCGTCTTCCGGCGTGCTCACGGCAGTGGCAACCTGAGCGTGTGACATCCGCAGTCCGCTCAGCGCGCAGCCGGCTGCTCCGCCGCGGCCACCGGCGGGACGGCGAGCGGGCCCAGCTCGCGCTAGAGCTCTCCGGCATCGAAGCGGGCGCGGGTAGCGCGCCAATCGCGCGCGCACAGCTCGAGGAAGCGCTCGCGCGGCCAGGCCCGGATCACGTCGCGCACGTAGGCCTCCGGGTCGAGCCCGTGGAGCCGCGCCGATGCGATCAGCGTGCGCAGATTGCCGGCGGCCTGCGCGTGGTCCCCATGTGCCAGGGTAGTTGTCGCATGACGCTGGCGGCCTGACGACCCCCGTCGAAGATCGTGCAAGCGGCACGAGGTCTCCGTGAATACCTATTCGCTACAGTTCCGAAACCGCATGGTCCAGAGGTTGGTCGGCCCGCACGCGCTGAGCGCGAATGCGTTGGCGTCCGAGGTCGGGGTCCCGCAGGGGACGTTGTCGCGCTGGCTCAAGCTCGCGGCTACGCTGCCGGCCAAGATGAGCCCGGCAGACGACGACGCGCGGCGCCCGCGAGACTGGA
>JANXOM010000388.1 GCA_025353585.1 Deltaproteobacteria bacterium
CGGCGCAGCTCGCGCTCGAGCCGAGCTCCCTCGGCGGCACGCGCCAGCAGCGCGAGGACGTGCCGTTCCAGCCGGAGATCGAGGCGCGCGCGCACGAGCTGTGCGCCGCCGAGCCAGGCCTGTCGTACGTGGACGCCGTGATCCGCGCCGCGGCGCAGCCCCCGTATCGGATGCGGGTGTCGCCGTCGTTCCTGGCCGAGCTCCGCGAAGAGGAGCGCCAGGCGAGCCGCGCGCGCGAGCGCCAGGATCGGCGCGGCCTGGCGCGAACGTTGTGGCGCGACCGCGGCGCGACCGCAGCGGGCGCGCCGGGCCGTGTTCCGGACGAATGAGCAGCGCTGCGTGGCAGGCGCAGCGGGATAAGTCGGGTGGAGGCGAGGAGAGTCGAACGATGCGATGAGGGTCGGGAATGATCAATACCGACGACGCCTTGCAGTCCTATCGCGTAGTTGCTCTCCTCGCTCGTGCCACCGGATCCCGCTCAGAACCACTGGATCTCGCTGGTCGCGGCAAAACCATGGCAAAGGATTCAGGCTCTGATCCGGGCTCAGGCCTTTCTTATCGGATGAGCTTTCTCCTCACAGGCTCAGCCTCCCTGCATGTATCTGGCGAGCGTCAGTTCGGCGTTCTTCCTGATGACCGCTCGCCGAGGCGACGAGCTCGGCGCGCGCGCCGTAAACACCGTCGAGAAGGTGACCGCGGAGAAATGGCTATCACCGCCCGACGAGCAAGCCCGAGGTCCCGTGCCGCGTCCGTCCAGTATTCCTCGACGATCCGCAGGAGTTCGTCCACGCGATCCGCGAGGCGGGGGATCGCGATCGGCGTCGAATAGAACATGTCCGTGTCCGACGCATCGCGAGCACAGACGATCAGATGCACGTGGCTACCTGGGTCCTCGAGGACGAATCTCATCTCGCGGAATTGGCGTGGTCGCTTGTGGGTCCAGATGCAGCGCGAGCTTCCTTCGCGGCGCGCAACGCGGGCATGGCCTCGGTGGGTTTCTCCGATTTGCGGACCGTCTCTTTGGACGGGCGTCGGTTCGGGTCGCAGCGCGTGCCCCCGGAGAAGCTCGTTGAAGCGCGTCCGCGATGACGGCGGTCGGGGCGCGTGCGCACCGCGGACTCGCTACCGTGCGCACGCACGGATATGGTGCCCCGGGGTGACGAGTCCTCAACGGACCATGGCAGCAACGCGACATGTACGCTGTCCGCGTTGCGACAGCGCACGCGTCCGCAAACGCGAAACGCCACCGCCGCCGATCCCCGACGCTGCTTGCGGAGAGACCGGATATCGACGAGCTCGAGAAGCGCTGGAACGATGTCTCTCTGCATCGGTCGACCTGAAGACCGAGATCATTGGAGCCAACGACAGGCTTCGCACGTTCGACGATCGAGCGCTTCTAGCCGCGGTCCGTGCCGCGTCTACGCACCCTGACGATCGCGGGGACCGAGATCAGCGCACGTGGGGTCATGGCCCTCGCTCGGTGCGACCTCCCTGCGCTTCGGACACTGCGGCTGTACTCCACCGCCATCGGCAGGCACGCTGCACCGTTGGGCCGCGCCAAGCTCGCTCGGACTTCATCCGAATTGGAAATTCGCGAGAGCCAGATGTCGGCAGCGGACGTGGTCGCGATTGCCGGCGGTCGCTTCCCCGAGCTGGTCGAGCTCGCACTGGAGAACAACTGGATCGGCGACGAAGGACCGCGGGCGCTCGCCGCTTCGACAGGGTTCCCCCTACTCGAGCAGCTCAGCCTTAATGGCAATCATCTCACTCGTGAGGGTGTCGAACCGTTCGTCACGACCTTTCCGCTGCAAAGAATTCTTCACGTGAGCCAGAACCCGCTTCCGAGCGAGCGAATGGAAGATCACAAATTCGATGAGCAAGAAGACTTGGGCCGTACTCCGGTAAGGGTTCCATATTCCAGCGCCGAGGTCCGCAGTTGGTTTTAGCATCGTCCTGGTCTGCGAGTCAGTTGACACTCCGCGCCGACGCCAACAACAATCTCCCGCGGCTTGCGCTGCCTCCGCCCACGACGTAGCGCGCTGCCTGGGCGCCGAAGGAGCAGCGCGATGTTGGCGTGTCGTGCGGCCGACGCGAGGGGGCTGCGGCGACCAAGCCCGGGCATGCCCGATCCGGCGAGCACGGCCCGCGGCGCGCGGAGGGACTAGACGACTTCGGCGGTCGCATCACCGCCGATGGCGAGATGACCGATCGGTGGGGTCATGTCGGGCACGCTGGCGATGGGCGCGAGCGCCGGATCTGTCCCCATGGCGCCGTGGAGGAGTCCAGGGACGCGGCGGGACAGCGCCCAGGTCTGCCGCTGGCGTGGAGGTCTGCCGGGCCACCATTCGCTACGCTCGATGGTCCCGAGTTGACGGAGGCGGTCACCGTCGCCAAGCTCGCGCAGCGCACGGGCGGATAGGTTGGTGCCGCGCGAGGCGGGGTAGCTCTGCGCGCGACCTTCGCAATTTTTGTGAACCGCGCCCTGAAGCACGGCGATGTGCTGCAGCAAAATCTACCGTACCAGCGGCCGGGGACGCTGAGCGTGACGTCGACGGCTCGCCCGAGGCCGAGGCCGCGGCTGCCGCGCAGGCGGCGCTATCGGGTGCACCGGCAAAGCAGCGCATCGCGATCGCCGAAACCGCGCATGACGATCGCCCCATGTGCCAGGGTAGTTGTCGCATGACGCCGGTGGCCTGACGGCCGCCGTCGAAGATCGTGCAAGCGGCACGAGGTCTCCGTGAATACCTATTCGCTACAGTTCCGAAACCGCATGGTCCAGAGGTTGGTCGGCGCGCACGCGCTGAGCGCGAATGCGTTGGCGTCCGAGGTCGGGGTCCCGCAGGGGACGTTGTCGCGCTGGCTCAAGCTCGCGGCTACGCTGCCGGCCAAGATGAGCCCGGCAGACGACGACGCGCGGCGCCCGCGAGACTGGA
>JANXOM010000281.1 GCA_025353585.1 Deltaproteobacteria bacterium
CGCGATGACGCCGATCACCGACACGGAGCGCCGCGATCTCTTCGAGGTCCTAGACGATCGCCACGGTACTCGGTCCACGATCATCAGCAGCCAGCTCCCCCCGGCGCGCTTCCACGACTACATCCACGAGCCGACCCACGCTGACGCGATCTGCGACCGCCTCATCCACAGCGCGCACAGGCTCGTGCTAAAGGGACCCTCGCGCCGCAAGGAGCCTTCCGACAAATAGGCCCAACCAATCACCGTCACCATCGCGGAGGCGATCACCATCGGCGGTTTCGGTGATCACGATGCGGCGGTTTCGGCGATCACGATCCGCGAACTACGCAAGACGCCCGCGCAGAGCGCTTTCCGCGCGACCGGGCGGACCGCGCCCGGGTGACCGGCGCGGGCGCGGCGTCTGGAGGGTTTGACGCGACGGCTCGCTCCTTGCGATGGGCTCGCTGCACATGAGAACCCTTGCGCGCGTCTTATCACTCACCCTGCTCGGTGTCGGCGCGGCCGCGGCCGGGTGCGGCGACAACAACAATTCCACGGACGGCGGCACGCACGGCGATGCCCACGCCGGCAGCGACGCCGGCAGCGGCAGCGCGACGGGCATGGATCGCCCGGCCGGCACCCCCACGACGAACCCGAACCCGCAGACGCTCGGTAACGCCACGGCCGGCCAGACCGTCTTTCGCAAGGAGACCTTCGGCAACGAGGGGTTCTGGACGGACGCCGCGAGGCTGCCGGCCGGCATCGTCGCCGCGAAGTTCACGCCGCTCGACGCGCTCGCCGCCGGCTACCAGATCAACATCGACGCCATCGACGCGACCACGAAGGCGACGCTCGCCGCCGAGCTGCAGACCGACCTCACGCCGGCGCACGCGCCGAACCTGAACAACGTCGCCACGACCGTCAAGCTCATCAACGAGAACGCGGTGATCGGCGTCGTGGCCGTCGACTCGAACGGTAACGGCACCATCGACATCGCCGCCGGCGACAAGGTCGGCGTGGCCTGCGCGTTCTGCCACGCGATCACCGACGGCTCCACGTTCGCGATGCCGAACGGCGGCTCGATCGGCCACGAGATCGATGGTCCGACCCCGCACTTCCTGAACGTCGGAGCCACGTTCGCCGTCGCCGCGAATACCCGCGCGCTCTACCCGCTCGCCGAGCTCAAGCTCGCGGCGAACGGCAACAAGGTCCTCGGCCGCTCCGCCACGGGCCTGACCGCGCTGTCCACCGAGGCGCAGTTCGATGCGTACTTCAAGAACCCGACGAGCTACCCGATCGGCATGTTCGACGACTCGTTCGATGGCAACGGGGATCCGATGCACATCGTGCCGATGTTCCGGCAAGACCTGGCCGCGCCGTACGGCAGCGAAGGTACGTTCCTCAAGCTCGATGACTTCTCGAACCTCGTGTACACGGCCCTCCTCGATCCGACGACCCTGACGACGCCCGGCGGCCGCGACTTCCTGCACTTCCTCGGAGGCGCCGCCGGCGACGAGATCGCGGACACCTACGTCACCGTGCTCGCCGCGACCGGCGTGACCGGTTACCCGTTCGTCACCACGGCCACCACCGGCCCGACGCGGACGCTGCCGACCCCGATCGGCGTGCGCGTCGACAACACCAAGCTCCTCGACATGAACGCCTACCTCGCCGGCCTCCAGGCGCCGGTCGGGAGCACCACCGAGAACGCGGCCGCCGTGGCCCGCGGCCGCGCCAAGTTCCGCACCGATTGCACGACGTGTCACGACGTCGACCAGAGCCGCTTCGTGCCGCCCGCCGTGCTCGCGATGGCGCGCGTGTGGCCCGGCGACATGCCGGTGACGCTCGCGCAGCGGACGCCGCCGCTCACCCCGGTGCTCGACACCGTCGACGGAACATTCGACGACAAGATGGCGGTCGTGAACGCGTCGATCCGCGGCGACATCCGCGGCGTCGCGCTGCCGCTGCTGCTCGACCTCGCGCGCAAGCCGGTCTTCCTGCACGACAACTCGGTCCCCTCGCTCGACAACCTGCTCGACAGCGCGCGCGGAGCCATGGCGCCGCACCCGTTCTATCTGTCGGGCGCGGACCGCGCCGACATGATCGCGTTCCTGAAGAGCCTCGACACCAGCCCCCAGTAGCACGGCGGGGCCAGACGACGCCTACGCGCCGTGCGCGGGGAGCGTGAAGTAGAACGTCGCCCCCGCGCCGTACGTGCTCTCGGCCCACACGGTCTGGCCATGAGCCTCGCCGATGCCCTTCGCGATGTAGAGGCCGAGGCCGGATCCGGCCGTGCTCCCGCGGCGGCCCTGCCAGTCGCGATCGAAGACGTGCGCGAGCTCGGCCGGTGCGAGGCCAGGGCCGGTGTCGCGCACCGCGAATTGGACGAGCGCATCGAGGCGCTTGATCGCGACCCGCACGACACCGGCGGTCGGCGTGAACTTGATCGCGTTGCCCACGATGTTCGCGATCACCTGGTGCACGCGCTCCGGGTCGGCCGCGACCCACGGGTCGCCCTCGATGGCCCACTCGAGGCGCACCTGCTTGCCCTCCGCGAGCGTGCCGAGCACGGGGGATGCGTCCGCGACGAGCTGGCTCGCGGCGCACGCGACCTGCAGCACGTCGAAGCGCCCCGACTCGATCTTCGCGAGGTCGAGCAGATCGTGAACCAACCGGTTCATCGCCCCGACCGCGCGCTCGATGCGGGCGAGCGTGGTGAGCGCGGCGGGATCCGCGCCGCAGAGCGGCCTCAAGACCTCGGTCGACAGCTCGACGACGTGCAGCGGACCCTTCAGATCGTGCGAGACGATCGCCACCATCTCGTCGCGCAGCCGCACCGCTTGCTCGGCCGTCGCGATCTGCGTCGCGAGATCGACCTCGAGCGCGCGGCGGCGCAACTCCTCCACGGCATCGAGCTCGGCCGTGCGCCATGCCTGGCTGCGCCCGCGCACGATCTCGGTCCACGCGGCGAACGAGTGCCGCGGGTGAAGCTGCGTGGTGCCGGCCACGATCTCGACCGACTTCTCCGGGTTGCCGGCCCACGTCACCGTCCGGACAGCCTCGGGCCTGAACCACAGCACGTACGACAGCGGCGTCCCCGGCAGCGCCAGCGCGACGAGGCCGCTCGCCACGTGGGTGTATTTGACGGCGGGCGGGTGCAGGCTCGCGAGCCGGTCCGTGTGCAGGATGCCGGTGGCGCCGCTCTTCCGCAGCCAGCCGACGAGCTCCACGAGCTCCGGGATCGACGGCGTCGCGCCGCTCGTGCGGATGTCGGTCGCGGTCGCGATCGCCGTGCCGCTCGCGCCGGCCAGCTCCCGCAGCGCATCGCCGCGCGGGGCCAGCGCGGCCACGATCCCGGTCCGGCTCGCACGCATCGCGTCGACGAGCCGCGCCTCGGTGTCGCGCAAGGTCGCGCGGACGGTGCGGACCTCGAGCTCTTGCAGCGCGGCGATCTGCAGCGACACGATGCGCCCGATGGCCTCGCAGGCCGCGCGGGCGGTGAAGGTGACGTGGCGGCGCGTGTTGTGGTGGCAGGCGATGAGGCCCCACAGGCGCTGGTCCTCGACGAGCGACACGCTCTTCGAGGCGCCGACACCCATGTTGCGGTGGTAGTCGAGGTGGATCGGCGACACGCTCCGCAGCGACGCGAAGGAGAGGTCGAGCGGCGCACCCGTGTCCGGGCGAACGCCGGGCACGAGGGGGACGGGCGTGTAGGTCGCGTCGGGGATGAGCCGCAGCCAGTTGAGGACGTACATCTCGCGCGCCTGGCGCGGGATGTACGACGCGGGGAACCAGCGGCCGCGGTATGAATCGACGCCCTCTCCCAGCGCCTCCTCGACGACGTTGCCGTGCCCGTCCACGTCGAAGCGGTAGAGCATCACGCGGTCGAAGCCGGTGATCCGCCGGATCGCGTCCACGACGATCGCGCCCAGCTGCGCGACGGTGTTCGGGCGCTGCAGGCGGGCGAGCGCGTGGCGGAGGGCCGCGTCGGTCCCGGCGGCGGCGGGGTCGTGCGGCTCGAGCTCGACGACGGTCACGTCATGATGGCGATGGACGAGGACGTCCAGCCGGCGTCCGCCCAGCTCGACGGTCATCGGCTCGCCGACCGTGGAGTCGGCGGCCGCGGCGGCGGCGACGAGCGCGGGGGCCGCGCCGACGAGCGCGGCGAGGTGCGCACCGGCCGCCTTCGCTGGCGTGATGCGGAGCAGCGCCTCGCAATTTGCGCTCACCTGGAGCACGGTGAGCGGTCCCGCCGCGAGCGCCAGAAGCACACCACGAGGCTGGATCGCGCCGGGGATGTGGATCGCCTCGACGTCGCAAGCGGTGGTGTCGACCTCGGCTCGCGTCATGGTCACGCGCGGGCCTGCACGGCGAGGAGCCACGCCGTGAACGCGGCGAACGTCGCCCGCGCCGCCTGGACGGCCGCGTCCATGTCCACGCCCGGGGCCGCCTCGACGTGCGCCGTGAAGCGCGTCCACATCGCGCCCGTGTGCTTGCCGTAGCCGTGGAAGAACGCGCTGCCGCTCCTCTGCTCGAGCCCGAGCGTGGCGCGCAGGTGGCGGAGGATTACCTGGCCGCCGAGGGTCGCGCCCTCGAGGACGGACAGGACGCCGAGCGCCGCGGACGGGGACGCGACGGCGGGCACCGCCGCGCATCGGGGGAGGGCGGCCAGGACCGCGGCGGGGTGGTCGAAGAACGCCAGATCGACGGCGAGGAGGGGCACCTTCGCGCGGTCGGCTAGCGTCAGCGCGGTCGTCGCCGCGGCGCTCGCGCCGGCCAGGCAGCGCTCCTCGAGCGGCACGTAGAGCCCGTAGAACGCCACCAGGAGCCGCGCATAGCGCTCCCGGGTGAGCGTGTGATCGAGCGCCGGCATCGCCGCTTCGACGGCCGCGTGGCCCGTCCGGGTCGCGGCCCGGAGCCGCGCCATCCGCGTGTCGTGAGGGGGGCGACCTGGTCAACCTGCATCGTCGCTGCCGTCGCCGCCGCCCGGATCGCTCGCCGCGTCCGTCGTGCAGTCCGAGGCAGCACCTAGCAAGTCCGGGCCCAGCGTCTCCATGCGGCGATACAGCGAGCGCCGGTCGATGCCGAGGATCCGGGCGGCGGCGGACTTGTTGCCGTCGCTGGCGGCGAGGACCTGGCGGGTGTAGCGCGTGCCGAGCTCCTCGAGCGTGAGGAGGTCGCCGGGGACGGCGGTGTCGATCACGAGCGAGTGGGCGGAGGTCCGCGTGAGCTTCGGCGGTAGATCGTCGAGCGTGATCTCCGTCAGCTGACACAGCGCGACCGCGCGCTCCATGCAGTTCTCGAGCTCGCGGACGTTGCCCGGCCAGTCGTACGCGAGGAGCTTGCGCGCCGCGGACGCCGAGATGCCGACGACGCCCTTGTTCATCTCGGTCGCCAGGCGCGAGAGGAAGTAGTGCGCGAGGAAGAGGACATCCTCGGCGCGCGCGCGCAACGCGGGCACGTGGATCTGGACGACGTTGATCCGGTAGAAGAGGTCCTCGCGAAACAGCTTCGCGGCGACCTGCCGCTCGAGATCCCGGTTCGTGGCCGTCACGACGCGCGCCTCGACGACGGCCTCCTCGTCGCCGCCGACGGGGCGCACGCGCCGCTCCTGCAGCACGCGCAGGAGCTTGACCTGCATCTCCATCGGCATCTCGCCGATCTCGTCGAGGAAGACGGTGCCGCGGCCGGCCTGCAGGAACAAGCCAGGCCGGCTCGTCTTCGCATCCGTGAACGCGCCTTGCACGTGCCCGAAGAGCTCGCTCTCGAGGAGCGGCGCCGGCATCGCGGCGCAGTTGATCGCGACGAACGGCTGATCACCGCGCCCGGACTGCCGATGGAGCGCGCGCGCGACGAGCTCCTTGCCGGTGCCCGATTCGCCCGTGATGAGGACCGTCGCGTCGCTGGTGGCCACGCGGGCCACCATGTCCAGCGTGCCGCGGATCGCCGGGCTCGAGCCCACGATCGCGTCCGGCGGGCGGGTCTTCGCCGCGGCCGCCCGCAGGCGGATCAGCTCGCGCTTGAGGGCGAGGTGGTCGAGGCCGCGCTCGACCGCGAGCGTCAGCGCGTCGAGCTTCACCGGCTTGATGACGTAGTCGTACGCGCCCGCCCGGATCGCCGCGACCACGGGCTCGAGGCCCAGCGCACCCGTGATGACGATCGTGAGCACGTCCGGATAGCGGCGGCGGATCGTCTCGGCGAGCTCGATGCCCGACATGGCCTCCATGTGGAGGTCGGTCACGACGATGTCCGCCATCACCCGGCCCAGCTGATCGAGCGCCGCATGCCCCGAGGTGACACAGCGCGCGTCGAAGCCGCGCTTGAGGAGGGCGGCGCGGAGGAGCTCGGCGGTGTCGACGTCGTCGTCGACCACGAGCACCGTGCCGGCGGAGGCGGGGGGCTTCGTCATCATCCTGGGGCACCGGTCTAACACACCAATTGTACAATCCGTGCGGTAGCGTCACGAAGTGCGGACGCGCCCGGCGGCGGCCTGGTCGGCCTGCAGGCGCTCCACGAGCTCGAGCGTCTGCAGGTCGTCGAGCGAGATGATCGCGACCGGCTTGCGGCCACGCCGCTCGACCAGCACGCGCACGCGCCGGTCGGTCAGCGCCAGGATTTCGGCGAGATCGGCGCGGAACTCGGAGGACGACACCACCTTGTGGCGACTGCGACTATTTCGGGTCTCCGGCATGCAGAGTTGTACAACTGATGAACTCGTCCGTCCAACGGTTGCCAGCGGGTTCGGATTTGGCGAACCTCACGCCGATGGCCAAGGCGGTTAGGCGGTCTCGTGTGGCGGCGGTGAAGCCGCGCTCGCGGCGATCCAGGATCGAGACAGGGATCGACGGGCTCGACACGGTGCTCTGCAAGGGGTTTCCGGCCGGAGGCGTCTATCTGATCGCGGGGCCACTGGGTACCGGCAAGACCACCATCGCGTCGCAGATCTGCTTCGCGGCGGCGCGCCGGGGGACGCGCGCGGTGTTCGTGACGCTCCTGTCGGAGTCGCACAACCGGCTGATGGCGAACCTCGAATCGTTCGGGTTCTTCGACGAGGAGTTGCTGGGAGCGGGCGTCCGCTACGTGAGCGCGTTCGCGACGCTCATGGACCGCGGCCTCGAGGGCGTGCTCGAGCTCGTCCGGCAGGAGGTCAAGCAGCGCACGGCCTCGATCCTGGTGATCGACGGCTTCGTCGCGCTCGATCAGCTCGGGCGCACGCCCCTCGAGATCAAGCGCTTCATCCACGAGCTGCAGATCCAGGCCGAGATGACGGGGTGCACGGTGTTCGCGCTGACGAGCCAGCCGGTCGACTCGATGCAGCCCGAGCGGACCATGGTCGACGGTATCGTCGAGCTGCGGTACGCTCGCAACAACGAGGCCGTCGCCCGGATGATCGAGGTGCACAAGCTGCGCGGCTCGAGCTACCTCTCTGGAGGTCACACGTTCAGCATCCTCGACGAGGGCGTGATCGTCGAGCCGCGGATCGAGTCGATGCTCGCGGCGCCGTCGCACGAGGATACGTGCCTGACGGCGAAGACGACGATCGGCGTGGCGCGCCTGGACGTCATGCTGGGGGGCGGGCTGCCGTGCGGGACAACGACGATGATCCTCGGCCCCTCGGGCTCGGGCAAGACGACGCTCGGCCTCCACTTCCTCTCCGCCGCCACGCGCGAATCACCTGGCGTGTTCTTCGGCGTCTACGAGACGCCGCCCCGACTCGAGCGGCAGGCCACCGCGATGGGGATGAAGCTGACCGAGCTCGTCAACGCCGACATCGTCCAGCTGCTGTGGAAGCCGATGACGGGGAGCACGCTGGACGGGCTCGGCCACGGCATCCTGCGCGCCATCGAGGCCTCGGGGGCAAAGCGGCTGCTGATCGACGGGCTCGATGGGTTCCGGCGCGCGACGCAGAACCCCGAGCGCATCCCGAACTTCTTCACCGCGCTCGCCAACGAGCTCCGGGTCCGAGGCGTCACCACGATGTACACGGTCGAAACGCCGAGCTTCGTCGGGCCGAACGTCGAGGCGCCGCTGACCGGCGTCTCCGCGCTCGTCGAGAACCTGATCTTCACGCGCTTCGTGGAGCTGAACGCCGACCTGCACCGCCTGGTCTCGGTGCTCAAGGTGCGCGACACCGAGTACGATTCTCACGTCTACGAGTTCCACATCACGCCGCGTGGCATCGAGCTCGCGCCCGACTACAAGAGCGCGGAGAAGATCCTCACGGGGTTCGGCCATGCTGGCGAGCCTGACCCGCGCGCGCGTACGGCCCGTAAACTGGATCGCGCCAATGAACCGGGTCGTCCTCGTCGTCGATGACGAACCCGGCATGGTCGCCGTCCTCTCGCGCCTGCTGGCGGACGAGGGCTGGACGGTCCATTCCGCGCACGACGGCGCCGAGGCCCTGCTCCTCGTGGGGCGGTCCGCGCCGCACGTGATCCTCGCCGACTACATCATGCCGATCATGGACGGCGCCGACTTCGTGCAAGCCCTGCGGCGGGACCCGGCCGGCCGCGCGATCCCGGTCGTGATGATGAGCGGCCTGCCGGAGAGCATGGTCAAGCGCAAGGTGAGGCATTACGCCGCGTTCGTCCGCAAGCCCTTCGCGTTCGACGAGCTGCTCCGGACGCTGACCCGGGTCACCAGCCATGCAAAACGCTAGGAGCTCGCCCCGGCGGAGCGGCGGGGACGCCCGGTCCGTCGGCGGTCCGGGTGGTAATTGGCCGCCCCCGGCGCTACCGTCTCACGCGGAGCGGAAGCGTTCCACGCGACCGAGCCCCCCCCTTGAAGCTCGCCGCCGATGATCACGACGTGGCGAGCGTCGCCGCCCTCGAGACGCTGAACGTCCTCGACAGCGCACCCGAAGCGGTGTTCGACGCTCTCGTGCACGCCGCGTCGGCCGTCTGTGGGACGCCGATCTCGCTGATCAGCCTGCTGGACGCCCGTCGGCAATGGTTCAAGGCCAACGTCGGCCTGCCCGGCGTCACCGAGACCGACCGCGACGTCGCCTTTTGTGCTCATGCCGTACGCGGCGAGGACGTCTTCGAGGTCGAGGACGCCACGCGTGATCAGCGCTTCGCGGAGAACCCGCTCGTCACCGGTGACCCGAGCATCCGGTTCTACGCCGGGATGCCGATCTGCTTGCCCGACGGGCACCGGATCGGGACGCTGTGCGTCATCGATCGCATCCCGCGCAAGCTGAGCGAGGAACAGCGGGCGGCCCTGCGGTCGCTGACCGACGCGGCCGCGCAAGCCTTGCAGTGGCGTCACGCGATGCTCGAGCTCCGGGACGCGAACGCGCAGCTCGCTGCGGAACGCCAGAAGGTCGCCAGCGCGAGCGCGGCCCTCAGCAAGAGCGAGCAGGTGTACCGAGAGATCGTCCAGCACCTCCCGAGCGCGGCGGTCATGCTCGTCGACCGCTCGTTTCGGTACGTCGCGACGGATGGCGGCGCGATGGCGAGCGTCCTCGCCCACTTCAACGTGACCTCGCTGGTCGGCCGGAGCGTCCTCGAGATGGCCAGCGACGCGACGCGCGAAGAAGTCCGCGGGATCTATACGCGCGTGTTTGCGGGTGAGCTGGTGCAGACCGAGCTGCGCCGCGGCGAGAACTACTACGACGTCAGCGCCGCTCCCATCTACGACGGCCGCGAGCCGGCCTACGCCGTCGTGGTGCTGTACGACGTCACGAAGCGTAAAGCCGAGCTCGCGGCTCGCGAGCGGAACGAGGCCCTCCTCGATCTCACGGGGCGGCTCGCCGGCGTGGGCGGCTGGCAGATGGACCTCGCGACCGGCGCGATCGACTGGTCCGACGAGGTCTGCCGCATTCGCGGCGTCCCCGCGGGGCACGTCCCGACCAACGACGAGGCCTTCCGGTTCTACGCGCCCGAGCCGCGCCGGTTGATCCAGGCCGCCGTGGACCGGTGCGCGCGCGACGGTACGCCCTGGGATCTCGAGCTTCCGCTCATCCGCGCCGACGGTCAGCAGATCTGGGTGCGCACGATTGGCTCGATCGTGCACGGCGAGAGCGGCGCTCGCCATCTCGTGGGCGCGATCCAGGACGTCTCGGACCAGGTCCGGCAGCGCCAGGCGCTGACCGACGCGAACGACCGCATCGCGGTGGCAACGGATAGCGGCGGCATCGGCATCTGGGAGCTGAAGATTCGTGACCGCGCGGTCCACTGGGATCCGTGGATGTACCGCCTCTACGGGTTGGCGCCGGGCGGCCCCGAAGTCAGCTACGCCACGTGGGCCGTCTCCCTGCCGCCGCACAGCCTCGCTGCGATCCAGCGAGCGGCGACCGAAGCGATGGCAGGGCGGGCGCCCTTCGACCTCGAGTTCGAGATCACGTGGCCCGACGGAACCGCGCGCTATCTTCGCAGCGCGGCTCGCGTGATGCGCGACGAGGGCGGGGAGGCCGTCCGGCTCGTGGGCGCGAGCTGGGACGTGAGCAAGCGCAAGCAGGAGCTCGCCGAGCTCGAGGCCGCGCGCGCGGCGCTCGAGCAACACGCCGCCGAGCTCCGCTCGATCTCGGTGACCGACGAGCTGACGGGGCTCCTCAACCGCCGCGGGTTCATGCTCGTCGCGGAGCCAGCGCTCCAGCTCGCCGCTCGGCATCGCGAATCGCGAGCCCTGGCGTTCCTCGACCTCAACGGGATGAAGACGATCAACGACACGCTGGGCCACAAGGTCGGCGACCTCGCCTTGGTCGAGACGGCCAACGTCATGCGGCACGTGTTTCGCGCGTCCGACGTGCTGGGGCGGCTCGGTGGTGACGAGTTCGTGGTCCTGCTCGGCACGGGCGAGGCCGCGGCGATCGAGGCCGTGCTCGGGCGCGTGCGCGAGGCCGTGGGGCGGTTCAACGACGGGGCCACCCGCTTCCGGCTCTCCCTCAGCATCGGCACGGCGATCTTCGACGGCGCCGCTCCGGCGACGGTCCAGCAGCTGCTCGCCCAGGCCGACGCGCTGATGTACGAGCAGAAACGCAAGCGGCTGCCCTCGATGCGCATCAAGATCAGCGATCTCTAGGACGGCACGGCGCCGACGCGGTGGCCGTTGGACGCCCATGTCCCCGAGGCGGCTGTCACGGCACGCTGCGCAAGTGACCGCGCGGCGGCGTGAGGGCCTCACCGTCGGCGTCCACCGGCGCGATGCGAAGGCCGAATAACAGCTCCTCGATGTCGCCGACCGGGACGTGGATCTCGTCCGCGATCTCGGGACGGTCGAAGCCGCGGGCGCGGAGGTCGGCGAGCCGCGCCGACAGGAGCATCGAGGACTCGCACTGCGGTTGGAGCTCCGCGAGGCGGGGCGTGCCGCCGGTGGCGATCATCGCGACGCACAGGTGAGCGTAGGACGCGTCGTCGACGAGGCCGATGTCGTGGAGGCGATGGATCAGCAAGGCCAGCGAGACGCCCCACGTCCCGGTCGCGGCGTTCATCACGCCGACGCTCGGGGCGTCGGCGAAGGCTGCGCGCAGGTCGCGGCGGGGCAGCAAGATCGCGCGCGCAAACGCGTCCGCGTCGGCCGTGACCCCTTCGCTGTGCCGATGCAGCAGCAGGTGGCCGAGCTCGCGCGCGGCGGCGAAGCGCATGTCGTCGGACTCGAGCCACGGCGCGAGGAAGATGTACGGCCGCCCCGCGCGCCAGAAGCTCACCGCATCGACGTCGGCGGAGCGGGCGGGCAGCCAGAACGTCGCGATGCCCGCGGTCTCGAGGAGGTTGCGAATGGCGGTGACGGGGCCGGTGGACAGGCTCCAGAGATGGCGAACCGCGTCGGCCGCGGTCTCGGGAGAGGTGCCGCGCGCGTCGGGGAGCTGCGGGCGGTCCTGCGTGTGGTCGTCGACCCAGGCCTGGAGCTCGAGCCCGAGCGCGACGGCCGCCGCGACGCTCTCGCGGCTCGTCCCCGGCACCGCGGCGAGCTTGCGTCCGCTCGCGTGGTCGAGTCGCGGCAGGTCGATGTCGGCCGCGGTGAGGAACGCGACGGGGAAGCGGAGGCTCGTCGCGAGGCCGGCGACCATGGCGGTGTCGGGGTTGGCGAGCCCGGCCTCGTAGGCCGTGATGAGCGGCAGCGGCACGGACGCGAACTGCGCGAGCGCGCGCGGCGTCAGCTCGCGACGACCGCGGGCGACGACGAGTCTCGAAGGGGCGAACATGCCGACAGCCGAGCCCGCTGCGAGCGCCATGCCGCCGTGCCTCGCGCGCCGTGGCGCGGACCCTGCAGCCTCCCGGGCGGTGGCCTGCCCGTACGTCGGAACCAGCGGCTGGATGTACAAGGGCTGGCGCGCGCACCTGTACGGCAAGGCGCCGGTGCGGACCTGGCTCGAGATCGCGTCGCGCACGTTCGGCGCGCTGGAGATCAACAGCACGTTCTACGGCCAGATCAAGGAGGCGACGTTCGCGCGCTGGCGGGCGGAGACGCCGGATGGGTTCCGGTTCGCCCTGAAGGGCCATCGCTTCGTCACGCACTACAAGCGCCTCCGCGATTGCGCCGAGTCGCTGGCTCGCGTCCGCACGCCGGCCCTCGCGCTGGGGGACAAGCTCGCGTGCGTGGTCTGGCAGCTCCCCGCGCGCTTCGCGTGCGATCTGCCTCGCCTCGACGGCTTCCTGCGCGACCTCGGCGACGTCTGGCCCGACACGCGCCACGCGATGGAGCTGCGCGACGCGAGCTGGTTCGTCCCCGCCGTCGCCGCGCGGCTCGCGGAGGCGCACGTGGCAAACGTCCTCGCCGATGCGCCAGACTTTCCGCTCTGGCCGGCCGTTACGACCGACCTCGTCTATGCCCGGCTGCACGGCCACACGCGAAAGTACGCGTCGAGCTACACCGCGCCGAGCCTCGCGAAGTGGCGTGCCGACACCCGACGCTGGCTCGCGGAGGGCCGCGACGTGCACGTGTACTTCGACAACGACATCGAGGGGGCCGCGGTCCGCAACGCGCGGTCGCTCGCGGCGCTCCTGCAATCGTGACTACTTCTGCGCCGACGCGGACTGCTGCAGCTTCTTCGCGGTGTCGAGGTGGCGCTCGAGCGCCGGCTTGGTCTCCACGAGCTGCGCCTTGAGGCCCGCGTTGGCGACCGTGCCCATCGCGTCGGAGACCTTCTTGATGTCCTTCTCGTGGTCGTCGACCATCATGTCGATGTACGCGCGGTCGAAGTCCGTGCCCTTCATCGTCTTGAGCTTCATCATCGCGTCCATCTCCATCTTGTCCGCGGGCGCCGCGGGGATCGTCGCCACGCCCTGCTTCTTCGCGAGCGCGATGAGCTTCGCGTCGTTCGCGCCGTGGTCCTTCACGATCGTCGTCGCGTAGTCCTTGATGGCCTTCGTGCCGTGCGCGAGGGCGTAGTTGCCGAGGTCGACCTCGGACAGGTTGGCGTGGTGGAGGTCGCTGGCGACGGCGAGGTCGGCGTCCGCGAGCTTCGCCGTGGCGTCGCCCTTCATGGTGTGGTCCTCGGCGACGGCGAGCGTGGGCGTGGCGAGGCAAAGCGCGGTGGCGATGAACAATGATTTCATGATGCCGCGCGGTGCAAGGGCCATGCGCATCGCGCCGGACCGACGCCCGTGAAACGCGTCGTCAGCGTCGGTCGCGCCGAGGCCAAACGACCGTGCGCGCGCGTCACACCGACAACCCCGTGCACAGGCTGGACCGTGGCGGCGGGACCGGCGCGCGCCATGTCAGCACAGCCTTTGCTAAGGCAGGTCGCGTGCGCATCCATCACCTCGACTGCGTCTCGTCGTGCCCGCTCGGCGGTTGGCTCATGGACGGACGCTCGATCAGCCTCCGCGGGAAGCTGGCCTCGCGCTGCACGCTCGTCGAGACGGGCTCCGAGCTCGTGTTGATCGACACGGCGCTCGGGCTCCGTGACATCGCGGCGACCACGACTCGCCTCTCGCCGTTCTTCCGCGCGCTGATGGCGCCCGAGCTGCGCGAGGAGGTGACCGCGGTGCGGCAGATCGAAGCGCTCGGCTACTCGGCGCGCGATGTGCGGCACATCGTCCTCACCCACCTCGACTTCGATCACGCCGGCGGGCTCGACGACTTCCCCGAGGCCTCGATTCACATGATGCGGGCCGAGCACGACGCGGCGACGAGGCAGCGAACGTGGCTCGATCGCCAGCGGTTTCGGCCGCAGCAGTGGCACTCGCAGGTACGGTGGCAGATGTACGCGCAGCCGGCCGGCGAGCGCTGGTTCGGGTTCGATGCGGTCCGCTCGCTGTGGGGACTGCCCGCCGAGATCCTCCTCGTGCCGCTCGCGGGCCACACCGCCGGGCACGCCGGGGTCGCTGTTCGCGACGGCGCGCGTTGGTGGTTCCTCGCGGGAGATGCGTACTTCGACCGGCGCGAGATGGAGGCGACGCCGCGGTGCCGTAGCGGCCTGCGGTTCTACCAGTGGATGATGGAGGTCGATCGCAGCGCGCGCCTCTCGAACCAGGCGCGCCTGCGGGACCTCGTGGCGCAGCACGGCGACGAACTCGTGGTCCGCTCGTCCCACG
Organism: Deltaproteobacteria bacterium; assembly: GCA_025353585.1. Lineage (GTDB taxonomy): Bacteria > Myxococcota_A > Polyangia > Haliangiales > Haliangiaceae > JABFXX01. The sequence goes on from JANXOM010000281.1 coordinate 14,460, forward strand.
ACCCGTACGAGATGGAAGCGGATCTCGGGCACCCGCTGACGAGCGCCGCGCCCGTCGGCGTGCACGCCGCCCCGCACCTGACGGCCGTGCCCGACGGTATCCACCGTGCGCCCGAGCGCTCCATGGGAGCGACCTCGTGGCGTCGCTGATCGACCGCGTGGTCGTCATCACCGGCGGGTCGAGCGGCATCGGTCGAGCGACCGCCCGGGCCCTCGCCCGACGCGGCGCGATCGTCGTGGTCGCGGCACGGCGCGGGGATGCGCTGGCCCAGGTCGTGCGCGAGTGCATCGTGCTCGGCGCGGGCGCCGCGCTTGCCGTGATCACCGACGTGACGATCGAGGCCGACGTCGACCACCTGGCGCGCACCGTACTCGAGCGCTGGGGCCGGATCGACGTGTGGATCAACAACGCCGGCGTGACGCTGTTCGCGCGCCTCGAGGAGGCCACGCTCGCGTTGCACGAGCGCGTGATCGTGACGAACCTCTTCGGCGCGATGGCGGGCGCCCGCGCCGCGATCCCCGTGTTTCGCCGGCAGCACGCGGGCATCCTCGTCAACATGGGCTCCGTCCTCAGCGAGCTCGGCCATGGGTACGTGCCGTCGTATGCGATCAGCAAGTTCGCTCCTCACGGGATGTCGGAGTCACTGCGCGTTTCGGTGGCCGACGAACCCGCTATCCAAAGTCTGCACGGTGTTCCCGTTCACCGTCGACACGCAGCACTTCGAGAGCGCGACGAACGTGACGCACCTCCGCGCGCGCTGTCCCCGATGCAGTCGCCCGAGGACGTGGCCCGCGCCGTCGTGGGCGTCATCGAACGGCCCCGCGCGTCGCGCTACGTGACGCGCTGGATCATGCTCGGCCGCGCCACGCACGCGCTGGCGCCGCGCACCGCGGAGCGCCTACTGCTCGCCGCGCTGCGCACGTGGCACCTCGAGAAGCACCGCGAGCCCGACACGGACGGCAACCTGTTCGCGCCCACGGAGGTCGCGGCCGACGTGCACGGAACCCGACCGCCGCGCATCGGCGTGGTCGCGTTCGCGGGATGGCTCGCCGCGCGCTTCGCGTGGCTGCCGTTCGAGCGCATCGGTCAGGCCGCCAGGCCGGCGGCGGTTCCCCGCGTCGACGTCCCGGCGCGCGGCTGAGCTCGCGTCCTCGCGGGCGATCTCCTCCGTACAGGCGCTGGCGGCGGAGCCGACGAGCCGACCGACAGAGATCGCTATTTATTCGCGGTCTCTTTCGCCGCGTGGCGCGGGCCAGACGGCAAGCCGGACGCGCTCTCCGCTGGCCACCCTGGTCGGCACCGGCCGTCGGGGGCTTCCGTCCGGCCGCACGCGCGGCCAGCGCACCGCAAACGCGGTGCCGGCCTGGGCGGACGACGTGACGCTGCACGTGGCGCCGTGCCCGAGCGCGATCTGCTGGACGATGTACAGGCCGAGGCCGAGCCCGGTGCCGCGCGATCGGGAGGCCTGCCGAAAGGGGTCGAAGAGACTCGCGAGCTCCGCGGTGGGGATGGCGCCGCCGCCGCCGCTGGTCACGGTGGTTACCAGCGCGCGGCGGTCCGGTGCCTCGGCGACGGCGACCTCGACCGGGTTCGCGCCATGCTCCAGCGCGTTGCCGACGAGGTTTCACAACGCCTGCAGCACGCGGTCGCGGTCGAAGGAGCCGGGGAGGTCCCCGGATGTCATGACGCGCACGTCCCGCGTCGGGTGCACGTGGCGGAGCTCGGCGACGACCTCTTCGCACACGTCGCCGAGGTTCGTCACCGCGAGCACGATCGGGATGACGCCAGCGAGCTGGCCGCGGGTGAAGTCGAGCATGTCGCTGATCATCCGCACCATGCGCTCGCCGCTGCGCTCGATCGCGCGTCCGATCGGCCAGAGCCGCTCGTCCGATGACATGCCGATCCGTTCTGCGCCCATGAGGATCGCGCTCATCGGGCTCCGCAGATCGTGGGCCAGGATGCCCACGAACCGGTCGCGCAGCTGGTCGCGCGCCTCCGCGTAGCGCCGTACGGCCGCGTGAACGGCCTCGTCCATGCCCTCATCGAGCTCGATCAGGTGCGGGTAGAGCGTCGCGTCCATGACGACGCGCAGCTCGCGCAAAATCGCGATCCGCAGCAGCGCGTACTCGCGTGTGAGCGTGCGCAGCTCCACGCCGTAGCCGAACCGTTGGATCGCGTGCCGCTGGACGAGCGCCTCGAAGCCCGCGCGCACCGAGGCCGTGGCACCTTCGATCCAGCACGCGAGCCCGTCGAGGAACTCGGGGAGGTGGTCGACGCGCGCGGACCGGTCGAGCCGGCCGAGCTCGGGTAGCTCCGCGAGCGTCGTGGCCTCCCATGCATCCGACATGGCCTGCTTGTGCGTGCGCAGGCGGTCGCTGATCGCGTTCGGGGTCAAGGCCGTCACGCGATGGCACACGCGACACCTGGAAGCTGACGCGCGCCACGGGCTTGCGCGCCAGGCGCACCTCACACCGGGGAGCAGGACCGGCGCAGCGGAGCGCTTTCACGATCGGCCCGTGCGCGCCCCATCACCGTGCCTGCGGGCTCACTAGAACTTCGCGAGGAGGCCCACTCCCCCGATCATGAGCGCGCCTCCGAGCAAGCGCGGGACCGAGGCGGTGTGCGGTTCGAGCCCGAGTACGCCGAAGTGGTCGAGCGCCAGCGACGTGACGATCGCGGCCGTCACCGTGATGCCGACGAACATGCCGGCGCCGACCTTCTCCGGCGCGTTGACCATCGCCAGGACGTACGCGCAGCCGAGGATGCCGCCCGTCCATGACCACCACGGGGCGGCGGCCCATTGCGCCGCCGAGGGCAACGGCGTGCGCGTCCAGCCCGTGTAGGCGACGAGCGCGACAAGGAGCACGACGAGGCCGCCGAGGCCGGCCGCGATCGCCGGCAGCACCGGATGTCGACCTGTTTGTGGAGGGCGCTGTTCGTCGCGGCCTGGACCGTGTTGAGCGCGCCGGCCACGACAAGAAAGGCGTAGAGAAACCACATCCCTCGCGCTCGGTTCACTCGCCATGCCATGGCCGCCGACCGGCGGACGTGATGCGCGGTGAAACGACCATGCGCGGACGCCACACCGGCGACGTGACCCACAACCGGGTCGCGCGTCACGGACAACGGCCGTGGCGCCGATGGTGCAAAGCGGCTACGCACATGCCCGCTGACGAGCCGATCCAGGCCTCCATCCCCTCGACCGAAAAACCGCCGGCCCCGCGTCCGATCGCGGAACAGCCGTTCGACCCGATGCCCCCGCAGGGGCCCGATGCGGCGGTGGACACGAACGCCAAGGTCGCGTCGCTCGAGCCCTTCCGCGACGCCCCGCGCGGGGCGGTGCTCACCACCGACGGCGGCCTTCCGATCTCGAACACCGACGATTCGCTCAAGGCCGGCGTACGCGGCCCGTCGCTGCTGGAGGACCACCACTTCCGCGAGAAGATGACGCGCTTCGACCACGAGCGCATTCCGGAGCGCGTCGTCCACGCCCGCGGGAGCGCGGCGCACGGCTACTTCCAGGTCTACGAGCCGCTCGCGGATCTCTCACGCGCCGTCTTCCTGAACGACCCCTCGCTGCGCACGCCGGTCTTCGTGCGGTTCTCGACCGTCGTCGGCTCGCGCGGCTCGGCCGATACCGTCCGCGACGTCCGCGGGTTCGCGACCAAGTTCTATACGCCGGAGGGCAACTTCGACCTCGTCGGTAACAACATCCCCGTCTTCTTCATCCAGGACGGCATCAAGTTTCCCGACGTCGTGCACGCGCTCAAGCCCGAGCCGGCCAACGAGATCCCGCAGGCGCAGTCGGCGCACGATTCGTTCTGGGACTTCGTCTCGCTCGTGCCCGAGTCGGCGCACATGGTGATGTGGGTGATGAGCGACCGCGCCATCCCGCGGAGCTACCGGATGATGGAGGGTTTCGGTGTCCACACCTTCCGCATGATCAACGCCAACAACGAGGCCGTCCTCGTCAAGTTTCACTGGCGCCCGCTGCTCGGCGCGCACTCGCTCGTCTGGGACGAGGCGCAGAAGCTCGCCGGCAAAGATCCGGACTTCCACCGCCGTGACCTGTGGAACGCCATCGAGACCGGCGCGGCCGTGGAGTTCGAGCTCGGCGTCCAGGTGATGAGCGAGAAGGACGAGCTGCCGTTCGGCTTCGATCTCCTGGACGCGACGAAGCTCGTGCCCGAGGAGCTCGTGCCCGTGCGTCGCATCGGCAAGATGGTGCTCGACCGCAACCCGCAGAACTTCTTCGCGGAGACCGAGCAGGTCGCGTTCCACCTCGGCAACCTCGTCCCCGGCATCGAGAACACGGACGACCCGCTGCTGCAGGCGCGCCTGTTCTCGTACATCGACACGCAGCTGACCCGGCTCGGCGGTCCGAACTTCGCCGAGATCCCGATCAACCAGCCGCTCGTGGAGGTCGTGAACCATCAGCAGGATGGCTTCCACCGCGACACGATCATGACGAACACGGCGAACTACCACCCGAACTCCATCGGGGGCGGGTGCCCGTTCCTGGCCGGCGACGCCGGGTTCGTCCACCGCCAGGAGAAGGTGCACGGGCAGATCACGCGCGTTCGCAGCGAGAGCTTCCGCGACCACTTCAGCCAGGCGACGATGTTCGTGGCGAGCCAGTCGCCCGTCGAGCGCCGGCACATGATCGAGGCGTTTCGCTTCGAGCTCGGCAAGGTCATCCGCAAGCCGATCCGGGAGCGGATGCTGGGCATCCTGCGCGAGGTCGATCCGGATCTCGCCGAGCAGGTCGCGCTCGCGATCGGCGTCGCCGTGCCGACGGGGCCGATCCAGGTCCCCCCGGGCACCTCGGCCCCCGGCGCGCGCGGTGACAACGGCGGCGTCCGCGTCTCCGCCGCGCTCAGCCTGGAGAACCAGCCGAAGACGTCGATCGCGACGCGCAAGGTCGCCGTCCTCGTGGCGAATGGCTTCGATGGCGCGGCCGCGGCGGCCGTCAAGGCGGCGCTGACGGCGGGCGGCGCGATCGTGGAGATCATCGCGCCGGTCCTCGGCGTCATCGGCGCGGCGAAGGGCGCGGCCGTCGAGGCCGACAAGACGTTCAAGACCGGCGCCTCGGTGTTCTACGACGGCATCTTCGTGCCGGGCGGCGAGAGCAGCTGCGCGGCCCTGGCCGGCAACGGCGACGCCGTGCACTGGATCCAGGAGGCCTACAAGCACCACAAGACGATCGGCGCGAGCGGCGAGGCGATCGACGTGCTCGTCCTCGCCGAGCTCGGCGACGCGATGCTCGCGGGGGACGAGGGCGCCGAGGACATCGTCATCGACAAGGGCGTCGTGACGGGGCGCGGCAAGGACGCCGCCACGCTCGCCGAGTCGTTCGCCCGCGCGCTCGCGACGCACCGGCACTGGGACCGCGACTGCGACGCGATCCCGGCCTGATGACCCGGGCCGGCTACGGCTGGATCACGACCTTGATGCAGCCGTCCGTCTTGTCCCGGAAGCTCGCGTAGGCCGCGGGCGCCTCGGCGAGCGGGACGCGGTGGGTGATGACGAAGGACGGGTCGATCGCCCCGTTCTCGATCATCGCGAGGAGCGGCTTGAGGTAGCGCTGCACGTGCGTCTGGCCCGTCTTCATCGTCAGGCCCTTGTTCATGAAGGCGCCCATCGGGATCTTGTCCGGAATCCCGACGTACACGCCGGGCACCGAGACCTGACCGCCCTTGCGGCAGCAATAGATGGCCTGGCGGAGCGCGTGGGCCCGGTCGGTCGTGAGCTTGACGGCAGCCTTGATCTTGTCGACCACGGCGTCCATCCCGCCCGTGCCATGCGCCTCGGCGCCCACGGCGTCGATACAGCGGTCGGGGCCGCGGCCGCTCGTCATCTCCTGCAGCGTGTCGTAGACGTCGACGTCATCGAAGTTGATGGTCTCGGCCTTGCCGTGCTCGCGCGCCATCGCGAGGCGCTCGGGGACGCGGTCGATGGCGATGACGCGGCCCGCGCCGAGGAGCCACGCGCTCTTGATCGCGAACTGCGCGACCGGGCCGCAGCCCCACACCGCGACGGTATCGCCCGGGGCGATGTCGCAGTTCTCCGCCGCCATGTAGCCCGTCGGGAAGATGTCGGACAGGAACAGGACCTTGTCATCGGGCAGCCCGGACTCGATCTTGATCGGCCCGACGTCGGCGTGCGGGACGCGCAGGTACTCGGCCTGGCCGCCGGCGTACCCGCCGAGCATGTGCGAGAAGCCCAGGAGGCCGGCGGGCGAGTGGCCCATGGCCTTGGCCGCGATCGCCGCGTTGGGGTTGGTCGTGTCGCAGCACGAGAACAATGTCTTCTGGCAGAAGTAGCAAGCGCCGCACGCGATGACGAACGGCACGACGACACGGTCGCCCTTCTTCAGCTTCGTCACCGCGCTGCCGACCTCGACGACGATGCCCATCGGCTCGTGGCCCATGATGTCGCCCGCTTCCATCGTCGGCTGGTAGCCGTCGAGGAGGTGCAAGTCCGAGCCGCAGATGCCGCTCGCGGTGACCTTGATGACGACGTCGGTCGGCGCCTCGAGCTTGGAATCCGGAACCGTGTCGACGCGGACGTCGCCGTGGCCGTGCCAGCAAAGTGCTTTCATAGTCTCTCCTGCGTGAATGCGGCCGCGGGCTTGCGAGCGCTCACACACCCCGAGCAGCGTCCATGCCAGACGCGCGCGGCGGCGACCCCGCGCGTGGCACGCGACGCGCATTGCGGATGGCAATGGACCAAACCACATCATCGCGATCCGCGCAGGGCTCCACCCCGCCCGCCACCACGACCGACGTCGTCAGCGACGTCAAGGAGCTCGCCACGAAGGTCGCCGGCCAGGCCAAGGGCCTCGTCGCCGACCAGGTCAACGGCCGGCAAGAGAAGTCGGCCGGTGATCTGGGCAAGGTCGCCGATGCCATCCGGCAGACCGGCGAGAGCCTGCAGGACACCGTCGCGGGCCCGTACGTCGAGAAGGCAGCCGCGATGATCGAGCGCGTCTCGGGCTCGGTCAAGAACGCCAACCTGCGCGACACCATGCGCGCGACCGAGCGCTTCGCGCAACGCGATCCGGTGCTCTTCCTGGGCGGCGCCTTCCTCGTCGGGCTGCTCGCGGGGCGCTTCCTGAAGAGCTCCGCGCAGCACGAGGCGCCGACCCCGCGGCTCCTCGAGGCGGGGACGCCGGACGGCGGCGCCATGATGGGCGCGCCTTCGATGGGCGCGCCCTCGATGGGCACGTCGAGGATGGGCGCCCAGAACCTGAGTGGTCGCGATGGCGGCTACTGACGCCGCGCCGCAGGCTCGCGAACGCTCCATCGGAGAGCTGTTCGGCGAGCTCGCGGGAGAGACGAGCACGCTGGTCCGGCAGGAGATGAAGCTCGCGACGACCGAGCTCGCGCACAAGGCCACGTTCGCGGCGCGGAGCGCAGCCGTCGTCATGGGCGGAGCGCTCCTCGGCGTCGTCAGCATGCTGACGCTGGCGGCGGCGGCCGTGCTGCTGCTCGGCCGGGTCGTCCCGCTGTGGGCGGCGGCGCTGATCGTCGCGGGCGTGCTCGCGGTCATCGCGTACGCCGTGGCCCGGACCGGTCTCTCGGCGCTCAAGAACATGGAAGTCCGTCCCACCGAAACCATCGCGTCATTGCAGGAGAACAAGTCATGGGCGAAACAACAGATCCAGTAACGGGCGCCACGCCCAGCTCCGGCGCGGAGGCGAGCAAGCTACGCGCGCAGATCGCGGAGACCCGCAACGACATGAGCAGCACCATCGAGGAGCTGCACGGTCGGCTGAACCCGGTCGTCCTGAAAGACCAGGCGATGGGCCAGTTCCACGACGCGGCCGACACGGTCAAAACCGAGCTCAAGGCGCACTTCGCCGACGCCAAGGTCGCGATGCGCGCGGAGCTCCTCGAGGCGAAGACGGCCTTGAAGGAGCAAGTTTCGACGGAGATCGACGCAGCGAAGGCACGCTTCAACGAAGAGATGAGTCACGCCAAGGCAGCGATGCGCGAGGCGACCATCGGAAAGGTCGAGAACATGGTCCACGGAGCACAAGACAAGGTTCGCACTGCCGGCACGTCCATGATGGACACGGTGCGCGCCAACCCCATCCCCGCCGCGCTCGTCGGCGTCGGCCTCGCGTGGCTGCTGCTCGGTCGGCGGCGGTCGCCTGACCGGTCGCCGGTCGGCTCGAGCCGCATGCGCTCGGACGGTCGCGACGGCTACGCCATGACGGCCGGGTACGCCGGTGAGGCGGGCGACGAGCCCGAGGCACACGAGGCGCACGACGAGGGCAACCTCGCGCAGCGCGCGGGTCGCAAGCTCGCGAACGTCACGACCGGCGCGGCCTCGGCCGCCAACCGGCTCGCGCACGGCGCGGGGAGCGCGGCGATGCACGGGGTCCAGGGCGTGGGCACGGCGGCGAGCCACCTCGCCCATGATGCGGGCGCGGCGGTCGGCTCGGCCGCGTCCCGCGTCCAGCACACGGCGATGGACCTCGGCCACGGCGCGGCGACCCAGGGCCGCCGCCTCGGCGCACAGGGGTCCCAGATGTACCGGACCAACCCGCTGGCGGTCGGCGCGGTCGTGCTCGCGGTCGGCGCCGCGGTCGCGCTCGCTCTGCCGCGCACCGTCGCGGAGGACCACTTCATGGGCGCCGCGCGCGACCAGCTCGGCGAGCGTGCGGGGCACTTCGCGCACGACGCCATCGGTCGCGCGGGCGAAGCCGCGCAACAGCTCGCCGAGAACCTCGGCGGCGATCACGGCGATCACGACGGCGATCACGGCGGCGGTCGCGACGGCCAGCGCGATGGTCAGCGCGACGGCCAGCAGCGACCGAACGCGTAAGCCGCTCGTCGCTCGACGTCACAGGCCGGCCGTCGGCAACTCGGCCGGGAGCTCGAGCGTGAACGTGGTGCCCCGCGCCACGTCGCTCGTCAGGTCCACGCGGCCGCCATGCGCCTCGGCGCACGCCTTCACCACGGCGAGCCCGAGACCCCAGCCGGGCGGCTGCGCGTCCGTGGCCGGGCCGCGCTGAAACGGCGCGAACAGGTCGCGCGCCGTCACCGGGATCGGTGGCCCCTCGTTGTGGACGCTAATCTGCGCCACGTCGTCGGCCACGCTCACTGTCACGGTGATCGGCGTCATCGGCGCGCCGTACTTGAGCGCGTTCGTGGCGAGGTTCCACACGGCGCGGCGGATCTCGTTCTCGCCGTAGATGCCGGGATGCCGCGCGACGCCGGCGAGCCGCACCCGGTCCCCGTGGATCAGCGCCAGGTCGGCCACGACCGAGCGCGCGATCTCGACGAGGTCACACGCGACCGGATGCACGGCGATCACCGTCCCCGCCTGCAGCCGCTGCATGTCCAGCAGGTCCCGGATCATGCCGTCGGCGAGGGCGAGCTGCTTGACGACCTTCGCGGCAAGCGCCGCGATCGCCGGCACGCCCGGCGCATGCATGGCCATCAGCTCCGCCGACATGGAGGCGACCGAGAGCGGCCCGCGCAAGTCGTGCGAGAGCAGGGCGAGGTACTGCTCGCGCGCGCGCTCGAGGTCGCGAAGCGCCGTCACGTCGCGGTAGATCATGATGGAGAGGTCGACCTCGCCGCCGGGCCCACGCACGACGCCGCCGCTGTAGACGATGCGGCGGTCGCTGACGGCGAGCTCGCGCTCGGCGACCGCGCCGGCGAGCAGCCCGGCGAGGACATCGCGATCGAAGTCCAGCGGGGCGCCGTCCAGGCCGCGCAGGTCGCAGGCGCGGTAGTCGTCGAGATCCGCCTCCATGGTTGGTAGCCCGAGCATCGCGCAGCCGCACGCGTTCGTGAGCATGACCTCGGTGTTCGCGGCGAACACGCTCACGCCTTCGGTCATCGCCGCGAGCAGCGCTTGCAGCTTGTCGGCACGCTGCCGCGCGGTCTCGGCGACCTCGAGCTCGCGGATCGAGGCGATGAGCAAGCGCTCGTTGATCGCGACGAGCCCGGGCTCCTCCGTGGGCGTCCGCCCGATGCTGACGGGCTCGGAGGGATCGGAGGGCTCGGGGGGCTCGGAGCGCGCAGGGGCGTCGCCGATGACCTGGATGACGAGGCCTGTGACCGTGCCGCGCGCGTCGAGGATCGGGGCCACGACCACGATGACCGCGGCGGGCGCGCCGAGCGCGACGCAGGCGGTGGTCGCCGCCGCGAACACCTCGTCGAGCCCGGCCGCGAAGGCGGCGTCGGCGCCCATGATGGAGAGCAGATCGGGCAGGGCCTCGGGCAGGGTCGCGGCCCCGAAGCGCTGCACGAACGCGGGGTTCACGTACACGGGCAGGTGGTCACGCTCGCGCGTCAGCGCGGTTGGGATCCGCGAGCGCTCGGCTGCACGCTGCCGGCGGGCCGCTTCGTCGAAGCGCGCCAGGCCCCCGTCCCCGCGCCCGCCGCGGTCCGCGCTCTCGCCCGGGGTCATCGGGGATGGCCCTCGGGAACCTCGACGGGCACGGAGGGCAGGGTGCGCGGGATCGGGATGCCGGTCAGCACGCCCGCGCAGTCACGCCGGACCTGCCTCATCTGGACCCCGGTCGCGCGGCGCTCGTACTCGCGGAGCTGCCGGCGGTGCGCGCTCCGCCGCAGCTCGACGATTGTTAGCATCTTCCGCAGCTCGCCCTCGATCTCGATGGACCGCAGGAACAAGACGTCCTGCGCGAGGAGCGAGACGGCGTGCGGGCTGAACAAAATCTCGTCGAAGGCCTCGGCGAGCTCGATCGTGAATACGGCGCTCACGCCGGTCAGGCGGCCGACCATCCGGTACAGGGACTCGCGAAAGTCCTCGCGGAACGTCGGCGCGAGCGCGACCTCGAGGCCGTCGAGCGAATCGATGCCGAGCCGCTCGGTCCCGATCTCCTCGACCGCGCGCCTGATCTCGAAGACGAGCTCGTCCGCGGACCGGTCCAGCGGTCGGAGGTGCATCACGCGGCGCTGGTTCGTGGCCATGCTCTGGAGCTCGACGCCGATCTGCCCTGCGCGGTGCAGGTAGTCATCGACCTGCTCTTCGAATACGGTCCCCCCCCCGCCATCGCCGTTGCGCACGCCCTCGGCAACGAGCTGCGTGCTCAGCATCGTCTTGCCCGTGCCGACGGGCCGGCGACGGTCGTCTCGTCGGCGACGGGGAGCCCGCCGCCGAGCATCTCGTCCAGCTCCCGAGTCGCGAACGCCGTCCGCTCGAGCGAGCGGTTGCTTCGGGCGGTGGCCCGGGAACGTGGTGCGGGGGACCACCTGGATGCCGTTTTCGCTCATGCCAAACGTATGCCCCTCCGGGATCGAGGCCACGCCGCGCATCTTCTTGACCTCGAGCCTGCGCACCACCGAGTTGCGCTCGCGGCTCTGGGACAGCAGGAGGAACGAGTCCCCCATGGTCAGGACCAGTGTGGTCTCGAGCTCGGATGCGCCGCACTCGCCGACGAGGAGCGCCGTCACCTGCCACGTCGTCAGGTGCAACGCGAGCGTCTGCAAGAACTGCTGGGGCTCGACCTGCGGCCCGGGCGCGATGCGTGCGCGAACGAGCGTCCGGAACGAATCCACGGTCACGAACGCCGGGTTCGTGGCGAGCACTCTGGCCGTCATCTTCGCCAGCACGAGATCCCGGCCGCCGCCCAGCACCTCGGCGCTCAAGTCGACGAAGCGGATCGCCGTGCCGACCTCTGCGGGGTCGAAGGACGCCATCTGCTGCTGGCAGCGGAGCATCGCGACCGCCGCCGCCCCGACGATCGTGAAGTCGATGGCGGGGTGAGCGGCCGTCGCGTTCGCGAGCCGCAGCTGGTGTGCGAAGGCCGTCTTGCCGGTCCCCGGCACGCCGGCGATCAGGCTGAACGAGTACTCCGGCAAGCCGCCGCCGTCGACTTCGTCCACACCCGGGATACCGGTCGACAGGAGCTCGGGCTCGGGTCGTTCGCGTCGGGTCATGTCAGGCGTTCTCTGCTGCGCGGTGATAGGCCTGGGGGCAGCGCCCAGATGGAACTCGCGAGACGCTCGGTCATATCGTCGCCGACTAACTGACCAAGCAGATCGAGCACCGCTCTCAGCAGCGAAGTGATCGCGCGCGTGGCGGGTCCGGCACCCATCTGCTCGACGGTGGTCGCGAGGTCGGCGAGCGCGACCGGCGATGGCGCGCCGCGCAGACGGGCCGGGCGGATGACGGTCCCGAGCCACGCGTGCTCGTGGCCGCACCGCTCGATGGACCGACGAACGACAACGTCGAACCCGACGTCCCCCATGAGAGGCGCGACGAGCTCGCGGAGCCGCGCGAGGACGCGCTCGATCGCCGCGGCGAGCGCAGGGAGGTCCCGGGTACCTCGGATCTCGGCATCGACGATCGCGTCCGCAAGCGCGGTCGCGCTGACGGACCTCGGTTCTCCGCCACTCACCACGGACCCACTCGCGATCTATAGCCCGGCGCAGCGCGACTCGGCCACAGTTTCGTAGACGGAACACCTACAGACGCGTCGTCATTCGTGCGTACCCTCGTCACTGGAACGAGCCGCGCTTGCCTCTTTGGTCGCGTCGGTGCCCACGATACCGAGTCCGGCTCCAGCCGTGGCCCGCGGCTCGAGCCGACGGTAGAGCGAGCGCCGGTCGATGGCGAGTACGCGCGCGGCGTGGGACTTGTTTCCGTTGACCGCGGCGAGCACCTGGCGCACGTAGCGGCGCGCCTTCTCGTCGATCGTCACCATGCTCTCGAGCGCGTCGCGCTCGTCCGCGAGCGCATCGTGGGCCGTGAGGATGCGCGGCGGGAGATCGTCGAGCGTGATCTCGGAGAATCGGCACAGCGCGACCGCGCGCTCCATGCAGTTCTCGAGCTCGCGCACGTTCCCGGGCCAGTCATAGTCCCGCAGCTTGCGGGCAGCCGGCGGCGTGATGCCGGTGACGCGCTTGTTCATGTGAGCGGCGATGCGCACGAGGAAGTGCTGCGCGAGGAGCAGCACGTCGCCCTCGCGCACGCGGAGCGGCGGCACGAGGATCGGGACCACGTTGATCCGATAGAACAGGTCCTCGCGGAAGCGCTTCTCCGTCACCTCGTGCTCGAGGTCCCGGTTCGAGGCCGTCATCACGCGGGCGCGCACCTCGAACTCCTCCGACCCTCCGACGGGCCGCACGCGGCGCTCTTGGAGCACGCGCAGGAGCTTGACCTGCATGTCGAGCGGTAGCTCGCCGATCTCGTCGAGGAACACCGTGCCCGCGCCGGCCTGCGCAAACAAGCCGGTACGATCGGACTTCGCGTCGGTGAATGCGCCGCGGACGTGCCCGAAGAGCTCGCTCTCGAGGAGCGGGCCGGGGACGGCGCCGCAGTTGATCGCGACGAACGGCTCGGCGGCGCGGTCTGACTGCGCGTGCAGCGCGCGCGCGACGAGCTCCTTGCCCGTGCCCGATTCGCCGGCGATGAGAATCGTGGCGTCGCTTGCGGCAACGCGCTCGATCATGCTGATCGTCGCGCGGATCGCCGCGCTCTTGCCGACGATCGCCACGCGCGCCGAGGCGGTCGCCACGGTCTCGGCCCGGAGGCGTGTCAGCTCGAGCTTGAGCGTTACCTCGTCCTGCGCGCGCTCGACCGCTGCGACGAGCTCGGCAACCTTGAGCGGCTTGGGGATGTAATCGTAGGCGCCGGCTCGCATCGCGTTGACAGCGGAATCGAGCTGGACGGTGCCCGTGATGATGATCGTGAGGATCTCGGGATGGCCGGCGCGCAGCGCGCTGCAGAGCTCGAGGCCGGACATCTGCGCCATGTTGACGTCGGTCACGACGATGTCGGCGCGCCGCAACGCGAGCTGCTGCAGCGCATCGCTCGCGCTGTGGGCGGACCTCGCGTCGAAGCCGGTGGCGCTCAGCGCCTCGCGGAGGACGGTCGCGGTCTCGACGTGATCGTCGACGACAAGAATTGCAGTCGCGGCGCGTTGGCGAGGCAAGGTGACTCCTTTCGAGGCAGGCCTTTCATAGAGCTTTTACGAAACCCGCGCAACGCGATTCCGACCCCGCTCCAAATCACTCGCGCTCGAGCGGTGACGCCACAGGGGGTGAGCGAACGCGCACGGAGACCGGTGGCGAACTGGTGAATGTTCATGTAGCGGTCCAGGTCTCGACGTGCTCGAGCGCCTGGCCCGGATACAGCGTCCGCATCGGGCTCATGGTCTCGAGCTCGACCATGAACGCGCGCGGCGCCAGGTAGAACGCGACGTTCGTGCCGCATGGATAGGCGGCCCCGAGCTCGTACGGCGCGCTCTTCGTGAAGCACCCGCGCTGCGGATCGCGCATCACGAGCGTGCCGCGCGGCGCGGACACCATGCGCTTGCCCTCGTTCCCGTCGGGCCGGACGAGGATCGCGGACTCGGTGAACTGGATCTGCGGGTCGACGACGCGCGCCGTATGGTCGCCGCCCCACCGCCGCGGGATGACCACGGTAAGCACGTCCCAGCCCGCGGGGCCGCCGTCGAGCGGGACCTCGTAGTGCGTGGCTGGATCCGGGCGCGAGCACGTCAGGCCCCACGCGCCGCCGGCCCACAGCATGTCGCCGGTGTTGCGGAGCGAGTGCGTGATGATCCAAGCCTCGCCGCGCACGGTCACCGCGAGCGACTTCTGGATCCGCGCCGCATCGGGAGGCGCGGTCACGACCAGGCGGCCCGGCTCGCGCGCGACGTGGCAGGCCGCGTCGTCGGGCGCATACGTCTCCTCGCTCTCGTCGGCGCCCGGCCGCGCGACCCAGAGCCGGTGGCCGCCGCGCAGGTGCCACGTGCCGCGGCGGTGGCGGCCGTCTGCGTCCCAATAGAGAAAGCTCTCGCGGCGGCCGAACCAGGCGATGCGCGGGCCGATCTCGTGCACGACGATCATCGTCGTTGCGCCCGACGTCAGCCGCGTCGCCGCGAGCCCCGCGAACGTCTCTGCGCGCTGCTCGAGCATGCCGGCAACCTAGCGGACGCTGCCGTCAGCGCACGCTGTGGAAGGCCGGTCTTCGGGTGCGTGTGCGAGGACGTAGCGCGCGTGACAGTGCCGCTCAGGTACGTCGCTCCGTCACCTCGGCAGGGCCGGTTTGCCCGCGGTCCACATCGTGCACGAGGCGAATCGGCGCCACCCGGCGCGCCCTAAACCCCAATCACTCGCGGGGATCCATGTCTCGTCAGAACGGCACCGTTCTCGTCCTCTCTCACCTCCGCTGGAACTTCGTCTACCAGCGACCGCAGCACCTGTTGAGCCGCTGCGCGCGAACGCATCGCGTCGTCTTCTTCGAGGAACCGATCTACGACTCGCAGGTTCCGGAGCTCGCGCTCCACACCGGCGACGACAGCGTCATCGTCGCGGTGCCGCACCTACCCCCGGGGATGTCACCGGAGGCCGCGGATCAGGAGCAGCGCAAGATGGTCGACCGCGTCCTCGATGCGGACCCGTCCGGAGTGCGCCCGGTGCTCTGGTACTACACGCCGATGGCGCTGCCGTTCACGCACCACGTGCGTGCGCGCGCGGTTGTCTATGACTGCATGGACGAGCTGTCGCTGTTCCAGGGCGCGCCGGCCGCTCTCACCGAGCGCGAAGCGGTCCTCATGAAGCACGCCGACGTCGTGTTCACCGGCGGCCATAGCCTCTACCAGCACAAGTGCGCCACGAGCTCGCACAAGAACATCCACCCGTTCCCGTCGAGCGTCGACGTGCCGCACTTCGCGCAGGCCCGCGATCAGCTCCTCGAGCCCGCCGACCAGGCGCACATCCCCTCGCCGCGGGTGGGCTTCTTCGGCGTCATCGACGAGCGCATGGACCTCGGCTTGCTGGAGGAGCTCGCCGACGCGCGCCCCGACCTCCAGCTCGTGATGATCGGCCCGATCGCGAAGGTGGATCCGGCCGCGTTGCCGCGCCGCGAGAACCTGCACTGGATCGGCAACAAGGCCTACGCCGAGCTGCCGGCGTACCTCGCCGGGTGGGACGTCGCGATGATGCCGTTCGCCCGCAACGACGCGACGCGGTTCATCTCGCCGACGAAGACGCCGGAGTACCTCGCGGCGGGCTGCCCGGTCGTCTCCACCTCGATCCGCGACGTGGTCACGCCGTACGGCCGCGACGGGCTCGCGTGGATCGCCGACACGGCGGAGGACTTCTCCACCGCCATCGACGAGGCGCTCGCGTCCGATGTCGCGGCGCGGCGCGCGCACGCCGACGAGTTCCTCTCCGATCTGTCGTGGGACCGCACCTGGTCCGCGATGTGGAGCCTCGTCGAGCGCGCGGCCGACACGCGCGCCATGCGGACGAGCGGCATGAACGTGGTCCCGCGTCCGAGCGCGACCGGCTCCGCCGACCAGATCGCCCCGGCGCTCCGCGGCCCGGTCGGACGCTAACGTGTTCGACTACCTGATCGTCGGCGCGGGCTTCGCGGGCAGCGTGCTCGCGGAGCGGCTCGCGAATGGCTCGGGCAAGCGGGTGCTCGTCTGCGACAAGCGCCCTCACATCGGAGGCAACGCGTTCGACCATTACGACGATCACGGCATCCTCGTTCACAAATACGGCCCGCACATCTTTCACACGAGCTCGGACATCGTCTTCGACTACCTGACGCGCTTCACCGCGTGGCGCCCATACGAGCATCGCGTGCTCGCGTCCGTCGATGGCCAGAAGGTGCCGGTCCCGATCAACCTCGACACCGTCAACCGGCTCTACGGGCTCTCGCTCACGTCGTTCGAGCTCGAGGCGTTCTTCGCGAAGGTCGCGGAGCACGTCGAGCAGGTGAAGACCTCCGAGGACGTCGTCGTCTCGAAGGTCGGTCGCGAGCTGTACGAGAAGTTTTTTCGTGGCTACACGCGCAAGCAATGGGGGCTCGATCCGAGCGAGCTCGACGCGTCGGTCACGGCGCGCGTGCCGACGCGGACGAATCGTGACGACCGCTACTTCACGGACACGCACCAGGCGATGCCGCTGCACGGGTACACGCGCATGTTCGAGCGGATGCTGGCGCATCCGAACATCAAGGTCGTCACGAACACGGACTACCGCGAGCTCGCCGACCTCGTGCCGTGGCGCGAGATGATCTACACGGGCCCCGTCGACGCGTACTTCGATCACGTGTACGGCAAGCTGCCGTACCGCTCGCTCGAGTTCCGCCACGAGACCTTGAACACGGCGCGCGTGCAGGCGGTCGGCACCGTCAATTATCCCAACGACCAGGCGTACACGCGCATCACGGAGTTCAAGCACCTCACGGGGCAAGAGCACGCGAAGACGAGCGTCGTCTACGAGTACCCCCGCGCCGAGGGCGACCCTTACTACCCGGTGCCGCGCCCGGAGAACGCGGCCCTCTACGAGAAGTATCGCGAGCTCACGAAGACCCAGGAGCGGGTCCACTTCGTCGGTCGGCTCGCGACCTATCGCTACTACAACATGGATCAGGTCGTCGCCCAGGCGCTCAAGCTCTACGCAGAGCTGGCCGCGCGGGATGACAGCGACCACGAGGGGGCACCCAATGGGCGATCCATCGAGCACGCGGTCTCTCGCCATGTGGGCCGGGATCGAGTGCACGGTCAACCGAGTCGGTGACCGCTACTTCGACCAGGTCGTGCGTTCGGGGCACCACCACCGTCACGACGACCTCGATCGTCTCGCCGCGCTCGGCGTCCGCACGGTGCGCTACCCGGTGATCTGGGAGCGCACGGCGCCGGACGAGCTTGCCGCGGCCGACTGGCGCTGGCCCGACGCGCGGCTCGAGCGGCTCCGCGTGCTCGGCGTCGATCCGATCGCGGGCCTCGTGCATCACGGCTCCGGGCCGCGCTACACGAACCTCCTCGACCCGGCGTTTCCGGGGCACCTGGCGCGCTACGCCGGTGCGGTCGCGGCGCGGTACCCCTGGCTCACCTCGTACACGCCGGTCAACGAGCCGCTCACCACGGCCCGGTTCTCGGGGCTCTACGGGCACTGGTACCCCCACGCGCGGACGAACCACGCGTTCGCGCGCGCGCTGCTCGTGCAATGCAAGGCGACCGTCCTCGCGATGCGGGCGATCCGCGCCGTGACGCCGGACGCCCGGCTCATCTCCACCGAGGACCTCGCGTGCACGCACAGCGCGCCGCGCCTCGCGTACCAGGCGGCGTTCGAGAACGAGCGCCGCTGGCTGAGCCTGGATCTGCTCTGCGGCCGCGTCGACCGCGCCCATCCGCTGCGCCGCTGGCTGCACGCGAGCGGCATGACGGACGCCGAGGTGGGCTGGTTCACCGACAACCCGTGCCCGCCGGACGTCATCGGGTGCAACTACTACGTCACGAGCGAGCGCTACCTCGACGACCGCGTCGACGACTGGCCCGAGCACGAGCGCGGCGGCAACGGCCGCGACCGCTACGCCGACGTCGCCGCCGTCCGGGCGTGCGGCATGGTCGGGGGGGCGCGTCTCCTCGCCGACTGCCACGCGCGCTTTCGCCGACCGCTCGCGGTGACCGAGGCGCACCTCGGCTGCACGCGTGACGACCAGATGCGCTGGCTCCTCGGGATGTACGACGAGGTCGTGCGCGCTCGCGCCGCCGGCGTGCCCGTCGTGGCGCTGACGGCGTGGGCCGCGTTCGGCTCGTACGACTGGGATTCGCTCGTCACCCGGGACACCGGCACGTACGAGCCCGGCCTCTTCGACACGCGGGGCGCCGAGCCGCGCCCGACGGCGCTGGCGGCGATGGTCCGCGAGCTCGCCGCGGGCCGGCGGCCTGACCACGCCGTCCTGGCGGGGCGCGGCTGGTGGGAACGCAAGGCGTCGCGAGCGGCGGCATGATCCGGCGCACCGTCGATCCGCGCTGGATCGCCCGCGGGGATCACCCCACGCCGCAGCTCCAGCGCGCGCGGTGGCGGAGCCTCGATGGCAGGTGGGACTTCGCGTACGACGACGCGGCGCGGTTCGCCGAGCCGGGCGACGTCGTGTTCGACCGCGTGATCACGGTGCCGTTCCCGCCGGAGAGCACGGCGAGCGGCATCGGCGACACCGGCTTCCACCCGCGCTGCTGGTACCGCCGCGTCGTCGAGCTCGACGCGGCCGAGCGCGCGGGCTGCCTGCTCCTGCACTTCGGCGCGGTCGACTATCGGGCGCGCGTGTGGGCCAACGGCCAGCTGGTCGCGCACCACGCGGGCGGGCACACGCCGTTCAGCGCCGAGGTGGCGCGGCTCGTCGGCGCCAGCGGACGCCTCGAGATCATCGTGGCCGCCGAGGACGATCCGACGGATCTTGCCCAGCCGCGCGGGAAGCAGGACTGGCTCGAGGAGCCGCACGAGATCTGGTATCCGCGCACGACCGGCATCTGGCAGACGGTGTGGCTCGAGCCCGTGCCCGCGTGCCGCCTGCGCCGCGTCGCGTGGACGCCCCACCTCGAGCACTGGGAGATGGGCGTCTCGATCGATGTCGCCGGACCGGTCGCGGCGGGGACCACGGTGCACGTGCGCCTGACGCACGCCGGGCAGGTGCTCGCGGACGACCGTTACTCGACCGCGGGCCGCGAGCTCGTGCGGCGCATCGCGTTCACGGACCCGGGGATCGACGACTTTCGCAACCAGCTGCTGTGGAGCCCGAGCCAGCCGACGCTCATCGAGGCCGAGATCGAGATCTGGCAGGACGGCGCGATCGTCGACGCGGTGTGGAGCTACACGGCGCTGCGCACGGTCGGCGTGCAGGGTGACCGGTTCACGCTCAACGGCCGCCCCTACTTCCTGAAGATGGTCCTCGATCAGGGCTACTGGCCCGACACGCTGCTCGCGCCGCCGAGCGTGGCGGCGTTGCGGCGCGACGTGGAGCTCGCGCGCGAGCTCGGCTTCAACGGCGTGCGCAAGCACCAGAAGCTCGAGGACCCGCGGTGGCTGTACTTCTGCGATCTACTCGGCTTGCTGGTCTGGGCGGAGATGCCGAGCCCGTACCGCTTCACGCCGCTGGCCGTCACGCGGCTCGTCGCCGAGTGGACCGCGGCCGTCGAGCGCGACGCCTCGCACCCGTGCGTCTGCGCCTGGGTGCCGCTCAACGAGTCGTGGGGCGTCCCCGATCTGCCGACGAACCCCGCGCATCGCGACTACGTGCGCGCGCTGTACTTCCTGACGAAGACGCTCGATCCGACGCGGCCCGTCGTCGGCAACGACGGCTGGGAGAACGTCGCGACGGACATCGTGACGATCCACGACTACGCGAGCAACCCGCTCGTGCTCCGCGAGCGCTACGCCACGCCCGAGTCGGTGGAGGGCGTGCTGCAGCGCCAGCAGCCCGGCGGGCGGCCGCTCGTGGTGCCCGGCTTCACCGCCGCGCAGCACCCGGTGATCCTGTCCGAGTTCGGTGGCATCTCGCTGCGCGTCGAGGTGGCGGGCGCGCCCCGCGAGAGCTGGGGCTACAGCACCGCGCGGACCGCCGAGGATCTCGCGGTCGCGTACGAAGGCGTCCTGCGCGCCCTCCACGCGTGCCGCGGCATCGCGGGGTTTTGTTACACGCAGCTGACCGACACCTTCCAGGAGACCAACGGCCTCTTGACCGCCGCGCGCGAACCCAAGTTCGACGTCGCGCGCATCGCCGCCGCCACCCGCGGCAAGCGCAAGGATGTCGCGATGGACGTCGACCCGGAGCTCTGACCATGCCGCCGCTGCACCAGCATACGTTCACCAAGCCCGACGGTCGCCAGCTCGTGCTGTACGCGCGCGCGCCGATCGATCCCACCATCGTGGCGACGACGCCGCCGGGCGGCGCGGCGGGGGTCGGCGGTTCGCACCTGCGCTGGCACCCGCTGCGGGGCGAGTGGGTCGTGTACGCCGGCCATCGCCAGAACCGCACGTTCTTGCCGCCGCCGGAGTGGGACCCCCTCGCGCCGGCGACAAACCCCGATCACCCGACGGAGGTGCCGGCGGGCGCCTGGGACGTGGCCGTCTTCGACAACCTGTTCCCCGCCCTCGGCACGGGCCGGGTGCCCGCGCCGCCGCCCGCCGAGATCGTGCCGACCGCTCCCTGCGGCGGGACGTGCGAGGTCGTGGTGTTCGCGCAGGACGCGAACGTCTCGCTCGGGCAGCTGCCGCTCGACCGCGTGGAGATGGTGCTCGCCGTGTGGGCCGATCGCACGGCCGCGTTGCGGGCGCGCGCGGACGTCGCGTACGTGTTCCCGTTCGAGAACCGGGGCGTCGAGGTCGGGGCCACGCTGGCGCACCCCCACGGGCAGATCTACGCCTATCCGTTCGTCCCGCCCATCGCCGAGCGCGCCCTGGAGCTGCAGCGCGCCCGGCCGGGCCTGCTCGCCGAGCTGATCGCCGCCGAGGTGGCGGCGGACGCCCGGACCCTGTACGTCGGCGAGCACGCGGTCGCGTTCGTGCCCGTGTGCGCGCGGTGGGCCTACGAGCTCTGGATCGCGCCCCGCCGCGCCGTGCCGACGCTCGACGCGCTCGCCCCCGAGGAGCGCCTGGACCTGGCCCGCGCCCTGCGGCTCGCGCTGCGCAAGCTCGATGGCCTGTGGAAGCGACCGATGCCGTACGTGCTCGCGGTGCATCAGGCGCCCGTGCACGGCGACCACGCCTACGCGCACGCCCACATCGAGATCTATTCCTGGGCGCGCATGCCTGGCCGCATGAAGTTCCTCGCGGGCAGCGAGGTCGGGGCCGGCACGTTCACCGCCGATACGTTGCCCGAAGCAAAGGCCGCCGAGCTGCGCGCCGTGGAGACGACCGATGAGTGATCTGCAAGCGTCCGCGCCCGGGCGCGTCAACCTGATCGGCGAGCACACCGACTACAACGGCGGGTTCGTCCTGCCGATGCCGATCCCGCAGCGGACGACCGTCGGGCTCCGGCGCCGGAGCGATGGCGTCGTCAGCGTGACGAGCCGCGAGCTCGTCGGCGCCGCCCGGGCGTACGTCCTGGGGACGGAGGCCCACGACGGATCGTGGCTCGACTACATCAAGGGGTGTACGGCAGCGCTGCGCGGGGCCGGGCACCGGATCGCCGGCTGCGACCTGACGATCCAGACGGACGTGCCGCTCGGCAGCGGGCTGTCCTCGAGCGCGGCGCTCGAGGTCGCGGTCCTGCGCGCGCTGCGGGCCGCGAACGAGCTGGAGCTCGACGACGTGGCGCTCGCGCTGCTCGGGCAACGGGCCGAGAACGAGCTGGTCGGCGTGCCGTCCGGCGCCATGGATCAGCTCGCGTCGAGCCTCGGCGCGCCGTGCGAGGCGCTGTTCATCGATCTCCGGAGCCTCGCGATCCAGCGCGTGCCGTTGCCGCCGCGCCTCGACGTGATGGTGATCGGCTCCGAGATCAAGCACGCGCTCGCGACCGGCAGCTATCGCATCCGGCGCGCGGAGTGCGACGAGGCGGCGCGGCTCCTCGGGGTCGCGCAGCTGCGCGAGCTCGGGCCCGGCGAGCTCGATCGGGTCGCGGGGCTGCCCGCGCCGCTCGACCGCCGCGCGCGTCACGTCATCACGGAGAACGAGCGCGTGCTCGCGACCGTGGATGCGCTGCACCGCGGCGACCACGCGGCGCTCGGTCGGATCTTTGCCGCGTCGCACGCGTCGATGCGCGATGACTTCGAGATCACCGTGCCGGAGATCGACGAGCTCGTCGCGCTCGCGGTCGCGCAGCCCGAGGTGATCGCGGCGCGCATGACGGGAGGCGGGTTCGGCGGCTCCATCGTCGTGCTCGCGCAAGGCGGCAACGGGCCGGCCACGGCCGCGCGGATCGCCGCGGCGTACGCGGTCCGGACGGGGCTCCGGGCGCCCGCGCTCCTGGCGGGGCGGTCCGCGTGAAGCCGATCCTCGTCATCGGCGCGCGGCCGACGTTCGCGCGCGTCATCACCGAGGTCTGCGCGCAACGCGACCTGCGCTGCGAGCTCGGCGGCGCGGACGTGACCGATCCGGCCGCGGTCGGGCGGATGTTCGAGCGGCACGCGCCCTGGCTCGTCATCGACGCGGGCTGGCAGGTCGAGCTCGAGTGCGCCGAGGCCGACCGCGATGCCTTGCACCTCGCGCAGGTCGCGGCGGGGGAGCTCCTCGCGCGCGAGTGCGCCCGGCGCTGCGCCCACCTCGTGTCGCTGTCGTCCGTCGCCGCGCTCGGGGAGACGGACGACCACGCCTTGGTCGCGGCCGAGCAGCGGGTCTGCTCCCTGTGTCCCGCGAGCCTGGTCGCGCGCGTCGGGGCGCTGTTCGGAGCGCACCGCGCGCCGACGTTCGCGCCCGACCTCGTACACGCCGTGCTGGACCTCGCGATCGACGGCGCCGTCGGCGTCTGGCACCTCGCGACCGCGGGCGTGACGCTCTCGCCGCTCGCCGACGCTCGGCGCGCGCGGCCCTCCTCATCCGTTCACCTGGAGCACGCATGACCGACCGCTCGTCCATCCTCATCACCGGGGGCGTGGGGTTCGTGGGGAGCCACTTCGCGCGGATGGCTCACGAAGCCGGCCGCCGCGTCGTCATTCTCGACAACTACTCCGGCGGGGGCGCCGCGCAGCTCTCGTCGGACATCCCGATCGTGATCGGCGACATCGGCGACGTCGCGCTGGTGCGCCGCGTCTGCGCCGAGCACGCCGTCGGGGCGGTCGCGCACTTCGCGGGCAAGATCCAGGTCGGCGAGTCCGTCCGCGATCCGCAGCTCTACTTCGACGTCAACCTGGTGCGCACGCTGCGGCTCCTGGCGGCCGTCCGCGACGCCGGCGTCCACGCGTGCCTCTTCTCCTCGACGGCGGCCGTGTACGGCGAGCCGACGCGGGTCCCGATCCCCGAGACGGAGCGCCGCCAGCCGGTCAACCCGTACGGCGCGACCAAGCTGGCGATCGAATACGCGCTCGATGCCTGGTGTCACGCGTACGGCCTGCGCTGGGCGGCCCTGCGGTACTTCAACGCCGCGGGCGCGCACCCCGACGGGACCGTGCGCGAGAGCCACGAGCCCGAGACGCACCTGATCCCGCTCGTCCTCGACGCGGGCATGCGCCTGCGCGAGCCGCTCACCATCTACGGCACGGACTACGACACGCCGGACGGCACCTGCATCCGCGACTACATCCACGTGCAGGATCTTGCGACCGCGCATCTTCTCGCGCTCGCGCTGATCGAGAACGGCCAGACGCTCGGCCCCGTCAACCTCGGCACCGGCCACGGCTACTCGGTGCGCGAGGTCATCGACGCGGCGCGGGTGGTGCTCGGCCGGGACGTGCCGCACGCGATGGGCCCGCGGCGGCCCGGCGATCCGCCGCGGCTGGTGGCCGACGCCGCGCGCGCGGCGGATCTGCTCGGCTGGACCCCGCGGCGCTCGGGGCTCGAGATGACGGTCGAGGACGCGCTGCGCTCTCGCCGAGATGGGCTCACGCAGACGCGGCGGCTGGCGTGACCACCGGCGGCCGGTACGCGACGTCCGCCGCGTTGCACGAGCGCGCGACGCGGCTGACGCCCGGGGGCCACCACCTGTCGGGACGCCCGCTCCTCGAGCCCGCGACGTCGCCGATGTACTTCGAGCGCGGCAAGGGGTGCCGGATCTGGGACGTCGACGGGCGCGAGTACATCGACTACGTCCTCGCCTACGGCGCGATCCTGCTCGGGTACGCGGACGAGCGCGTCGACGCGGCGGCGGTCGCGCAGCTCGGCCGCGGGAGCCTGCTGTCGCTCAACCACCCGATGCACGTGCAGTTCCTCGAGGCGCTGCTGCCGCGCTTCCCCGGCGCGGAGATGGGCGTGTTCGTCAAGACCGGCTCGGAGGCCACGACGGCGGCCGTGCGGATCGCGCGCCGCGCCACGGGCCGCCGGCGGATCGCGCGCTGCGGCTATCACGGGTGGCACGACTGGTGTCTCCCCGTCGACCCCGCGGTGCCGACCGGGCTCGCCGAGCAGGTCCCTGAGTTCTCGGCGCGGGAGCCGGCCACGCTCGCGGCGATCCTCGACGCTCATCCCGGCGAGGTCGCGGGCGTGATCCTCGCGCCGGAGATGCTGCACCCGCCCGATCGCGCGAAGCTCGTGGAGCTCATCGGCTTGACGCATCGAGCCGGCGCCGTCTTCATTCTCGACGAGATCAAGACCGCGTTTCGCACGCCGCCGGGGACCCTGCAGCAGCACCTCCGTCTGCAGCCGGACCTCACGACCGTCAGCAAGGCGATGGGCAACGGGTGGCCGATCGCCGCGGTCGTCGGGCCGCGCGAGCTGATGCGCCACGCCGAGGGGATGCACCTCTCGGCGACGTACCACGGTGATACGGCGAGCATGGCGGCCGCGCTGGAGACGCTGGCGATCGTCGACCGCGAGCAGGTCGCCGATCATGTGTGGCGCCTCGGCGAGCGCCTGATCGGCGGGCTCGCGGAGGCCGCGGCCCGGCGCGGGATCGCCGCGGAGGCGTACGGGGAGCCGCTGCCGCCGATGCCGTTCCTGCGCTTCACGCACCCCGATGCGGCGCACAACGACGCCGTGCGACGCGCCTTCTACGCGGAGGTGTTCGCGCGTGGCGTGCTGTTGCACCCGCGGCACCTGTGGTTCATCAGCCAGGCGCACCAGGTGGCGGACATCGACGCGACGCTCGATATCTGCGACGCGGCGTTCGCCGTCGCGGCGGCGGCATGACCGCGGGCGCGCTACGGGCGCCGGCCCTCGGTCCCGGCGTCGCCCGCGCCAGGGGGGGGGGCCGTCCCGCCCGTCGCGCCGGGCTCGTCGTCGAGGCCGTGGCCGGTCGCGCCGGTCTGGTCGCCGGGGCTGCGCTGGAAGCCGCCGTTCATGCCGCCGCGGCGCCGGGCATGATCCTCGGGCTCCTCGTCAGCGCCGTAGCCGCCCGTCTGCTGCGGGCCGGTGGTGCGGTCGGCGGTTCCGCCGCTGGGATCGGTGCCGTGCTCGGGTGCGTCGGTGTTGGGAGCGGTGTTCGGAGTCATGGGGTCCTCTGGTGACCGCCGGGCGGCGGTGATGCGCGAGAGCCAAGCAAGGACGACACCAGCGCGGCCGGGCTCGCCTGCCACACCGTCGCGGCCATGCCACGTGACCGCGAACAGCGTCGCGCGGGCCGAGCTTCACGGGCGCCTCCGCAGGGATCGGAGCGGCGATGGTTCACCGCGCGAGCGACGTCTCCGATGACCCTCCCGATCAAGGAGCCGCAGCTCGCGACCCTCGTGGCCACCGCGCCGGACGGCGACCAGTGGTTCCACGAGCAGAAGTTCGATGGCTATCGCATCGTCGCCGAGCGCAGCGGACACGACGTGCACCTGTACACGCGCCGATTCAACGACTGGACCGCGTCGTATCCAGCGGTCGCCGCGGCCGTGGCGCGCCTGGCGGACACGCGCCTCGTGCTCGATGGCGAGGTCGCCGTCGTCCTGGCGGACGGGCGCACGAGCTTTCAGGCGCTGCAGAACGCGTCGGCGGCGGTGACGTACTTCATCTTCGATGTCCTGGAGACCGACGCCGGCGATCTGACGCGGCGCCCGCTCGAGGAGCGCAAGGCGATCTTGCGCGCGCTCCTCGCGAAGACGCCGAGGGAGCCGACCCTCGTGTTCTCGGACCACGTGGTGGGGCGGGGCGGCGATTTCTTCCGCGCGGCGTGCAAGTCGGGCCTCGAGGGCATCGTGTCCAAGCGGCGCGACTCGCCGTACACGGCGGGGCGGAGCGGGGGCTGGGTCAAGACGAAGTGCGTCCGGCGCCAGGAGCTCGTCATCGGCGGCTGGACCGAGCCGGACGGCAGCCGCGCGGGGCTCGGCGCGCTGCTGGTCGGGTACTACGACGGGGGGCGCCTCGTCTACGCCGGCAAGGTCGGCACGGGCTTCACGGCGCGCGCGCTGACCGAGGTGCGCGCGAAGCTCGACGAGCTCGCGACGGCCAAGACACCCTTCGAGCCGGCGCCGCAACGCGCGTGGACCGGGCCGCGCGTCCGGTGGGTCGAGCCGACCCTCGTCGCCGAGGTCGCGTTCGCGGAGTGGACCGCGGACGGCCGCCTCCGCCACCCGAGCTTCAAGGGCCTGCGCGCTGACAAGCGTGCGCGCGACGTCGTGCGCGAGGTCTCCGCCGCGCCGGGCGCCTAGGCCGGGGGCCGATTCACGCAGCGCGCCGGAGGCCGGCCGCGGCCGGGGCCACGCGCAGCTCCTGGCGGTACCGTGCGAAGCAGCGCGCGCCGAAGGCGAGGCGCATCAGCGCACCCTCGGCGAGGAGCGGCGCGACCGAAGGGTCCGCGCTCACGAGCGGGCGGAGCACGTCCCGGTTCCAGGCTTCCGAGTGCTTGATGTCGAGCGTCGCGTGCAGCGCGTAGTACTGGCGCGTGTGCGGCGGCACCCCGCAGCGCTTGAGCCCGGCATTGACGAGCTCGGAGCGGCCCGGCGCGGTCAGCTCGACGACGCCGAGCGCGCCGATCGCCTGATACGCGTAGCACCGGTTCGCGGCGAGCCCGGCCATGACGTTGCCGAGCGCGAGCGCCTCCTCCACGATCGGCAACGTGGGGTCGAGCGCGAGGTCCGCCGCCATGCGAGCCAGCATCGGACCGTGCATGCCACGCGCAGCCCCGCGGCCCATCTCGTCCCAGTAGTTCCGCGCGAGCTCGAGCTTGGGCTGCTCGGGCAGCTTGAGCTGCGCGAGCGCGACGAGGTCCTCGAAGCCCGCCTCGCCGGCGACCTCCTGCGTGAGGAACCACAGCAGCTGCGGCCGCGTGGCCTCGTCGGCGAGCCAGGGAAACAGGGGGTCGCCCTGCCCGGGACCGGTGTCCCGCAGCGCCTCGAACCAGGCGACGAACCCGTCCGCGTCGCGGGGCGCCGCCGCCGCGCGCGCGCGGACGAGCGCCCGCTCGTCCTCGAGGTACGCCAGCTCGCGCCGCCTCAGCGCGAGCTCCTCGTCGAGGTCGACCGCCCACGTCGCGGCGGGACGCGCGGGGGCAAAGCGAAGGTGATTGAGGCGCCCGAGCGCGGTCTGTACAGCTTCCATCCTCGCCCCCGTTGCAAGGCGCGGACCTCGTCGCTCCCCTGAATTGCGGCGCGGTTGTTGCTCCAGGCACGCGGATGCAACTCGTCATCAGTCGACCCGCGTGTTCTTGCACGCACGAGAACGATCGCGACGGCTGCACGTTTCGCGTGGCCTGGACGATCAATCCACACATGCGCGTGGGCGCCGTGAATCCGATGCGTGCGCGCGCTCAGCACGCCGCGTTCGTCGATGCGCTCCGACGCGCAGGGGCGAACGTGACGCAGTTGCCATTTCTCCACGGTGCGTTCGACTGCGTGTTCATGAAGGACTCGGCGATCCTCGCGCGCACGGGCGAGTCGATCTCGGCGTTGCCGGCCACGGTCCATTGCGCCGAGCGCGCGAACGAGCCCGCGGCGCGCGCGGCGCAGCTCGGGCGCCTCGGGGTGCACACCGCGCCGCCGCTCGCGACCCAGCTCGAGGGCGGTGACGTGGTGGTGATCCCGCATCGTCGGCTCGCTCTCCTCGGCCATGGCGTCCGCTCCGAGGTGGCGTCCGCGCCGGGGCTCGCGCGGTTCCTCGGCCACGCCGTGATCCCGCTGGAGCTCCGCGACGCCGCGCTCTTCCACCTCGACACCGCGCTCGCCGTGCTCGCGGATGACACGTTGCTCCTGTGCGAGGAAGCGTTCACGGCCGCGGCGCTCCGGACAATCGCGTCCCTCGGGTTCCGGCGCACGGTCACGGTCTCGACGGCGGAGGCGATGCGGTTCGTGCTCAACTTCGTCGAGGTCGACGAGACCATCGTGACCGGCACGGAGTCCATCGCGATGGCGGGCGTCTGGACCGGCCTCGGCCGCCGCTGTGTCGTGTCGCCCCTCGACGAGTTCCAGCTCGCCGGCGGCAGCGCCGCCTGTCTCGTGGCGCGCGTGCACGAGCGGGTCGCGGAGGTTCGGGCGGCGGGTCGCGTCGCCGCGTGAGGGCGGGCGCCGCGCCGCCGTGCCGATCGCCGCGCACGGCCGCGCGACGTGGCGCGCTGCTTGCTGAGCCACGAGCGATGCCCGCGTCCGTCACCACGAATCGCCGGGCCACCCGCGACTGCACGACCGCCGCTCAGCGGGAGGCCCGCCGAGGCCGGGGCGCACAGGCGCGCGATGAGGATCCTCGGCGTCGGCGATAGCGTCGACCTCGGGGACATGTACCTGCGCCTCGTCGCGGATGGCCACGAGGTCCGCGTGCAGGTGGCCGAGGCCGACTGTCACGACATGCTGGCCGGCATGCTCGCGACCGGCGGCGACTGGGCGACCGACCTCGGCTGGGTCGGGTCGGCGATCAGCTCGAGCAGGACCGGGAGCTCGGCCATGCGGTGCTGCGCGCAGCCGGCCTGCGCACCCTCGCGGCGCATCGGTTCACGTCGTTCGACCACGGGCGCGCGTTCGTGGCGCGCACGCGGCGACGCTACGTCCTGAAGTTCAACGGCTGCGGCTACGCGTCGATGCGCAACTACGTCGGCATGCGCGAGGACGGGATGGACATGCTCGGCGCGCTCGCCCACCAGCGCGACCGCTGGGTCCTCCCGCACGCACCCGACTTCATCCTGATGGACTACGCGTGCGGCGTGGAGGTCGGCGTCGGCGCGTACTTCGACGGCGCGCGCTTCTTCTCGCCGCCGAACCTCGACTGGGAGCACAAGCGCCTGTACCCGGGCGACCTCGGCGAGCTCACGGGGGAGATGGGCACGGTCGTCAGCTATCGCGGCGCGGAGAAGCTGTTCGACGCCACGCTGGGCCGGCTCGCTCCTCGCCTCGCCGCTAACGGGCACCGCGGCTACGTGAACCTCAACTTGATCGTCAACGCGCAGGGCGTGTGGCCGCTCGAGTTGACCACGCGCTTCGGCTATCCCGGCTACTCGATCCTCGACGCGCTCCAGGCCGAGCGATGGGACGGCATCCTCGCGCGCATGGCCGACGGCGGAGGCGATGGCCGCCTCGCGACGCACGACGCCGAGCGCGAACCCGTCGTGCTCACCGTGCCGCCGGTCCCGTACAGCGAAGGCTACGCGCGGCTCTCGAAGGGCTTGCCGATCTATCTGCCGTCCGACCTCACGGCCGACGAGCGACACCACCTGCACTTCGCCGAGGTGGCGCTCGACCGCGGGCAGCTCGTGACGTCCGGGACCGTTGGCTACATCATGGTCGTCACCGGGCGCGGCGAGACGGTCGCCGCCGCCCAGCGCGCTGCCTACGCGCTCGCGGGCAAGGTCGCGATCCCGAACGTCCGCTACCGCACCGACATCGGCGACAGGTTGATCGCCCGCGACCACGCCGAGCTCGTTCGCCTGGGCTGGCTGACGGGCGCGCCGTGAGCGGGCGCCGCTCGCGGCGGGCGTCGTCCGCTACGGCAACGTCGCGGTGAGGCCGATGACGGCGATGCGGTCGACCTCGGTGTAGGCCGGCGCGTCGAGCTCCTCGCCGAACACGTCCGGATCGAGCTCGCGATAGCGCCACGTCGCCCCGCACGCGGCGAGGAGCGGCTCGACGGCGGCGCGGAAGACGTCCCGCCCGCCGCAGATCGGCGCGCCCGTGTAGAGGACGAGTCGCCCGCCGGGGGCGAGCCGAGCGAGCGCGTCGCGCACGATCCGGACGCCGAGGGCGATGCCGAGCTGGTCGCCGCCGTCGCGATAGGAGCGCGCCTGGGCGTCGACGAGGTAGGGCGGGTTACACACGACCAGGTCGAACGAGCCGGTGACCCCCGCGAGCACGTCGGCCTCGACGACCTCGGTGCGGTGCGTGACACCGGCGAGCTCGGCGTTGACGCGCGCGTACCCGAGCGCCCGGGGGTTGACGTCCGCCAGGACCAGCCGCTCGCAACGCGCCGCGAGCGCGAGGCCGCCGGCCCCGGCACCCGTGCCGACGTCCACCACGCGCCGGGCGGCCGTGACCTCGCGCCCGAGGAGCGCGCAGAAGCGATACGTGTCCGGACCGAAGAAGACGGCGTTCGCGTGGTCCGTCGGAAACGCCGAGTGCAAGTACATCGCGTCGCCGAGCGTCGAGAACCGGACGCGGCTCCGCAGCCGCTCGCCGCACGGCTCGAGGGCATCGGCGGCGCGCAGCGCGGCGAGCAGCGCGGGGCCGAAGAGCTCGGGCCGGGCCGGCCGACTCCAGCCGAACGCGTCGCGCAGGTCCTTCGCCTCCGACGCGCCCGCGCGCGCGTTCACGCGAGCGTGCGTCGCGGGGGTTGGCGTCACGAACTGGTACCCGCTCGCCGCGAGCATCCGAGCGACCTCCACGAGCGCGCGCTCGACCTCGGTCACCGGTCAGCCCACGTCGTCGTGCACGGCCGCGACGGGCGCGCTGCTCGGGCTGCTCGCCTCGTCGTTCGCGGCCTCGTCCTTGTCGGCGTAGAGCGTCTCGAGGCGGCGGTACAGGGAGCGGCGGTCGATACCGAGGATGCGCGCGGCGTGCGACTTGTTGCCCTTCGTCGTCACGAGCACCTGCCGCGTGTACCGGCGCGCCATCTCGTCGATCGTGATGAGCTCCTCGGGGACCGCCGTGGCGATGACCATCGACTCCTTGCTCTCGAGGAGCTTGGGCGGCAGGTCGTCGACGATGATCTCGGAGAGCCGGCACAGGGCCACCGCGCGCTCCATGCAGTTCTCCAGCTCGCGCACGTTGCCCGGCCAGTCGTAGTCGAGGAGCTTGCGCGCGGCCGGCGCCGAGATGCCCTCCACGCTCTTCTTCATCTGGCCCGCGATCCGCGCCAGAAAGTAATGCGCGAGGAACAGGACGTCACCCTCGCGCGCACGCAGTGGGGGCACGGCGATCGCCACGACGTTGATCCGGTAGAACAGGTCCTCCCGGAAGCGCTTGTCCTCGACCTCGGCCTCGAGGTTGCGGTTCGTCGCCGCGATCACGCGCGCGTGGATCTCGACCTCCTCGTCGCCGCCGACGGGACGCACGCGCCGCTCCTGGAGGACGCGCAGGAGCTTGACCTGCATCTCCATCGGCATCTCGCCGATCTCGTCGAGGAAGATCGTGCCCGCGCCCGCCTGCACGAACAGGCCGGGGCGCGCCGTCTTCGCATCGGTGAACGCGCCGCGGACGTGGCCGAAGAGCTCGCTCTCGAGGAGCGGCGCCGGCATCGCGGCGCAGTTGATCGCGATGAACGGCTGCTCGCGCCGCGCCGATTGGTCGTGCAGGGAGCGCGCGACGAGCTCCTTGCCGGTGCCGGACTCGCCCGTCACGAGGACCGTCGCGTCGCTGTCGGCGACGCGCGCGATCATCGCCGTGGTCTCGCGAATCGCGGTGCTCGAGCCGGCGATCTGGCCGGGGCGAACCTGCTTGCCGGCGCTCGAGCGCAGGCGGGCGAGGTCGCGCTTGAGCTCGAGGTGCTCGAGCGCGCGTTCGAGGGCGAGCGTCAGGAACTCCAGCTTGATCGGCTTGACGATGTAGTCGTACGCGCCGGCGCGGATCGCCGCGATCGCGGTCTCCACGCTGGAGCTGCCGGTCATCACGATCGGCAGGACGTCGGGGTGCGAGGCCTGGAGGGCGTGGCATAGCTCGATGCCCGTCATGTCGCTCATGTTGACGTCGGTGACGACGACGTCGGCGGCGACCTTCTCGAGCTGGTCCAGGGCGGCGCGAGCCGTGTACACCGACCGCGCGTCGAACCCGCGCTTGCGGAGCCCGTCGCGAACGAGATCCGCCGTGTCGACGTCGTCGTCCACGACCAGGATCGATCCGCTCTTCGCGTTTCCTCGCATGGACCTTCTCTCCGCCCCGGGCAATGCGGTCAGCGTGCCAGCGCTAAGTTGCTGATCCGCCTCGGACGGTGGCGCTCGTATCAAAATCGCCCGTGCTCGATCGCTCACTCTGTGCGGCGACGCTCGCCGTTGCCAATGCGCGACAGATTCGCTCGAGGCACGTGGCGTGCAAACGCTCACCCGCGGCTGCGGTAGGCTCGGACGCATGCGCATCCTCGCCCGTCTCGTCGCCGTCGGAGCCCTCCTGGGACTCGCCACCAGCGCCCGCGCCGACTTCACGCTCACCTGGTACGCGCACATGCACAGCGCCAAGGGGACCGAGTCCACGATGCGCACCACGATGACCGTGACCGGCACCAAGCTCCACTACGTGTGGACCTACGAGGGGCCCGACGGCGACAAGCCGCGGAACACGAACGCGGATGTCACCGGCGACGTGAAGAACGACGCGGCGGTCGACCGGGCGCTCGCCGCGCTCGACAAGATCAAGGTGACCCCGAAGCTCGCGGACGCGGCCGCCAAGAATTTTACCGGCTGCCTGACGCGCGGCAAGGCGACCCGCTGCGAGTCGGCGCACGGCGAGGCCGGGACCCCGGGCTTGAAGGCGCTGGTCGACCTCAGCGCGGCCGTGCAGGAGAACATCGACGATCAGCGCGAGGCCATCCAGAAGAAGCGCTAAGCTCCGCGCGCCATGGAGTTCGAGAAGCTCGTCCGCCCGCTCGTCGAGGCGTTCGTCCAGGAGTTCGAGGAAGCCCTGCGCGCGCAGCTCGAGGCGAGGCTGCTCGGCGGGGCCGCCCCGGCGCGCGCGGCGGCTCGCGGGCGGTCGCCGGCCGCGCCGCACGCCTTCGCGGTGCCCGATGCGCCGCCGGCCGCGAGCCAGTTGTCCCTCGACGCGGCGCCCGCGCCACCGGTGCCCGTGGTCGCCAAGCCCGAGCCGGTCGCGTCGGCGCCCAGCTCGGGCGGCCCGCGCGCGGATCCGACGATCGAGCGCATCCTCGCGTTCGTCGCCGACAACCAGGACCGCATGGACGAGGAGGGCGAGCCGCTCCGCATCCAGCCGGCGCTGATCGCCTCGCACCTCGGCCTCGCCCCGCCGCTCGTCAAGGCCGTCGTCGATCACCTCGTGACGACGCGGAAGCTCGAGCGCCGCGGCGCGGGCCGCGCCGCCTATTACATGCGGTCCGCGGCCTAGAACGCGTCCGCGTCGTGGACGAGCGGCTCGTCGCCGGTCGCGCGGCGGCGGCCCCCGTTCGAGGTATGCTGCCGGCATGAAGTTTTCGCTGGCGGCCGCTGTGTTCGCGGCCTCCGTCCTGAGTGCTACGGGCTGCCGCAGCAAGACCGACAGCAAGCTCGATTCGTTGATGCCGCTGCTCGACCGGATGTGCGCGTGCCATGACAAGGCGTGCGGCACCGCCGTCGCCGGCGACTACCAGGCGTGGTTCCAGGTCAACGCGAACGACAAGTCAGGGGCGCTCGACAGCCGCCAGGCGGAGCGCTTCGATCAGATCGTGGGCGCGATGCAGGCGTGCCGCGAGAAGGCGGGCGGCCCCGGGTCGATGCTCGTCGACACAACGCCGTAGCGCGGTCCGATATTCCACCTGCATTCGACAGCATCTCGGCGCCCGTCGCGCGTTAGATCGAGTCATGCGCACGCTCGCAGTCGTCCTCCTCACGCTGACCGTGGCCGGGTGTACGCGGGAGCTCGAGGAGCCGCCCGCCGCGCGCGCGCCCGCTCCGGCCGTCGCTCGCCGTCCGGTCGTGCCGCCGCCGCCGCCGGTCTCCCCGACCCCTCTGGCCCCGCCGGCGTACGAGCGCCACGGCGCGTTCCTCTCGAGCGACGGGATGGGCGCGCAGGATCCGGACGATGATCTGGTGATCATCACGGGCGGCCGCACCGTCTACGACGCCGACTTCCACACGATCTACTCCGCGGTCGTACAGCTCCGGAACGGCGTGCCGGGGTGGGGCCGGGAGCACGCGCGCGTCCTCACGGCCGACGAGGAGGCGGCGCTCGCTCCGCGGCTGACGGCGGCGCTCGCCGAGACGCCGGGCGACCATCGCCCGATCCCCGACCAGAGCGTCGGCATGCTCGTCTGGGCGGGCGCGGGGCCGGGCCACGCGCTCGCGGGCGTGGGCGGGTTCGACCCGGCGGGCCGCGCGCTGGCAAATGCGCTCGACGCCGATGCCGCCGTCAAGGTGCCGCGGCCCTCCGCCGGCCTGCCGCGCGCGAAGCTCCCCGCCGCGCTCCGCGCCAGCGCCCCGCAGCACGGCATCGTCGATCTGCTCCACCACCTGACGTACGACCGCGACGCGGGCACGATCACCGACGGGCTCACGACGAGCCGCGTCTCCGATGACGAGCGCGGTCAGCTCGTGGGGGCCATCGCGGCGGGTTGGGATGCGCCGGCGGGCGATGGCGTCGTGCTGCTCGATGGCGCGTCCGTTCGCCTGCTCGACGCGACGGCGCCGATCGCCGCGCGTACGATCGCCGTCCTGCGGCACTGAGAACGCGCCCTCGCGGGCGTTCTCCTCTGGACAGGCGCCGGCGGCGGAGCCGACAAGCCGATCGACAGAGACCGCGATTTATTCGCGGCACTGAGAACGCCTCCTCGCGGGCGTTCGCCTCCTGCCGGCGCGCCTACGCCTCGGGCGTCAGCAGCTCGCCGACCGTCGCGATCAGCTCGTCGCCATGGTCTGGATCGATGTCCAGCGCCTCGCCGGCGTCCTCGACGAACGTCGCCTCGATCGGCGCGACGTCGAGGTCCGAGATGGTCATCATGTAGGCGATCGCATAGCCGAGCGCGGCGCTGGGCTTGCCGACGAGGGCCGCCGCGATGTCGGCGAGCTTCGTCGTGCGCTCCTCCTCGTCGCTCGGGAGCGCTTCCTCGGGCGGCGCGGTGATGTCCGCCAGCGCGCAGACGTGCGCGATGATCTTCTCGAGGAACGCCATCTCCTCTTCGTCCTCGCGATCATCGGCGTCGACGGCCAGGCGCGCGAGCCGCACGAGGGCGATGCCCTCGGGGGCCGTCAGCCGCGCGGGGACGTCCCCGTAGCTCGCCGCGGGCTTGCCGGCCGTGGCGTTGACGATGCTGCGGAAGGTCTTGGCGTCGAGATCCATGCGCCCCGAAGGTATCCCACTGCGCGCTCTGCCGCTCGTTGCCGAGGGGTTCACGGTGCGCGCGGCGCGTCAGGCCGTACGCTGACCCGGGTGTGGTCCACGCGCGCGGTCGCCCTCCTCGTCGCCGTCCTCCTCGCCCTCGGTGGCTGCTCCTTCGTCGGCGGGCTCCGCGCCGGGCACGCGCAGGTCGCCGGCGGCCCGGCGACGTCCTGCTCGCCGGCCCTGCCGGTCCTCGACACGGCGGCGGCGGTCGTCGGGGCGGCGGTCGGCATCGCGGCGCTCGCGCAGGGCGGGCCGAAGAGCGTGACCGACCTCGGCGTGGCGGCCGATCGCGAGGTCGGCGGCATGTTCGCCATCAGCGGGGCCGTGCTCGCGGCCGCGTCGGCGGCGTACGGCTACTACGAGAACGCGACGTGCGAGGGCCGGGCAGAAGCGCCGGTGGCGCCGGTGGTGACGGACGCGGCGGCCCCCGGTGCGCCGGTCGCCGTGGCGGCGATCGCGCCCGCGTCCGAGGCCTCGGACCGGGAGCGCGCGTGGACGCTGACCGGGGTCGCGTCGACGGCGGCGAGCCTCGCCGACTGCGAGACGGTCCGCATGCTCGACGTGCAGGTCGCGCAGCTCGACGTCGACGCCCACGACACCGTCTTCGTCCGGGATCCGGCGATCGTGCGCTGCTTGATGGCGACCGACGGTTCGCCATGATGGCGAGGGGGCCTACGGTGCGTCGACGAGCGTGCGCAGCCGGGGCGCGATCTGCGCGACCGCGGCCTCGCCCTTGACCGAGCCGGCGATCTGCATCCCGCTCGCCTCGCCGTCGGCCGCGGGGAGCGCGAACAGCGGGATCATCGGCGCGGTGTAGCCCGCGGAGCGGAGCGCGTCGCCATCGCGGTCGGCGTCGAACACCACGAGGCGCACGTCGCCGAGCTCGCGGTCGAGCTCGCCGGCCGCCGCGGCGGCGTGGAAGTACCGGCACGGCTCGCACCACGCGGCGCCGACGTACACGACGAGCTTCTTGTGCTCGGCCGCGGCGCGCGGCACCAGCGGCGCGACGTACGCGGCGATGTCCGCCGTCCCCGCCGGCGCGTCGACGAGCTCGAGCTTGCCGGCGACCTCGGCGCGGGAGGCCGGGGCCGCGGTCGTCCCCAGCTGGCACGCGCCCACGTACACGACGAGCGCGAACACCTCGGACCGACGCATCGCGCGGACCGTAGCACGCGCGCCGCTCGGCTCACTCGATCAGGAACTGCTCGACGTGGCCGTCCGGCAGCTCGTACTCGCTGATGGCGAGCGTCTTGTCGGTGTAGACGGCGCTGTAGTTGCGGAAGGTCATGCCGCCGCGCGAGCCGGTGCGACCCTGGCGCACGTGCTTGCGCTCGCCGGCCGCGTGGATCGCCGCCTTGTACTCGGCGATCGCCTCGGGCGTGAAGTACGCGTTGGCGTTCGCGGTGAGCAGGGCGCGATCGAGGTCGCCGCGGGCGAGCCCGTCGAGCAGCGCGGCGATCCGCTTGTCAGCATCGGCGGCGGGCGTCTGCGACCGGATCAGCTCGTCGACCACGCGGTCCGCGATCGTGCTCGCCGCGCCGCTCGCGTCCTGGTTCGTGAGCACGGCGACGGCGATCCGGTGCTCGGGCAGGATCACGTTCGCGGCCACGAAGCCGGAGACCTCGCCGCCATGGCCGAGCCGCCGCTCGCCGGCCGACATCGCGACGTTCGTGCCGAGGCCGTAGTGCGTGGCCACCCCGTTGGCGAGCACCTGGTCCGTCTCGAGCGCGCGGTAGGAGGCCGGTGACATCAGCGACTGGTCGATCATCGAGATGTCCCACTTCGCCAGATCCTCGGCGGTCATCGCGAGCTCGCCGGCGGCGTACATCCAGCCGGGACCCTCGTGCGGCGCGGGGTGCGTGGGCCCGCCCGCGCGGCGGAAGGTCCCCTGCGCGTCGGCGGCGGTGAGCGCGGCGGCGTCGGTGTTCACCGCGGTCGTCATGCCGAGCTTGTCGAGGAGGCGCGTCTTGACGAGCTCGTAGAGCGGCAGGCCGGACACCTTCTCGCAGATGAGGCCGGCGATGACGTAGTTCGTGTTACTGTACTGCCACTGCGTACCGGGCTCGAAGTCGAGCGGTACCTTCGCCCAGCGCGCCAGGATCGCGTCGGCGGCGATCGGCTTCTCCCACTCCGGGACGATGTAGTCCTGGGGCGCGTAGTCGCGATAGCCGGACGTGTGCGTCAGGATCTGGCGGATCGTGATCTGGTCCCCGCGCGTGAGCCCGGGGACGTAGGTGCCGACCGGATCGTCGAGCGTGAGCTTGCCGTCCTGGGCGAGGAGCAGGATCGCCGCGGCGGTGAACTGCTTGCTGATCGAGCCGATGCTGTAGCGCATCGCCGGCGTGGCCGGCACCTTCGGCTCGACGCGTCCGTCGCCATAGGCGTGGACGTAGAGGATCTTGCCGTCGCGCACGGCGGCGACGGACGCGCTCGGCACGTGGGTCTCGGCGAGGACCTCCTTGGCGATGGCATCGATGGACGCGGGCACGTCCGCGGGGTCGGGCGCCGGCGCCGGCGGCTCCGTGGCCGCCTCGTGCGAACAGGCGGAACACGCGAGCGCGAGGACAAGGGCGACCCGGGGCGACATGGGTCGGAGCTTCGCATGGGGCGGCTGTCGTCTGGCCGCTACCTTTGCGGCCACGGAACGTGCGTCTTACCGGCCCCCGGGGCGCTCCGAATGACCCGACCCGACCCGGCGCGCCGCCGCCGCCGCAGGGCGATCCCCACGAGCGCGCCGAGCGCGAGCCCGCCCGCGCCGCCGCGG
Organism: Deltaproteobacteria bacterium; assembly: GCA_025353585.1. Lineage (GTDB taxonomy): Bacteria > Myxococcota_A > Polyangia > Haliangiales > Haliangiaceae > JABFXX01. Next base: position 52,955 of record JANXOM010000281.1, read on the forward strand.
CCGCCGGCCTCGCAGCATCCGCCGCCACCGCCGCCGTCATCACCGCCGCCGCTGCCGCCCGCGTCTGCGCCGCCACCGCCCGTGCCGTCCCCGCCGGCCGGCGCCACGTTGCCGAATTCGTACGCGCCGACGTCGAGGGTCCCGACCGCGGCGCGGCCCTCGCCGGACGTCGGCTGGACGTACTGCTGGACGGGCGTGAGCGGCATAGCGGGCGCGGTCGGCGCGGTCGGCGCGTCGCTGCCGGCGTCGATCGCGGGCGAGCCCGAGCCGAGGTGGTAGTCGAAGCCCGCCTGATCGACGAAGCCCGGCGTCGTCGTCATCACGTTCGCCGTCATCGCCGCGACCACGCCGCCCGAGGTCAGCGTGCCCGCCCCGACGAACAGGTTGTTGACGAGCACGAGCTGCGCGTCGCTCTGCGTCGTGCGCACGAACGTCGCCGGCCCGGAGGACTCGCTGACCAGCGTGTTGTTGACCAGGTAGAGGTGCGACGCGGGCGTCTGCGTGCCGTCGCCGTCGCCGAACGAGATCATGATCGTCTGCCCGCCCACGCGCTGCTGGACGAGGTTCCCGATCACGTACGCCTCGCCCCCCTCCGGCATGTTGAGCTCGTAGCTCGAGTGCGTGTCCTCGGCCGTGATCCGGTTGTAGAGGACGAAGTTGTGCTTCGCGCGCGACTTGAACAGGTGCCCGATGTCCCCGCCATCGGGGCACAGCGCGTGGCTCCAGTTCGCCTGGAACGTGACGCTGTCGACCTCGCCGAAGTACACGCTGTGCGTGAAGCCGACGTCGCCGCGCCCGTTGTCGACGAACTCGTTGCGCTCGATGATGGCCGTGTTGTCGGGAAAGTCGCCGCCGAGGATGCCGTCCTCGTTGCTGCGGAAGATGCAATCGCGCACGGCGAGCGTGCCGTCGCCCTCCCAGCGCAACCCCGCGCCGTTTTGATCCGAGACGGCCGCGCCGCGCAGCTCGACGTTCTCGACGGCGAAGTTCGCGCCGACCGCGTCGAGGATGCCCTTGCCGTTGTCGATCGCGAGGCCCGTCATGTCGAGGACGGGCCGCTCCCCGACGCCGACCACCGTGATGTTCGCGTGCGTGATCTTGACGGCCTCGTGGTAGGTGCCGCCGTGGATCGCGATCGTGTCGCCGTCGGTGGAGGCGGCGACCGCGTCGGCGAGCGTGGTGTACGTTTGCCCGACGCCGACCGTCAGCGTGCTCGCCGCCGCCACCGCCGGCGCCGCGAGGCCGACCACGATCGCCACCGCGAACCGCGTGTTGCTTCCCATCGCCCCCAGCGTACCAGCGGTCGCGATGAAGACCTGACGAGCGCGACGGTTTCGGGCATTCTAGGCGCTTGCCGGGCCCCGGACGCGCCGACGCCGATCCGATGTACGCGGCGCTTGCGAGCGGGCCCACCGCGCCGGCCACGGGCGAGCCCGTGTCGGTCGCGACCGCCGACGAGTGGCCGGCGGGGCGCGCGGTCGGCCGCTACATCGTGCGCGGGCGGATCGGCCGCGGCGGCATGGGCACGGTGTACCGCGCTGATGACCCCGACCTCGGCCGCGCCGTCGCGCTCGAGCGCCTGCACGCCAGCGCCGATGCCGACACGCGCGCGCGGCTGGTGCGCGAGGCCCGCGCCGCCGCCCAGCTCGCCCACCCGAACGTGGTCACCGTGTACGAGGTCGGCGCCGAGGGCGGGACACCGTTCATCGCGATGGAGCTGGTCGACGGCTCGACGCTCACCGCCTGGCTCGCCGAGACCCGCCGTCCGTGGCGCGAGATCACGGCGATGCTCGCGCAGGCCGGGCAGGGGCTCGCGGCGGCGCACGCGCGCGGCCTCGTCCATCGGGACTTCAAGCCCGACAACGTGCTCGTCGATCGCGCCGGGCGGGCGCGGGTCGCTGACTTCGGCCTCGCCCGGGCGGGCGACGAGCCAAACGATGCCGCGGCCGCTCCGGATCCACACCTCGGGCGGCTCACGCAGACCGGCGCGCTGGCGGGCACACCCGCGTACATGGCACCCGAGCTCGTCGCCGGCGGGCCGCCGGATGCGCGCAGCGATCAGTACGCGTTCGCGGTCGCCGCGTACGAGGCGCTGCACGGGCGGCACCCGTTCGAGGGCGCCACCGCGCCGATGTTGTGGGCGGCGATGGCGGCGGGCGAGATCCGGCCCGGCGCGCGCGCGCTCCCGGGCTGGCTCGAGCGGGCCGTGCGGCGCGGCATGGCCGTGGAGCCGGCGGCGCGGTACGCGAGCATGCAGGAGCTCGTCCGGGCGATCGCGCCGGCGCGGCCGCGGCGCCGTGGGCTCGTCCTCGGTGGCGGCGGCGCGCTCGGGCTCGCGCTGGCCGCGATCATCGCGCTGGCGCTGCGCGGGCGCGCGCCGGATCCATGCGCGGCGGCGGGCGCCGGCCTCGCCAAGGTCTGGCCCGCGAAGCGCGCGCAGGTCGCCGACCGCGTCGGCGCGGACACGCTCGCCGCGCTCGATACCTACGCGCAGGCGTGGGTCACCGCGAGCGACGAGGTCTGCCACAGCGACGACACCGCGTATCTCGCCGAGCTGCGCTTGACCTGCCTCGATCACGCGCGCCGCCGCGTGGGCGTCGTCGTCGACGCGGTCGTGGCCGGCGATGCCGCCGCCGTGGCGGGCGCGGCCGGTGCCGCCGACGAGCTGCCCGAGCTCGCCGACTGCGCGAACCTGGAGCGCCTGCGCCGCGATGACTACATTCCGGACACCGCGATCGAGCGCGCGGTCTACGCGACGGCCGATCGCCTCCTGGCGCGCGCCGAGGTCGCCCGCGACCGCGGGGCGTTGCACGAGGCCCGAGCCTTCGCCGCCGTGGCGGGCGTGACCGCGAGCGGCATCCACGCGAAGGTCCTCGCCGCGCGCGCGGGGCTCGCGGAGGCGGAGGTGGCGGACGAGCTCGGGGACCGCGCAGGCCAGCTCCGCGCGGCGACCGCGGCCGCCGCCCTCGCCAGCTCGACGAGCGACGACGAGCTCAAGATCGAAGGGGACATCGCCCGGATCGCCGCGGGCACCCGCACCGGCGATGCCGCGGCGAACCTGGCCGCCATCGCCGAGCTCCCGACCGAGCCGTCGCGGCTGACCGCGCGGCTCTACACGCTCCGCGGGCTGCTGCAGGCGGAGCTCGGCCACTACGACGACGCGGTGGCCTCGCTCCGCACCGCGGACGCGATGCGGGCGAAGGTGATCCCGCCGGATCACGTCGAGCGGCTCGCCGGTGAGTCGGACCTCGCCGGCGCGCTGATCGTCCAGCGCCATGACGCGGAGGGCCTCGCGATCCTCCGGCGCGTGAACCCGGCGCTCGCGAAGCGCGTGGCGCCGTTGCGCCGCGAGGCGATCGAGGGTCTGCGCCGGCTCGCGATGGCCGAGGACCACCTGGGGCACCACGAGGCCGCGATCGCGGCGGCCGGCGAGGTCGTCGCGCGGCAGGCGCAGATCTTCGGCGAGCACGGCGTCACCACGGCGCTCGCCCGCGCCGAGCTGGCGGACTCCCTGGCCGGCGGTGGATACCGCGCGGAGGCGGCGCGCGCGTTCGAGGTCGCGATCGCGGACGAGCTGGCGTCGACGATCGGCCCGATCGCGAACGTCGCCGAGGCCCGGACGAACCTCGCCGTGAGCCTCGACGCGATCGGGCGGTACGACGACGCGGTCGCGCAGCTCGCGCTGGCGCGGCCGCTGCTGGTGCGCGCGAAGGGGGACGCGCACGTCGACGTGGCGATCGCGGACCTGACGCTGGCGCGCGCGCAGATCGGGCGCGCCGTCGCGGCCAGGCATGGCGACCTCGCGGAGGCCGCCGCGATCCTCGAGCGCATCACGCCGATCTTCGAGGCGAGCTTCGGGGCGGGGTCGCACGTCATGGCCGCGATTGTCGAGGCGCGCGGGGAGCTCGCGGCGGCGCGCGGTCAGTGGGCCGCGGCCGATGCCGCGTACGCCGCCGCGCTCGCGCTCGCCGCGCCCGGTGACCGCGCCGACATCGAGCTCGCGCGCGCCACCACGCTCGCGCACACCGGCCACGCGGCCGAGGCGCAGGCGAGCGCGGACGCCGCCGCCCGCGACTTCGCCGCCGCCGGCCCCGGCTTCGCGGACCGCGTCGCCGCCGCGCGCGCGTGGACGCCCGGTTGAACCGGCGGCGGCTCGCCCGGCGCTAGAAGAGCTCGCGCTGCGCGAGGTTCGTGCGCCACTCCACCGCATCGGCGACGAGCGCACCGTGCGCGAGCCACGCCGCGCGGTCGACGGCGATGAAGGCCGGCCCCTCGAGCAGCGCGAAGCTCGGCTGGCCGTCGTCGCGGCTCGTCGCCCATACGCCGGGGAGCGTGACGATGCGGCCCGCGCCGCGCCACACGAACGGCTTGCCCACGCCGGCGCGGTCATAGATGCCGTCGGCGAGCACGGCGCACCGGTGCTTCGCTCGCGCTTCGCGCAGGAGCGGCATCGCGCCTGTCTCTGCGGCGAGCGCGGTGTAGATCATCGGCCCGCGCTTGCCGCCGTGCCCCGTCCAGCGCCGCAAGAGGCCCCAGCGCATCAGCGGCTCCGCGCCGTCCATGTCCACGACGCGCGTGACCTGGCCGGGTTCGACATCGCCGGCCAGCGTGAAGCGCGTCCTCATCCGTGAGGCTTAGCGCGCCACGACCTTCGTGCAGTGCTTGCTCCACGTCGCGGCGCCGTTTTCTTCTTCCGTGTGGTCGTACTCGGCGTCGCTGATCCGGTGCATCACGCCGCGCGCGGTCGACTTCGGCTCGCCGACGAGCGTCCACACCATCGTGTCCTTCATGAAGCCCGCCGATTCCAGGTGAGCCCAGCCGCCGGCCTCCGAGGTGAGCGCGATCTGGATCCACTTCTTCGCCTTCGGGTCGTAGCCCTTGAACTCGTGCGTGTGCCAGCCCGCGGGGAGCAGCTTCCCCGGCGCGACGTCCATCACGATCTCGTACCAGTTGTTCGCGAGCGCGCGCTGGACGCGCACGGTCGCCGCACCGGCCGGCGTCTTCACGTGCTTCGCGTCATAGTCGAAGGTCTGGCAGGTCCAGCTGCCCTCGTACCAGCGCAGGGCCTCGTTCTCCGCGGGCGGCTTGTCATCGGCGGCGGCGACGCGACCGCCCCCCGAGCCGACGACGCCGAGGAGGAGGAGAGCAGGTGCGAGTAGCTTCATGCACCCCGAACCGCCCGGCGCATGGGGTTATTTCCATTCCACGCGTGTCATTCTGCGGACGGCGCGCCTGGCCGGGTGGCGGCGCGCGCTCCGGCGGCGCGGGTCCGCTTCGCGTACCGCACGCGCCGGCATCCACTGCGGGTTCCCGTCCACGGCGGTCCCGCGCTACCTCCCGCGCGGCCACGGTTTCGGGCGGGTCGTGGCCCGCTGGTAGAGCGGGTGCACCGGCGAGCCATCGAGGTTCATGCGCAGGCAGCGCGCCGCGGTCCCGGCCAGGAGCTCGACCAGCCGTGCCACGCGCTCCGGCCGGGCGTGGCGGCCCCACGCCACGAGGACCAGGCCGTCGCGCGCTCGGGCGTCGGCGAGGGCGCGCCGGATCGCGAGGTCGTTGCGAGGGCCCACGATGTCGTCGCCGCGTCTCGCCGCCGCGTGCATGACGCGCGGATCGGTGGCCCGGTACGCGTACGCGTTCAGCTTCACGAGGCGGCCGAAGCCCCAGCGGCGCGCGAACGCGATCTCCCGGCGCACCGTCGGGTCGTCCTGCTGCGCGTCGGCCGTCGAGGGGTTGAGGCCAATGACCACGAGCGGGCGCGCCCCGCCCAGGTCGCGGGTCAACGTGTACCGGAACGTCCGACATCGGCTGAAGCTTGCGGTCCCCGACACGCGGCGAGCTTCGCAGATCGTCGCCCCCTCTGGTGCGTGCAACCCCCATGGGCCGTTGCCTCGCCGCGTTTGCCCTCGTCGTCACGGCCCGGCTCGCCGCCCCGCGCCCCGCTGCCGCCGCGCCCGACCCCGCGGCCCCCCTCGCGCCGGGCTGGAACTTTCGCCGCGCC
>JANXOM010000287.1 GCA_025353585.1 Deltaproteobacteria bacterium
CGACCACCAGGCCGTCGTGCCGTTCCAGCGCGAGACGCCGGTGCAGCAAAAGGGCGGCGGCGAGCGCGTCAGCAGCTACGGCGGCGGCGCCGAGGCGCCGATCATCCACGAGCTCGCGTTCCTCGGCGTCGGCGATCACAAGGACACGCAGGTCATCGCGCAGATCAGCCAGCACCAGCCGCGCGCGCTCGCGTGGGACGGCGTCCGCGACAACCTCTACGTCGCCGGGCTCGGGACGGATTCGCTGCTGCAGATCCAGCGCGCGTCGCAGGTCACGATCGCGGCGGGCATGGAGACGACCCTCGCGAACGGCGCGACCAAGTGCGGTCCCGACGGCGTGGCCGTCGCCGACGATGGCGCCGTGCTGGTGTGGTGCAGCTTCTCGCGCAGCGTCGAGCGCGTGCGGTTCGGCGACGCGACGGACCCGGCGGCGCCGGGGACCCGGGACACGAAGCTCGCGCCGGGGCCCTCGCTGCTGCCGTCCGCGCTCACGGCCGACGAGCACGCCGGCATGGAGCTGTTCGCCAGCGCGTCGCCCGAGGTGTCTCGCCGCGGCGGCCTCGCGTGCGCGAGCTGCCACCCCGAGGTGCGCGCCGACGGCCTGTCATGGCGGATCGACAAGCACGAGCTGCAGACGCCGCTGCTCGCGGGCCGCGTCGTCGGCACGCACCCGTACAAGTGGGACGGCGGCGACCCGACGCTCCGCGACAGCCTGACGTCGACGATGAAACGGCTCGGCGGCAACGGGCTCGACGCGAAGCAGACCTCGATGCTCGCCGCGTACCTCGAGGCGGTGCCGGCGGTGCGCACGCCGACGCGCGAGCCCGCGGCCGTGGCGCGCGGCAAGGCGCTGTTCGACGGGCCGGCGCTCGGCTGCCGGAGCTGTCACGACGGCAAGAGCTACACGGATCAGGAGCGGCACAAGCTAGCGGGCACGCTGGCGGAGAGCGACACACCCTCGCTCGTCGGGCTCGCGGCAAGCGCGCCCTATTACCACGATGGGAGCGCGGCCACGCTCGAGGCGCTGCTGCGCGATCGCGGCGCGGTGCACGGCATGGCGGACACGGCGAAGCTCCTCGACAAGCAGGTCGCGGACCTGACGGCGTTCCTCGAGACGCTGTAGCCCGCGCGCGCGGTCAGCCGAACGAGCGCCGCACGCTACAGTGCAGGCGCATGGTCGAAGCGATCCTCCTCGCCCTGGCGCTCGCGATGGACGCGATGGCCGTAGCGGCGGCGCGGGGCGTGCTCGGCGCGACCCGGCGCGAGGCGGTAGCGCTCGCCGGCTCGTTCGCGGTGTTCCAGGCGGGCATGGCCGCGGTCGGCTGGGTGGTCGGCGACCGGGCGGCCACGTGGCTCGCCCCGTGGGATCGTTGGCTCGCGTGCGCCGTGCTCGCGGCCATCGGCGGGCGGATGGCATGGAACGCGCTGCGGCAGAGCGGCGATGGACCCGCGCCGGCCGCGCTCGGCGCCCGGGAGCTGCTGGCGCTCTCGCTCGCGACGAGCATCGACGCCCTCGCGGCCGGCGTGACGTTGCCGCAGATCCCGGCGCCGCCGCCGGTCACGCTCGCCGCGATCGGCGTCGCCACGCTCGCCTGCAGCCTGGCCGGCGGGCTCGGCGGCGCGCTCCTCGGTGAGCGCGCCGGGAAGAAGCTCGAGGTGCTCGGTGGCCTCGTGCTCGTCGGGATCGCCGTGAAGATGGTCATCTAGAGCCGTCTAGAGCGCGGCGACGATCTGCTCGCTGATCGTCCACAGCTTCGCGGCGAGCGCTGGATCGCGGGCATCGCGCCGCGGGGTCGCGATATTGTTGTCGGCGAAGTACTCGCCGCTCACGCCGGCGAGCTTCGGGTTCGTGGCGACGTACACCTCGGTCGCCGCGCCCTGGCCCACCGTCTTGAGCACCAGCGGGCTGAGGACGGCCGCGCCCGCCGCGATGACGCCGCTGTGGCGCGTGAGCTGCGTGGCGATCGTTCCCGGGTGGACGGCGTTGGCCGTGCGCTGCGTCCCCGCGAACCGGCGCGAGAGCTCCATCGCGAAAAGCAGGTTGGCCATCTTCGAGCGGCCGTAGGTGCGCCAGCGGCTGTAGCCGCGCGCGCCGTCGAGGTTGTCGAAGTCGATCCCGCCGCGCGGCGCGACCCGGTGCCCCTCGCTCGACAGCATCACCACGCGGCCCGCCTCGGTCAGCTGGTCCACGAGGCCCGTGACGAGGATGAAGTGCCCGATGTGGTTCGTGAAGAACTGCAGCTCGTAGCCGTGCGCGAGCTCGAGCCGCGGCAGCGCCATGATGCCGGCGTTGCCGATGATGGCGTCGAGCCGGATGCCCGCGGCCACGACGGCCGCGACGCACGCGCGCACGCTCGCCGGGTCCGAGAGCTCGCACGCGAGCGGCACGCCCGAGCCCGCCGCGCGCGCTTTTTCGACGGTTCGCGCGGTGCCCACGACCCGTGCCCCGCGGAGCCGGAGCACGCGCATCGCCTCCTGCCCGAGGCCCGCGTTGCAGCCGGTCAGCAGCACCGTCCGGCCCGCGAGGTCGAGCCCGGCCGTCACGTCCTCGGCCGTCGAGCCGTAGCCAAAGCCGCTCGGGCCGGCGCCCTTGAACCACCCGTAGACGGACATGCGGCGAGTCTACGACGAGGCGCTCGTGTAGCTGCGGATCGCGGTGCGCCAGATGACCCGGGCGAGGCCGAGCAGGACCACGGTCCCGCCGACCGTGGCGAGCGCCGTGCGGCCGTCGAGCCGCCCGAGGAGCGCCATCGCCGGGTACGTCGTCATGATCGCGACCGGGATCACGAACGTGAACACGATCCGCCACACGCCGCGGAACACCTGCACCGGCCACCGCGCCGTGTCGAACAGCGCGCCGAGCAGGTAGACGAGGTTGTCGAGCCGCACGACCCAGAACGATGCGGCCGCGCACGCGATGAACACGGCGTACATCGCGGCGACGCCCGTCACGAGGAGGGCGATGCCCAGGAGCACGTCCACCAGCGCCGGCGGCTCGCCGCGCAACCCGAACGCGTAGATCGCGAGCGCGAGCGCGCCCGCGAGGTCGATGACGTGCCACGGCTCCTGGCGCGAGGTCGAGACCATGAGCTGCGCGTCGACCGGCTTGAGCAGCACGTAGTCGAACGCGCCGGTGCGGATCCGCTCGACCAGGTCCACCAGCGACGGATTGATCAGGCCCTCGAGGATCGCCTCGACAGCCATGAAGTAGGACATCACGACGAGCGCGGACGGCTTGTCCCAGCCCGCGACGACCTTGCGCTGGTCGAACAGGATGAGGAGCGGCAAGAGCGCGAGCGCCATCGAGACGAGCGTCATGACGCCATTGAAGATGAAGTCCGCGCGATAGGCCGCCGCGCGGGCGATGTTCACGCGCAGCTGGAGGAGGACGAGGCGGAGCGCCCTCGTCACGCGCCCACGGCCTCGTAGCGGCGGAGGCCGACGCGCCACGCCGTCAGGGCGAGCGCGATGGCGCCGACGGCCCACGCGCCCTGGATGGCGAGGAGCTCGAGGGCATCGCCGCGCGCCATCGGGTGGACGAGCAGGCGCACGGGCGTCCCGAGCATCGACGGAAACGGCGTGCACGCGGCGACCCGGCTGATCCAGCTCGGCAGGAGATCGAGCGGCAGGAGGTAGCCCGACAGGATCCCGAACAGCGTGAAGTAGATGTTCCCGATGGCGCTCGTCTGCGTGACGAGGAACGCGAGGCAGCCGAGCGCGAACAGGCACGCGAAGCCGATGATCCACCCGAGGGCGATCGACGGGATCAGCAGCGCGAGTTGCGCCGGATCGTGCGTGAGCGCGCTCGCGCCCGAGCTGACGAGCAGCGCCACCGCCACCGGGATCGCGATCAGGCCGCGAAACGGGATCGCCGCGAGGTGGCTCGTCGCGAACGCGACCATCGGGTGCAGCGGTCGGAGGAGCCGCATGGACATCGTGCCGAGCCGGATCTCTTCGGAGACCTGCCACGCGACCCACGACCCGGTGAGGTTGCGGACGATCAGCATCGCCAGGTAGTACGCGACGAAGTCCTCGGACCGGTACGCCTGGAACGGCCCCTCGTCGGCGACGGTGGTCCACAGGCCGAGCATGATGAGCGGCATCGTCGTCGTGAGGATCCAGACGATGAACTCCGCCCGATAGGCGACGGTCTCGGCGAGGCCGATGCGGAGGAGCGTCGGGATCGCGCGGACGGTTCGCGCGGCCGCGGATCTCACGACGAAGCCTCGCGGCCCTCGCGCGCCTTCCCGAACATGACCCGCAGGATCTCCTCGAGCGGCGGGTCCTCGATCGCGAGATCCGTGGCCTTCCACTCGCCGAGCAGGTGCCCGACGACCGCGGGCAGGTCCTTCTCGCCGACCCGCAGCGTCGCGCGCTGGCCCTCGCGCTTCAAGATCGCGCCGAGCTTCACGAGCTCGTCGTCCGCGCGCGGCGTGACGAGCGTGAACGAGACGCGCTTGTCGGGGTCGGTCTGCTTGACGAGCGCGCGCAGGTCGCCGTCGTGGATGAGCTTGCCCTGGTCGATGACGATGATCCGCGGGCACAGCGCCACCACGTCGTCCATGTAGTGAGACGTGAGGAGCACCGTCGCCTCGTGGCGCTGGTTGTAGTCGCGCACGAAGTCGCGGATCGCGAGCTGCATCGCCACGTCGAGGCCGATCGTCGGCTCGTCGAGGAACAGCGTCGTCGGGCCGTGCAGCAGCGCCGCCGCGAGCTCGCACTTCATGCGCTCGCCGAGCGAGAGCTGGCGCGTCGGCTTCGTGACGAGGTCGCCGAGCTCGAGGAGTTCCGTCAGCTCCTTGAGCGCGCGTTCGAACGCCTCTTGCGGCACGTCGAACACCGCGCGGTTCATCGCGTACGTGTCGGCGGGCGGAAGATCCCAGATGAGCTGGGACTTCTGGCCCATCACGAGCGTGATCGCCGAGAGCAGCTCGGGCGCGCGTCGGAACGGCACGAAGCCCTCGACCTCGACCTCGCCGCTCGTCGGGTGCAGCAGGCCCGACAGCACCTTCAGCGTCGTCGTCTTGCCGGCGCCGTTCGGGCCGAGGAAGCCGACGCGCTCGCCGCGCTGGATCTCGAAGCTCACGCCATCGACGGCCTTCACGAGCTCGTACTTCCGCCGCACCACGCTCTTCAGCGCCGCCGCGAGGCCCGAGCCGCGCTTGTGCACGCGGAAGTGCTTCGTCAGGTCCCGCGCGCGGATCATTTCTTCACGAGGTTCGCGAGGTTCGCGAGCTCGCCGACGGTCTTGAGCCCCACGTTGTCGATGCTCTCGCCGTCGAGGATCGACTTGAGCAAGTGCGAGCCGACCTGCGCGAGCTGCGTCAGCCCCGCGATGCGCGCCGTGATCAGCGCGCGGCGCGCGTCGGTGGCGGTGGCGGACGCCGGCGTCAGCTGGGCGTTGGCGCCTTCGAACTCGCCGAGCGCGGTCTCGACCCAGCGCAGCTCGCGTTCGCGCAGGACGCGCGAGACCATCTTCCAGATGCTGGTCTCGGCCTCGTAGTGGTCGCGGCGATTGCCGACGACCCAGTCCTTCTTCACGGCGCCCCACTGCGCGAGCTCCGCGAGTAACATCGACACGGCGCCCGTCGAGAGCCCGAGGGTCTCGCCGAGCTCGGCCGCCGTCAGCGCATGGTCCTCGAGGTAGAGCACGGTCCACATCCGGCCCATGTTCCGCTTGAAGCCCCACGACTCGATCAGCGCGCCGACCGCGTCGGCCACCCGCAAGACTGCGGGGTCGACGGGCGCGGCCATCGCAAGCTACTCCTCTCCCGGCGGCTTTCCGGGCACCTTGGGCGCGATGATCTCGCGCGTCGTGGTGCGCACACCGCCGCTGTCGGCGGTGACCCCGGTAACGCCGGTCGGCAGGCGCGTCATCGAAGAATGCTCCTGGCGACGCCGCGTGATGATCTCGACGATCTCTCGCTGCGACAGACCACCCGACGGCCGGATCGTCACGCTGGACTCCCGGCCGCTCTTCATCTCGCGCGCCGTGACGCTCAGGATCGACTCCACGTCGACCGTCATCACGAGCTCCACGCGCACCGAGCCTGGCGGGCCCGGCGGGAGATCGTCGAGGACGACCTGGCCGAGCTTGCGGTTCTTCATCACGTCCGTCGACTCGCCCTGGTAGAGCTCGATCGACACGAACTTCTGGTCGGGCGAGGTGGTGGCGAACAACCGGCGCGCGCGCACGGGCAGCATCGAGTTGCGCGGCAGCACGACGGCAAAGCCGGAGTCGCCGACGCGGATGCCGATGTCGTGCGGCGTGACGTCGAGGAGCGCGGCGTCGTCCGCCTCGCCCGCGAGGATGCCCGCGTAAGCCGCCGCGCCGAGCGCCACGACCTCGTCGGGGTTCGCGCCCTTGCTCGGCTTGCGTCCGAACAGGCGCTCGACGACCTCCTGGACGGCCGGCCAGCGCGTCATGCCGCCGACGAGCAGCACTTCTTCGATGTCGCTGGCCTGGAGGCCGGCGTCGGCCATCGCGCGGAGGCACGGCGCCTCCAGGCGCGAGAGCAGATCCTTGGTCTGGGCCTCGACCTCGACGCGCGTCAGCTCGCGCTCGTAGTTGATCGCGGCGCCGTGCTGGTCGTTCGCCAGGAACGGCAGGTGGAGCGGGGTGGTCGGCACCTCGGAGAGCGCCTTCTTCGCGTTCTCGCAGGCGTCGCGCAGGCGCGACATCGCCATCGGGATCTGCGTCAGATCCACGCGGTGCTTGTCGAAGACCTCGTCGACGAGGCGCTCCTGGAGCCGACGATCCCAGTCCTCGCCGCCGAGCGCGCTGTCGCCGCCGGTCGCGAGCACCTCGAAGATGCCGTTCTCGACGGACATGATCGAGATGTCGAACGTACCGCCGCCGAGATCGAACACCGCGATCATGCGGCGACCCTCGCCCACGCGGTGCGCGCCGTACGCGAGGGCGGCGGCGGTCGGCTCGTTCAGGATGCGGATGACGTCGACGCCGGCGATCTGGCCGGCATCGCGGGTGGCCTGGCGCTGCGCGTCGTCGAAGTACGCGGGCACGGTGACCACGGCGCGCGTGACCGGCTCGCCGAGCGCCTCCTCGGCGATCGCGCGCATGCGGCGGAGGATGTGGGCGGCCACCTCCTGCGGGCTGATGGGGGCGCCGTTGATGCGAACCCACGCGTCGCCGTTCGGCGCGGCCACGATGCGGAACGGCGCGACGCGCGCGAACGCGGCGACGTCCTCCGCGTTCACCTTGCGGCCGACGAGCCGCTTGGCGCCGTACACCGTCGAGGTCGCGTTCGTGACGGCCTGCCGGCGCGCACGGGCGCCCACTGTCACCGTGTTGTCCGCGGCGTAGGTGACCCACGAGGGCGTGGTGCGCTCGCCGTCGTGCCCGGCGAGGACGCGGACGCCCTTGTCGTCGAGCACCGCGACGCACGAGTTGGTCGTGCCGAGATCGATTCCAATGACGCGGGACACGGTCAGCCTTCCTTCTTGCCCATGAGGCGGGACAGGAGGCCCTTGCGCTCGTTGGTCGCCTGTCGCCGCATCTCGGCGAGCTCGCGCGCGGCGCGCTCGCTGCTCGGATCGATCTCGAGCGCGGCCTCGAAGCGCTGCGCGGCCTCCAGCCGATCGCGATTCGCCAGCGCGCGCAGACCCTCGCACAGCTCGATGCCGGCCCGGAACGAGCGGTCGTTCGGGTGCTTCTTCGTCAGCAGCTTGTACGCGGCGAGCGCGTCGTCGACGCGGCCGGCGTCGAGGAGGTCTTCGAGCGCGTTGGTGTCGCCGGCCTCGGCGATCGCGATGATCGGCGGCGGCTGCGTCATGACCGGGCGGCCCGTCTCGGGCATCGGCGGTGGCGGCGGCGGCGCCTGCGCGCGGCTCGGCGCGGTCACCGGCGTCGGCGGCTGGGTGCCGGGGCTGAACGGCGGCGCGCTCGGCGGCCGGACCGACGGCGCGGGCGTGGTCGGCGCCGAGCCGCGCTGCGCGGGGTTCAGCGTCGGCTGATCGTCGAGGTTCGCGCCGCTCGCGGTCGCCGGGTTGCCGAGCGGGGGCGTGACGGCGCGCGAGGCGAGCTGGCTCGGCGTCGTCGGTGCCGCGGCCGATGCGGGCGACGTCGGCATCTGGCCCATCGCCGGGCCCTCGCCCCGGCCGGGGATCGACGTCATCGCCTCGTGCTCGTCGATCCGAGCCGTCGGCGGCTGCGGCGCGCGCGGCGCCGACGAGCCGGCCGCCGGGATCACGGCGACGGACGCCGTGCCATCGCGCACGACAAGCACGGGGACGGAGCCCGTGCCGGAGGCAGGGGGCGGCGTGGGGCGGACGGCGGGGCCCGGCGGCGGCGGCGGCGGGCCTGCGCGCACGGCGCCGGGCTCGGTCTGCGCGCGGCCGGGGATGCGCGCACCGGGCGGCGGTGGGGGAGCGCCCGTCGTGATCGGCACGCCGCCGGGCTCGGTCTGGGCGCGCACGGCGCCAGGCCGCGCGGACTGACCGGGGCGCACGATCGACGGGATCGCGGGCGGGGTCGCGGGCGGCCTGCTCGGGACGGCGCGCGGCGCGGACGACTTGCCGAGCTGCGTGAGGGCCTGGGCGCGGCTCGCCTCGTCGCCGAGCTTGCGATACGCATCGCGGATCAAGATGAAGATCTCGGCGGCGACGGCGCGCAGATCCTTTGACTCGTAGCGCGCGAAGCGGTCGGGGTGGTAGCGCTTCGTGAGCTCCCCGAACGCGCCGCGCACGTCGGCGTCGGTCGCCTCGTAGCCAACCCCGAGCACGAGGAACGGGTTCAGCTTCTTGAGCGACTCCGATTCGGCGACGAGCGCCTTGACGAGGTCCTGCTCGGCGCTGGCGACCTCCGCCGCCTCGGACAGCGCCATCTCGGCGCCGGGCGACGTCTGCGCGCGCCCCGTCTTGATCTCGGAGGCGAGCGCGCTCTCGATCAACCACACGGAGCTCGACGGCAACGGGTCGAGCTGGAGATCGACGCCCGTGCCGCGCACCGGATCGGACACGTGCTGCGTGACCACGCCCGAGAGCGCGATGACCGACGCGCTCGGCAGCGTCAGGTCGATCCTCACTTTTGTCCCAAGCGGCGGCGGCGATGCTGCCTTGAGGAACATCGTGCCCTTGCTCAGATCGCGCTTGTAGATCGTCGCGAGCTGCTGCCAGGACGCGCAGCGAAGCTTAATACTCAGTCCAGCCGCGACCATGTGCGAGTCTGCGGAATGATAGGCCCATCTCCGACAGCGGGGCAAGCTAGCGGATCCACCAAGCTCACCGGTCCCTCGGCAGCGCCCTGTAGCGGGCGAGCACGTGCTCGTGGCGGTCCTTGATCCGCTCGAGGTACGAGTGTTCCCGAGCCCGGCCTGCCGCGTCGGCGGCCAGGGCCCCGATCCGACCGACGGTCCCGGCGAGGTCCGACACCGGTTTATCGATGAAGCCGACCACGCCCAGGTCGGCGGCCTGCGCCGCGAGCGCGCCGTCCCGCCCCGCCGTCAGGAGGAACGCCGGCAGCCCGGGGATGCGCTCGCGGAGCTGGGCGAGCGTCGCGATGCCATCGATGCCCGGGAGCTGCGCGGCGATGATCGCGAGGTCGAACGCCTCGGTGGCGGCGGCCGCGTCCTCGCCCCGGACGAACGCGTAGGTCGTGAGCCCGGCCGCCTCGAGGCGGTGCGCGAGCTCTTCGGCGAGCGGCCGATCGGGCTCGACGATCACGATCGCGGGCGGCCGCGCGCCGTTCTTGTCGTCGCGCCTGTCCTCGAGGGCCAGCGAGCGGCGCTCGGTCTTGATGAGGTCCTTGAGGAGATCCTCGACGATGCCGCGCAACGCAGCCGTGCTCTCGGCGTCGGCGAGCCGCTCCCGCTGGCGGAGCCACACGCGGGTCACGACCTGGCGGACGGCGGCGGTGCCCTCGAGCCCGAGGTCGATGAGATCGGCCGCGCCCGCCCGCACGCACGCGAGCATCAGCGTCGTGGGGGCCTCGTGGGTGACCGCGATGGGCGTGCACTGCGGCAGCACGAACAGCGCGCGCTTGATCGCCTCCGTGGCCAGCCGTTGCTCGTCGGGATCGCCGCTCGTCAGCTCGCGCAGGTCGACGAGCAGCGCGGGCGGATTGGCGGGGGCGTGGCCGGCGAGCGCGGCGGCCGCGGAGACGTCCTCGACGGTCTGCGTCCCGATGCCGAGGCCGGCGAGGCGCTCGATGAGCACGCGCAGCGAGCCGGTCACGCCCTCGGGCGCGACGATGATGACGTGCAGCTCCGCCGCGACCGTCACGGCGCGTGGAAGTCCCAGCGGCTCTCGCCGGCCGCGAGGATCTCGGCCGTCGTGTAGGGCGCCGCGAACGTGGTGCCGGCGAGGTAATCGCCGTCGAGGAGGTCGCGATAGTGGGGATCGCGGCTGTCGAAGATCGTCCCGCCGGGGAGCGCGAGGCGCACGGCGATCGGCGCGCCCGGCGTGGCCGTGGCGAGGAAGCGGAGCGCGGCGGCGGTGGTCGCGGCGAAGTCGGTGTCGGCGAGGCCGGGATCGCCGCCCGCGACCGCGAACGCGTCACCGGCCAGCGGAAAGCCACGAGCTCCGACGGGGAGCGCGAGCGCGGTGTTCAGGACCTGGGGCGCGAGCGTGAGGTGATGCAGCGTGCCCCACCGCCACTGCGCCATGTCGGCCGTGCCGAATCCGTCGCTCGTCTCGAGGTGCTGCATGGCATCCCGCATCGCGACGAGCACCTGCACGGTGCAGCTGTCGTCGGACGTGGTGGACATATCGTCGCACACCACCGGCTGTTGGGTAGCGGGGCTCGTGACGAAGGCGTCCGGCGTGACGAGCATGCGGGTGACGATGCGCACGAGCTGCCGGTCCCCGAGGCCGAACAGCGGCGTCTGCAGCGCCGCGAGCTCGTCGATGTAGCATCGCACGACGAAGAAATGCAGCCACGTCGCGAAGACAGCCGTGGCGGCGGCGTCGGCCAGGTCCGCCGCACGCGCGTCCGGGTCGGTCGCGGCGGGCGTTTCCCCCGACCAGCCCATCAGGAGACCGCGCGCCGCGACGAGGCGCGCGCGATCCGCGGCCGACAGCGCGGCGACGAACGGGCTGACGTCGGTC
Source organism: Deltaproteobacteria bacterium (assembly GCA_025353585.1). Classification (GTDB taxonomy): domain Bacteria; phylum Myxococcota_A; class Polyangia; order Haliangiales; family Haliangiaceae; genus JABFXX01. The sequence continues at coordinate 11,065 of JANXOM010000287.1, forward strand.
GGGTTCGCCTCGGGCGCGTCGAGGCGGCCGAGGGCGGCGAGGAGCGCCGGCACGAGCCGGGGCCCGAGCGTGCTGTGCGTGTCGGCCTGGATCCGCGCCATGTCGGCGGTGGTCACCGGGCCGGCGGCGGCGGCCGCGTCGAGGAGCGTGGTGATGCGGTCGGCGCGGAGGCCCGGGTCGTACGCCACGCCCGCGTAGAGCGGTCCTCCGTCGACGGCGGGCGCGCGGAGGCCGATGTTGTCGAACGTCGCGCCGACCGGGTCGGCGTTCGCGCTGACGAGGTAGCCGACCGGCGGATCGATCGCGGCCGGGATGTAGCGCGCGGCGAGCGTACCCTCCCACTCGGCGGTGCCGTCCCCGGGCAGCGCGAAGAACGGCGCGAGGCCATCCTGCGCGGTCAGCGGGCTCCACGTCGTCGCGGCCGCGGCGCGCCGCGGGATCGCGGCGTTCGTCGACCAGCCGATGTGCCCCGCGCGGTCGATGAACGTGAAGCTCTGGCTGCCGTACGTGACGTCGGCGAGCGCGGCGAAGGCGGCGTGGACATCGTGCGCGTGCGCGAGGTGCCACAGCGCGCGCAGCTCGAGGGTCGGCCCGTCGCCGGTGGAGCGGACCGACAGCGCGGTCGCCGCGGTGCGCGGGACGAGCGCGTGATCGGCGAGGGTGGGCAGGATCGGGCCATGGTGGGGAACGACCTCGTAGGTCGCGGTGAGGGCGTGCGTGATCGCCCCGAGCGCGCCGATCTGGAGGGTCTCGGTGCGCGTGACGAGCGGGACCTCCGCGCCGCCGAACGTCACGCAGCTCGCGGCGGTGTTGGCGCGGCACGGCGTGATCGTCTCGACATAGAGGTCGTCGACGTCGTGCTCGCTCGGGGTGCCGGCCCACGCGAGGTCGCCGGTGCTGCCGAGGACGAGGCCGGGGATGCCGGGAACGGTGGCCCCCAGCGCGTCGATGGCGGTGTCGTCGCCCGGATCGCCGAAGATCAGGTGCACTGGATACAGCGTCGACGGATTGCCGAGCGCGAGGTGAGGGTCGGCGGCGAGCAGCGTGTCGCCGGCGGCGAGCGTGGGCCCGACGGCGAAGACGTTGCCCGTCGACGGGCCGCCGGGCGCCACGGCCAGCACCCCGCGCGCCGCGTCGAGCGCGGCCTGCGGGACGACCGGGCGCACGGCGGCGGCGGCGAGCGCGTCGGAGCGCGAACCGGTGTCGGGGCTGACGTTCGGAAACCCGGCGAGCGTGGCGCGCCGCCCGACGGGCGCGAGCGTGAACAGGTCGCGCGACAGGCCTCGGCGCGCGTGGGCGGCCGGATCCGTCGGCGGCGAGGCGTCGAACGTCGCGCGGAGGTGCTGGTAGAGCTCGGTCTGCGCCGCCTCGGCGGGCGCGGTCCACGCTGCCTGCCACGCGCACAGCCGCACGATCACCAGCGAGTCCACCGGCGTCCAGGGCACGAAGCGCGTGGGGTCGAAGCCCGCGAGCACCTGCGGGTCCATGCTCCACGCGCCGGCGCGCAGGTCCGCCGCGTACGCGTTGACGCCATCGGCGTAGCGCTGGAGCAAGGTCTGGAGCTCGACATCGTCCGGCGCGCCCGACGCCTGCAGCGTCGCCCACGTCCGGGTCGCGACCGCCGTCATCTGCTTCACGCGCATCGCGAGATCGCTGTCGATGACGGCTGGATCGAGCGCGCCGTACAGCTCGGCGAGGGTCCCCGCGCCCGTCCGGCGCAGGATGTCCATCTGCGGCAGGCGATCGTGCGCGGTGACGTAGCCCTGGACGAAGCCGCCGTCGGCGACGGTCGCCGCCTGGATGTGCGCGATCCCGTGGCGATCGCGCGCCACGTAGACCGGGGCGCCCAGGGACGCGGCGGTCGTGTCCGCGCCCGGCGGCAGCGCGCCAAACGGACCGGGCCCGAGATGATCGCCGGAGGCCGCCGCGCCTACGAGCGCGGCACTCACCAGCCCGAGGCGAAGCACGCGCATGCCCCGCTATCGTATAGTGCGGCCGATGTCCGAGCACCTGTTCCTGCGCGCGTGTCGTCGAGAGCCCGTCCCGCGCACGCCCGTGTGGATGATGCGGCAAGCGGGGCGCTACTTGCCGGCGTACCGGGCCACGCGCGCCAAGGCGGGCTCGTTCCTGACGCTCTGCCGCACGCCGGAGCTCGCCTGCGAGGTCACGCTGCAGCCGATCGACGAGTACGGCTTCGACGCGGCGATCCTGTTCTCCGACATCTTGATCACGTTGCCCCCGATGGGCATCGACGTCACGTTCCCGGAGGCGGGTCCGAAGATCCCGTCGCCGGTGCGCACGAGCGCCGAGATCGCGCAGCTCGGCATCCCGGATCCGAACGACGACCTGCGCTACGTCATGGACGCGATCCGGGCGATCAAGGTCGGCCTCTCCGGGCGCGTGCCGCTGATCGGCTTCGCGGGCGCGCCGCTGACGATGATGACGTACGCCGTCGAGGGCGGCGGGTCCAAGGACTACGCGAAGACCAAGGCGATGCTGTACGGCGCGCCCAAGGACGCGCACGCGCTCCTCGACAAGCTGGCGAAGACCTGCACGAGCTACCTCGAGGCGCAGGTGACCGCGGGCGTGGACTGCGTCCAGATCTTCGACAGCTGGGGCGGCATCGTCTCGCCGGGCGACTTCCGCGAGTTCCCGCTGCGCTACGCGAAGCGCGTCATCGAGGGGCTGCGCGGGAGCAAGACGTGGATGCGCGGCGAGGGCGTGCCGATCATCTACTTCGTCAACGGCTGCGCGCCGTACCTCGACGACTACGCGAGCAGCGGGGCGGACGTGCTCGGCGTCGACTGGCGCGTCGGGATCGATGACGTACGCCGCCGGGTCGGCGACGGGGTCGCGCTGCAGGGCAACCTCGATCCGGGCGCCTTGTTCGCGAGCCCCTCCGAGATCCGCTCGCGGGTCGCGGATATCCTGGCCCGGGCGGGCGCGGACGGTCACATCTTCAACCTCGGGCACGGCGTCCTGCCCGAGACGAACCCGGAGCACGTGCGCGCGATGGTGACCGCGGTGCGCGAGCTGTCGGCCAAGGCGTAACGGGATGCGCGTCTGCGTGATCGGAGGCGGGCTCGGCGGGCTCGCGGCCGCGCGTGCGCTCGTGCGCGCGGGCCATGACGTGCAGGTCCGCGAGGCCGCGCCCCGGGCCGGCGGCGTGATCGGCAGCTCGCGGGTCGACGGCTTCCTGCGCGAGCACGCGGCGAGCTCGTTCCTCGGCGGGCCGGCGCACGGCGCGCTGGCGCTGTGCCAGGAGCTCGGCGTGGACGTCGTGAAGGCGGCGGCGGCGGCGAAGCGGCGGTGGATCTTTCTCGACGGCAAGCTGCGCGCGTTGCCGCAGAGCCCGCTCGCGTTCGCGCGGAGCGATCTGCTCACGTGGCGCGGCAAGCTCGACGTCCTGCGCGAGCCCCTCCGGCCGGGGCGCACGCCGGGCGAAGACGAGTCGGTGCACGCCTTCGCCGCGCGGCGGTTCGGCGCGGAGGCGGCGCGCGCGATCGTGGCGCCGTTCGTGACCGGCGTGTTCGCGGCGGACGCGCACGACGTCTCGCTCGAGGCGGGCTTCCCGAGGCTGGCGGCGTTCGACGAGGCCGGCGGCGTGGTGCGCGGGATGCTCGGCAGTGTGGTGGCGGCGATCAGAGGAAGCGTCGGGGGCCGGGGCCCTCGGACGGCAGAGGTGAAGACGCGATCGGGGATGTGGGCCCCGCGGGCCGGCGTGGGCGCGCTGGTCGACGCGCTGGCGGCCGAGCTCGGCGACCGGGTCCAGCGGGCGACGCGCGTCGAGGCGATCGAGCTGTCGGCGGAGGGCTCGCGCGTCGACGGCGAGCGGTTCGGCGCGGTCGTGCTCGCGATGCCGGCGCAGCTCGCGACCTCGCTCGTGCCGGCGGGCAGCGAGCTCGCGATCCGGCTCGCGGCCTTCACGCGCGCACCCGCGGCGCAGGTGTACCTCGGGTTCCGCGCGGGGCCGGAGACCGCGGCGGCGGCGGACGGCTTCGGCTTCCTCGTCGCGCAGGGCGAAGAGCTGCGGACGCTCGGCGTGGTCTTCGAGTCGACGGTCTGGCCGGAGCGGGCCCCCGCGGGGCACGTGCTGCTGCGCTGTATCCTCGGCGGGGCACGGGATCCAGACGCAGCGGGGCTCCTCGACGAAGAGCTGGTCGCGATCGCGCGCCGGGACATCGAGCACGCGCTCGGCATCGGCGGCGAGCCGGTGCACGCGAGCGTGGTGCGCTGGCCGCGCGGGATCGCGCAGTATCGCGTCGGACACAAGGATCGTGTGCGCGAGGCGGTGGCGGCGGCGCGCCCGGCGCGCGTGGTGCTCGCGGGCGCGGACTATCGCGGGCCGGGGGTCAATGACCTGTGCGTCGATGCGGACGTGGTGGCGGCCGAGGTCGCACAGTGGCGCGCATGAACACGCTGATCGCGGCGGCCGTGCTGCTCGGCGGCTGCGGCGGGAAGAGCGCCGCCCTCGATGCGCGCTCGGCGCCGAAGCCCGGGAGCGCGGATGCAGCGGCGCCCGCGGGGCCGGGGGCGGGCTCGGGCTGGAGTGCCCCGAAGCAGACCGGCGATGCGCAGGTGCGTGTCGAGTGGAGAGCGCCGCCGGCCGCGCTGCGCACGGCGACGGGCCGTGATGGCTGCGGCAAGCCGAACCGCGCCGCGGTCGAGCCGACGTCGACGTGGGGCATCCCCGACGTCGCCGTGTGGTTCGACGGCGCGCCGACCGCGGCGCCGGCCGGGACCGTGCGCGTCGCGCTCGGGCCGTGTCTCGCCACCCCGCGCGTGTCCATCGCGCACCCGGGCGCCACGCTCGCCGTCACGAGCGCGACCGAAGGCCCGCTCGCCGCGCGCGTGGTGCACGGCGGAGACCCGGCGCAGCGCGGCGGCAAGCCGAGCCCGCCGGAGACCCCGCTGCTGCTGCCCGTGATCGGCCACGAGGTCGACCTGCTGCTCGCGGCCCCCGCGCTCGACGATGTCGAGGCGCTCGCCAGCGGGGCGTGGGTCGTCACCGTGGCGACGGCGGCCGGCGTCACCGACGCGCAAGGGCAGGTCGTGCTGCGCGACCTCCCCGTCGGCGCGCACGCGGTCACGGCGTGGTTGCCGGAGCGCGGGACGGCCGGCGCGCGCGTCGCGCACGGCTCCATCGACGTGCTGCCGGGCGGGCTCGCGGAGCTGACGCTGGATCTCGCCGCGGGGTCTGATGCTCCGCCGGAGCCTGCACGATGAGCACCTGGATCGTCCCGCTCGCCCTCGAGGAAGCCGCGTGGGAGGCCGCGCGCGTCGAGGTTGGCGAGGCGAAGGTCACCGAGGCCGCGCTCGCGCGCTCCGTCGTCGATCGGTCGCTGCGCTACACGAGCGAGCGCGATCGGCTCGCGACGCCCTCGGACCCGGTCGGCGACCTGGCTGCGCGAGCCACGTTCTTCACCGTCGCCGACGCGATCAAGATCGCGATCCCGCTGCGCGAGCTCCTCGCCGCGGGCGCGCTCCCCACCGGCCGGCCGCTACGCATCGTAGACCTCGGCGCGGGCTGCGGCGCGATGACGCTCGGCGCGCTCGCGGTGCTCGACGTGCCGCTCGCGGTGACCGCGATCGACCACGACGTCCGCGCGCTTCGCATCGCCGCCGCCGCGTGCAAGGCATTCGCGGCCTCGCGCGACGTCCCGCTCGTCATCCACACGCGCCCCGGCGACGTGGCGACGGCGCCGTTACCGGCCTGTGACCTCGTCCTCCTCGGCAGCGTGCTCAACGAGCTCCCCGGGGATGCGCCGCTCGGCGTCGTGCAGCGCGCGCTCGCGGCCGTCGGTCCCGATGGCGCCGTGATCGTCGTCGAGCCGGCGCTGCGGGAGACGTCGCGTGCGCTGCACGGGATTCGCGACGCGATGATCGCGGCGGGGGCGCACGTGTTCGCCCCGTGCACGCGGACGAGCGCGCCATGCCCGATGCTCGCGGACGAGCGCGACTGGTGTCACGAGGATCGCCCGGTCCAGCTGCCCACGCGCACGGGCACGCTCGCGCGACGCACGCACTTGCGCGACGCCGGCCTCCGCTTCAGCTACCTCGTGCTCCGGCATGCCGCCGAGCCGCGCCTCGCTTCCGGCGCCGCGTGGCGCGTGGTCAGCGCGCCGATGCCCGATAAGGGCAAGCTCGAGCTGTTCGGCTGCGGCGAGCCCGGCCGCGTGACGCTGCGCTTGCTCAAGCGCAACCGCGCGGATGGTAACCGGGGCGTCGAGCGCGCGCGGCGCGGTGACGCGCTGACGATCGCGGCGCCGGTGGTGGACGACCGGGTCGAGGTCGGTCGCGACACGGCGGTCGAGCGTACCGACCCGTCGGCCCCCGCGAAGCCGTAGCGGCGAGCGCTACTTCTTTGGCGGATCGGGGAGCGGATCGTGGACGGCGGCACGAGGCTCGCCGGTCGTCTCGCTGTCGGGCGTGGCGGCCTCGGCCGCCTCGGCGGCTTCGGCTTCGGCCTTGCGGGCGGCCGCGGCCAGGATCCGACCGGTGTCGGCGGTGGCGATGTCCGTTGGCGTGCCGTCGGTCGGCGCGCCGCTGCCCGCAGCGGCCGCAGCATCCGAGACCGACTTCGGGGAGAGCGGCGCCACCACGACGGGGGACTCGAGCGTCGGCGCGAAGGGCTTGGCCGCTGGGTCGGTGGTGACGACGTGGTGCTCGCCGGCCTTCGCGCCGGCTTCCGTCGGTGGCACCGTGTCCGAGGCCGCGAACGCGCGCATCGGCTGCGTCGCGCGGACCGAGCCTGGCGACACCTCGTTGAGCTTCGCGCCGAGGAGGCGGTCGCTCGCCGGGATGAACGCGGTCTCGGTGACCTCGTCGTGCATGAACGGGTTCGCGCTATCGAGATCGATGGGCTGCGTGGACTGACCATCGAGCGCGCCCGGGACCGCCTCGGCGACCTCCATCACCTGGAGGACGACGCCCGTGATGTTGTCGTGGCCGCCACGCGTCTTCGCGAGCTCGACCATCTCCTTGAGGGCGTCGCCGGGCCTCGCCTCGGAGAGCTTGCTCGCGATCTCCTCGTCCGACGGAAAATAGTCATGGAGGCCGTCGCTGCAGAGCAGCATCCGGTCGCCGCGCTTGAGGGTGACGTGCGCCATCTCGACGCCGACGTCCGCGGACACGCCGATCGCGTTGACGAGGATCGTGCGCAGCGGCGAGACCTGCGCCTCCTCGATCGTGAGCTTGCCCTCGATGACGAGGACCTCGGCGACGGTGTGGTCCGTCGTGATCTGCGAGGTGCGGCCGTCACGGATGAGATAGGTGCGGCTGTCGCCGACGTGGGCGACGAACGCCTCGGGGCCCGCGACGACGACGACGTCGAGCGTCGTGCCCATGCCGGCCTTGTCGGGCTCGTTCTGGCCGCGCTGGAACACGGCCTGGTGGGCCTGCAGCACGGCGGTCTGGAGCAGCTGGACCAGGCCGCGGCGCCCGACGTCCGTCGGGTTCGCGGTGAACGCGTCGATCTCGGCGCGCTGGGCCTCGAGGGTCTCGCGGACGGTCTGCACGGCCATGGCCGACGCGACCTCACCCGCGGCGTGTCCGCCCATGCCATCGGCAACGATGAAGAACCCGTGGCTCGGGTCCTTGAAGGCCGAGTCCTCGTTGTGCTCCCGCACCATCCCCACGTCGGTCTCGAGCCAGGTCTCGAGTGTCACGCGCGTGGCCTCGTCTTTTTGGACTCCGGCCTCCATGCCTTATCGCCCGCAGCATCGCTTGGGGACACTCGCACCGCAAGCTCTGGAACGGCTTAACGCTTGTGGACCTCCAGCGGCGGCACGGCGGCGCCCTCCGCGAGGAGCCTCGCCCCCTGCGTCACGAGCCGGGCCTCGCACAGGGCGATCGCGGCCGCCTCGCGCTCCGTCGTCACGAACCCGCGCCCGAGCCGCTGGGCCACGCCCGCGGTGGTCCCCGAGCCGGCGAACCAGTCCGCGACGCGGTCGCCCGGTCGCGTCACGGCGCGCACGACCCGCTCGACGAGGCGCTCCGGCTTCTGCGAGGGCCACCCGGTGCGCTCGCGATCCGAGTGGTTCAGTGTCTCGACGTCCGTCCACCAGTCCTCGGGGATCTTGCCGGCGGCGATGGGGTAACGGTAGACGCGGCCGGTCTTCTTGTCGGTCTTCTCCTGGACGCCGCCCGCGACGCGCATGTGCGAGCCGGCGCGCCGGGCGACGCGGATGGCGTCGGGGTAAAAGGCGTAGTCGACGCCGCGCGCGTACCAGAGGATCGTGTCGTGCTTGCGAGCGAACCCGCGCCGGCTCTTGCCGCCGACGGCGTAGCACCAGACGATCTCGTTGACGAAGCGCGCGCGTCCGAAGAGGCGATCGAGGGCGACCTTGATGTAGTGAACGGCGCGGTAGTCCAGGTGCACGAAGAGCGAGCCGGTGGCGGACAGCGCCCGCCGGCTCTCCGCCAGGTACGGCGCGAGCCAGGCCACGAAGGCATCGGGATCGTCGGCGCGGTCCGCGTAGCGCTGGCCGGCGGCGCGGCCGATCTGGGCCGCCCCGGTGCCGAACGGGGGATCGATGTAGATGAGGTCGAGGGCGCCATCGGGCAGGGAGGCGAGCTCGACCGCGGCGTCGCCATGGACGAGGCGATCCGCCCGCCCCGCGCCGCCCAGGGCGTGGCGGCGCAGCAAGGTGTCTTTGATCAGCTCGATCTGCGGCATGCGACGACGTGGCACGACACTACCAGCGCCGGACGGGTACCATGCGGTCGTGCGTTTCTGTCCGTGGTATCCGCTCGCCGAAGCGGCGGCGCGCGCGCCCGTGGGCGAGGGCGTGCTGCAGCTCCGCGTCGTCGCCGGGCTCGTCGATTACCCGCGCGGCAAGAGCGCGATGGTGCGGTACGTCCACGCGAGCGACGCGCGCGCGGCCGCCGCGGCGCTGGCCGTGACGGGCGGTGGGGCCCTGTTGTGTCGGCACCTCGAGTTCGAGGCCGGGGCGCGGCCGGCCGCGGTCTACGCGCAGGTCCACGGGGAGTTCGTGCGCCGGTTCGGCGCCGTGCCGCGCGACGAGGCGGCTGCGTGCGAGGTCGCGCCGTGAACCTCGTCGAGGCGGAGGCCACGGGCCCGATCGAGGGCGAAGAAGCGATCGTCACGCCGCCGCGACCGCCCCACCGGCGCGTGTCGGTGTCGCTGCTGTTCACCGTGACGATGCTGGTGGGCACCGTCGTGACCATCTACACGGTGTTCCCGCCCGAGGGCGATCTCGCGGGCGAGGCGATCGCGCGGCACCGCGAGGTGTCCCCGGCGTGGGCGCTGACGTCGCCGTCGCCGGCGGAGCTGCGCGCGTGGGTCGCGGGCGTGGTCGGCGAGGACGCGCCGCTCGGGCTGCCGCGGGCGGGCGTGGTCGTGCTCGGCGCGCGGCGGGTCGAGGTCGTGCACCACGCGGCCGCGCTGCTGCGCGTTCACTCGGGGACAGCGGACCTGTCGTACATCGTGCAGCTCGCGCGCGACGACGAGCCCGCGCGCCTGACGCACGACGAGGACGAGCTCCACGCGGTCGCCTGGCGGACCGGCCGGTTCGCATACGCGGTCGTCGGGCCGGTCACCAGCGCGAGCGCCTGGGAAGCCGCGTTGCGCTGATCGCCGCCCTGACAGGCGCCCTGACAGGCGCCCTGACAGGGGCCTGGCCCCTTTGTTAGTGTCCGGTAGCCGGACACCGTCCGAGGCCGGTCACGGCTGTTCGGGCCGGACGGTCACGCACGCCACGCCCTCGCCCGGCACGTAGGCGGCTCGAGCGGGCGTGCCGGCTACGCCCATCACCGCGCACACCCGATTCGCGCGCGAGCCCGTGAGCTCGAACGCCCCCGGCACGACGACGCGGTTCCCGCACGCGACCCGCGCCGGCGCCAGCGGGTAGTCGGGGCCCGCGGGCGAGCCCTGCTCGATCACGGCGACATCGACCCAGGTCGCGGCGCCGGGCGCGCACGTCACCACGACCTTCCACCGGTCGCCCGCGCGGAACGTCTGCGCACCCGCGCCCATGCCGATCGCGCCCGCCCGATCGCGCACGAGATCGACCACCACCTCGCCGGCGCCCTTCACCGTCGCGACGCGCTCGGCGCGCTCGTCGCGCCCATGATCGCCGCCGCGCGGCCGCACCACCAGCAGCAGGATCGCCGCCGCCGCCGCGAGCCCGAACGCGGGCATCCCCCAGCGCAGCCACGCCCACCGCGACGCGATCTTCTCCGGCACGCGCAGCGGCGGTAGCGCCACCACGTCCACCCGGATCTCCTCCATGCACGACCGACACGCCGCGCACGCCTGGAGGTGCGCGGTCGCCGGCGCGTCCCGCTCGCCGAGCGCCATGCCCTCGAGCCGCCGCCAGCTGACCGGCTCGCCGATGCACGCGAGCGCGCTCACGCGGCCTCTCCCCGGAGCGCGATGACCTCGTCGCGGATGCGATCGAGCCGCTTGCCGATGGTCTTGCGGGAGAGCCCGAGCTGCGTCGCGATCTCCTCTTGCGTCAGATCGTCGACGAAGCGCGCGACCAGCACCTCGAGGTGCCCCGCGTCGAGCCGCTCCGCCAGCTGCGCGATGAGGCTAACCCCGACCACCACGTCGTCCATCCGCACGCGCGCGATCGGCGCCGCCGCGGCCTGCTCGCGCTCGAGCAGGCGCACGCGCGTGGCGCGGTCGCGAATGGCGTTGATGCAACGGTTGGTCACGGCTCGGTACAGGTAGGGCAGGTCCACGTCACGACCCCAGCGCGGGATCAGATCGACAAACAGCGCGTGCACGATATCCACGGCGTCCTCGCGGCTGCGCAACATGCGCTCCGCCTTGCGGACGAGCGCAGGCCCGTACGCTCGGTACGCCGCCTGAGGATCAATGACAGGTTCCACCTTGAATGCCGCCGACGGTGCACGGACCTCCGTGCAGCCCGTTGGCGTCCGACACACTGGGGCAATCGTTCGCTGTCACGCAAGTGCGCCCATCGCTGCACTCGCTCCGCAGGGCGCCATCGCACGCGTGCGACGCGCAATCCTCGGCGCTCGCGCACGCTTCCCCGAACTGCCGGAGGTGGGCGCCCGGGCTGCACACGAACGGACGGACGAGCGGCGTCCCTTGCGCCCAGCCAGCGCCGCACGCCTCGCCGCTGCCGCACATGTGGTCGCGGTCGCACGTCGAGCACGCGCCGAGGCCCCCGTCGGCGCCCTGGAAACAGATGCCCGTCGCGCACTCCGCGCCGCTCGCGCACGGGCCGCCCAGCGACACGCTCGCGGCGGCCACGCACTCCTGGGGCAGGCCGCGCGTCGGCAACGAGTCGGGGCCGATGCCGCAGACGGCGCCGGATCCGCACGCGACGCCGTCGCCGCAGCCGATGCACACGCCGCCGAGCCCGAACAGCCCGGTCGTGAACGGCGTCGGCAGCGCGGTGCTACCGCACTGGCCGCTCGCGCACCCGGCGCTGCCGCTGCACGGCTCGCCGTTCGCCTGCGGGGATGCCACCACCGGATCGATCCCGGCGCACGCGCCCTCGTCGGCGATCTTCGCGTTGATCTGCGCGAGGACCGCGTTCCCGGCGCCCTGCTTCGCGAGCTCGAACCGCACGCCGGAGTAGGGCGCCGGCAGGGCGATGATGAACGAGAGCGGCTTCCAGCTCGCGCTCGGGATCACCTCGGCGAGCTCGACCGACCCGTCGCCGCCGACGTCGACGTTCAGCTTCACCTGCGCGTTGCCGTCGATGTTCGCGATCAGGTCGAACTCGATGCACGTGCCATCGCTGCTCGTGACCGGCGTCAGCTGCGCGATCGCCGCGTCCTCGCCGACGAGCTCGACGCCGGGGTCGCCCTCGTTCCACGTCGGGACGCGCGCGGCCGACCCGCGCTCCACCGTCCACGCGCACAGCGAGTCGCCGCACCACAGGTCGAAGCCCGGGTCCTTCGTGATCTGACCGCAGTCCGTCGCGCCGATCTGCGAGGCCGCAGCGGCGAGGACGAACGCGGAGAGGTAGCGGATCTTCGTCGGCATGGCGGCTCCTAGAAGCTGTAGGACAGCCCGACGGCGAGGCGGCTGCCACCGCTCGCGTGGGTGTTCCCGATGAGGTCCTTGACGACGGGCGCGTAGCCGTACGCGTAGCCAATGGAGAAGCCGAGCACCGGGTGCACGGGGTCCTCGAAGTGCAGGCCGGCGCCCGCCTCGAGCGACGGGCCGATGTACGTATGCGAGTTCTCGTTCCCCGCGTCCGCGCCCGTGAAGTGCGCGCGCCCGACACCGAGGCCGCCCGCCAGCTGCGCGTAGATCGCGGTGCGCCCGGTCGGCGAGAGCTTCTGCTCGCCGCGCGCGACGCCCGACACCGTGGTCACGCCCCAGGCGAGCTTCTGCTCGCCGCCGACGTCGGTCTCGTGGGTCCACCCGGGCATGGTCGTCCAGCCGAGCTGGGCGCCGACCCACACGCGCGGATCGATCCGCTGCAGCGCCGCGAGCTGGAGCCCCGAGCTCGTGCCGCCGCCGCCGTAGCCGAACGTCGTGAGGTTCTGCGTGTACGCGTCGTCGCGCTCGCCACCGAGGAACCCGGTGGCCTCAACGCGCAGCGGGTGGACAAACCGCGGCCCGCCGGGGCCCTTCGTCGCCGTCTCGCGGACCTCCTCGGTCGCGCAGCGGTCGAGCTCGACCACGCCGCCGGCCGTGACCTCGCAGCGCGACAGCGTCTGGCCGTGGCGCACGATCACCTGGTAGTCGCCCGGCGCAACAGCGATGCGCACCGCGGTGCCCTTCGCCTTGTACGTCTCGGCGACGACGGTCTTGCTGCGCTTGTCCTCGACCAGCGACTGCCCCTCCAGCGCGGCGGGGAGCTCGATCGTCTTCGTCGCGGCGCGCGGGTACGAGAGCGCCACGTCGCCGTGGCCCTTCATGTCGGCCTCGAACGTCACGTGCTGCCCGCCGACCGCCGTCTCGGCCGTCGCGATCAACGTCTGGTGATACGCGTACTGGTACGCCTCGTCGATCGTGACCTGGCCATCGCCGTTGGCGTCGCCCGCGCCGCGCAGTCCGACGAGGAAGTGGTGCGTGAAGTACGACGACTTCAGGACCTCGCTCTCCTGCGAGAGCTCGCTGCCGCTCGACGACGCGAGGACGGCCACGCCCGACGCGTCGAGGTGCTGGCGCGAGTTGAAGGAGAAGTCGGCGGCCGGCTGCGCGCCCTTGACGCGGGAGAACGCGCCGCTCTGGCAGGCGTCGAGCACGACGACGGTGAGCGTGGCCGACGTCTGGAACAACCGCTGGCGGAGCTCGGTCAGCGGGAGCTCGGCGTCGCCGAGATCGATCGCGGTCGCGCGCGCGTGGCCCGAGTAATAAAAGAAGACGCGGCTCTGGCGGCCGGCGGCGAGGTCACCGGCGATGCGGCGCTGGAGCTCGTCGAGGCGGGCGCGGAGGGCGGTCGGCGTCGGGTGGACGATGACGTCGATCTGGTCCGGTGCGTACCCGCCGAGCTCGGTGAGCACGGTTCCCACGCGGCGAGCGTCATCTTCGGCGTAGTGCAGCTCCACCTGACCGGGTCCGCCGAGGTTCGAGCCCACCACGATCGCGTACGTCGCGACGGGCTGCTGCGGCGTGTCGGCGCGGGCCGGGCCGGCGGCGACGGCGACCACGGCGGTCGCGAGCGCGAACGCGACCAGGCTGGGAGTCCGGAGTGTCATGAAAGCCTCTGCCCCGTATGACACGCCAGGACCGACCCGTGGGAACCCCAATAACAGCCGGGGCGCGGGTGGCACGAGCGGGGTGCGTGATGTTACGCGGGCTTGCGACCGGGGACTTCGGCGGCTCCGTCGACGACTCGAGGTCGACGCCGGCGGCTCGCTGCCGGCGCGCTGCGGGCTCTCAATCACCGTCTTCGTCGGGCAAGTGCACGGCGCGCTTGATCAACCCGCGCCCGAACTTCGCCGCCACCCGGTCGAGCGTGTCGCCCAGCCGCTCGCCCTTCGCGCGCGCGGCCTCGTCGAACTGCAGCTGGCGCGGCGCCTGGCGCGGCTCGAGCCCGGTCGCCGTGAGCCCGCACAGCCGCACGCGGCCGCCCTCGCGCGGCTCGATCGGCACCTTGCCGAGCAGCTCGATCGCCACGCGGGCGAGCACGGCGCCGTCGCTCGTCGGCGCGTCGAGCGTGGTGCGGCGCGTGATCTCGCGGAAGTCGTCGTACTTGATCGTCAAGATCACGGCGCGCGCGCGCAGCTCGGCGTCGCGCAGCCGGCTGGCCACGCGGTCGGCCTGGCCGAGCAACGTCACCGTCAGCTCGCCCGGGTCATCGATGTCGTCCTCGAACGTCTCCCGGTGCCCGATCGTGACCGCCTCGCGCTCGGGCTCGACGCCGCGCGCATCCTCCCCGCGCGCCAGCGCCGCGAGGTGACGTCCGGTCACCGGACCGAGCCGGCCCACGAGCGCGCGCTCTGGATAGCGCGCCACGTCTCCGATCGTGGACAGCCCCATCGTCGCGAGCACCCCGCGCGTCGCCTCGCCCACGCCCCACAGCCGCCCCACGGGCAGCCCGTGCAGGAACGGCAGGAGGTCCTCGGGCGTCACGATGCGCAGGCCATCGGGCTTGTCGATGTCCGACGCGATCTTCGCCGCGAGCTTGATCGGGGCCACGCCGACCGACGCCACCAGCGCGAGCTCCTGGCGCACCCGCGCCTTGATCACCTCCGCCACCCCGCGCGGCGGCCCGAGCAACCGCTCGCTGCCGGTTAGATCGAGGAACGCCTCGTCGAGCGAGAGGCCCTCGACCTCGGGCGAGTAGTCTCCGAGGATCGCGAAGAAGCCCCGCGACGCGTCCACGTACCGCTCCATGCGGTGCTTGACCACGACCGCATGGCGGCAGCGCCGCAGCGCCTCAGCCATCGGCATCGCGGAGTGAATGCCGAACACGCGCGCCTCGTAGCTGCAGGACGCGACCACGCCGCGGCGGGCCGAGCCGCCGACGAGCACGGGCCGACCGCGCAGCGCCGGATCATCGCGCTGCTCGACCGCAGCATAGAACGCGTCGAGATCGACGTGCAGGATCGTGCGCGCGGGCGCGCTCACGTCACGGAGTCGGCGCGAACATCGTAGGGCCGCGGACCACCATCACGATGATCACGACGATCGCGCCGAGCAGGAGGCTCCAGGGCCACGACGGCATGCCGCTGATCTGCCCGCGCGAGAACTTCGCGAGGCGACCGCGCACGACGCCGTGCACCGGGAGGATGCCGAGGACGACCGCCGTGAGCTTGATGTGAAACCACGCCGCGTGGGGCGCGCCGAAGAGGCTCGTCGTCGGGTGCGTACCGCGCGGGCCGCCCGCCGAGAACGCCATGCCAAGGCCACACCCGATCGCGAGGGTCGCGCTCAGATCCATGACCATCGCGAGGGAGCGCTCCATGAGCGTCAGCTTGTCGAGGACGTCCTTCGGCGCGGTGGCGTGGACACGCAGGAGCCAGTACGTCGCCGTCATGGCGGCGATCCAGAGGATGACTCCGATGAGGTGACCGACGAGCAGCCATTCGTAGACGGACTCCGACATGCGGGGAATGTAGCACCTGAGCCGACACCGTGCCGTGCGGGCGCGCGCGCGCGGATCCCGGGTATCATCACGACCTGTCGCGCGTCCTCAAAGTGTTCTTCCACGACGCCTGCTTCGACGGCACCACGTCGGCGGCGTTGTTCTCGGCGTTCTATCGCGACGCGATCGCGCCGGGTACGAGGGTGCTGCCGATCGGGATGGTCCACACCGACGGCGATCCCTTCGCCGGGATCGCGCTCGACGCCGATGACCACGCGTGCGTCGACTTCCGGTTCTGCGCGGACCCGCGCATGACGTGGTGGTTCGATCACCACCCGACGGCGTTCCAGCCCCCGGCGCTGCGCGACGTGTTCCTCGCGCGGCACCTGTCGACGTGGGTCTTCGATCCGACGGCGCCGTCGTGCGCGGGCCTGATCGCGCGCACCCTGACCGCGGCGTACGGCTGGACGCCGCCGCCGCACCTCGCCGACGCCGTGGTGTGGGCCGACAAGATCGACGCCGCGAAGTTTGCCTCGGCCGAAGACGCGGTCGCGCTCGTTCTCCCGGCCCAGCGCCTCGCCGCGTGGCTGGCCCACGGCCGCACGCCCGTCGATACGGCGCGCTACGTGGAGTGGCTGTCGCGCAGCTCGCTCGCCGAGGTCGCGGCCCGGCCGGACGTGGCAGTGCAGCTGGCCGCCGTCGAGACCGAGCGCGCCCAGGAGCTGGACGTCGTGCGGCGCATCGGGGTGTGGCACGGCGATGTCATCGTGTTCGATCGGCTGGGCGATGTCGGCGCGCGCTCGCCGGGCTTCCTCGGGTACCTCGAGTTCCCCCGCTGCGCGTACGCCATCTCGGCGACGCGTACGGCCACGACGATCAAGCTCAGCGTCGGGCTCAACCCGTGGTCCGCCGTCCCGCGGCGCCACGATATCGGCGAGCTGTGCGCGCGCTACGGCGGCGGTGGCCACGCGGTCGTCGGCGGCGTCACGCTGCGCGCCGACGAGCTGACGCGCGCGCAGGAGACCCTCGCCGCGATCGTGCGCGAGCTCGCGGAGACCTGAGCGCCGCCCCCGCGCCGGATCGCGGTCCGACGGTGCGCTGTCGCGTCACCGACAGTGGGACGCGCGCGCACAGGGACAGGCCTCGCGGTGGGTCACGACGGTGAAGTTGCGCTCGCCGGCGTCCGTGAGCGGAGAGGGAGTGCTAGATCCGAGACGAGCTGCGCCATGCGACAACACGCCCGCTTCGTCCTCCTCTATCTCGCCGCGAGCGGCTGCACTGCGTCGCCCGCGGCCGGTCCGCCCGGCGGGGGCGGCCCGATGCCACCGGGCGAGGTCGGGATCGTCACGCTGCAGACCGAGGACGTCACGCTGCAGACGGAGCTCGCCGGCCGAACGACGGCGTCGCTCGCGTCGGAGCTGCGACCGCAGATCAGCGGCATCGTGAAGGCGCGCACGTTCACCGAGGGCGCAAAGGTCAAGGCGGGGCAGGTGCTCTACGAGATCGATCCGGCGATGTACCGGGCGACGTACGCCGGCGCGACCGCGGACCTCGCGAGCGCGAAGGCGACGCTCGAGGCCGCGAAGCTCAAGAACGATCGGTACGCCGCGCTCAGCAAGATCGAGGGCGTCTCCAAGCAGGAAGCGGACGACGCGCGGGCGGCCCAGGAGCTCGCGGTGGCGGGCGTCGCGCAGAAGCAGGCCGCGCTCGAGTCCGCGCGCATCAACCTCGACTACACGGCGATCAAGGCGCCGATCACGGGCCGCATCGGCAAGTCGACGGTCACGGCCGGGGCGCTCGTGACGGCGAACCAGGCCGAGCCGCTCGCGACGATCCGCGCGCTCGATCCGATCTGCGTCGACCTCACCGAGTCGAGCGAGGAGCGGCTGCGGCTGCGCGCGGCGCTCGGCGCGGGCACGCTGAAGGCCGGCACCACGAAGGTGAAGCTGCTCCTCGGCGACGGCTCGACGTACGCGGAGGAGGGCACGCTCGAGTTTGCCGAGGTCGCGGTCGACGAGGCGACGGGCACCGTGACCTTGCGCGCGCAGTTCCCGAACGCGAACGACACGCTCTTGCCGGGCATGTACGTGCGCGCCGTGCTCGACCAGGCCGTCGCCACGAAGGCGATCCTCGCGCCGCAGCAGGGCGTCGGGCGCGACGCGAAGGGCAACCCGACGGCCATGGTCGTCGGCGCCGGTGACCAGGTCGAGCTGCGCCAGCTGGCCGCGGACCGCACGGTCGGCAGCCGATGGCTCGTCACGAGCGGCCTCGCCGCCGGGGACCGGCTGATCGTCGAGGGGCTCAACAAGATCGAGCCCGGCATGCCGGTGCACGCGACCGAGGTCGCCGCCGGCGGCAGCGGAAGCAGCGGTAGCGGCAGCGGCTCGGCGGGGCAGTAAGCCCGTGCTCGCGCGCTTCTTCGCGAGTCGCCCCGTCTTCGCGTGGGTGATCTCGATCGCCATCATGCTCGCCGGCATCGCCTCGATCCTGGGCCTGCCCGTCTCCGCGTATCCCGATGTCGCGCCGCCGAGCGTCGACATCTCGGCAAACTACACGGGCGCCAACGCCGAGACCGTCGAGAACAGCGTCACGCAGGTGCTCGAGCAGCAGCTCACGGGCATCGACGGCCTCCTCTACTTCTCCAGCAGCTCCAGCTCGTCGGGCCAGGCGAGCATCTCCGTCACGTTCCGCCAGGGCACGAACCCGGATACGGCGCAGGTCCAGGTCCAGAACAAGGTCCAGCAGGCCGTGCCACGGCTCCCACCGTCGGTGCAGCAGCAGGGCATCGTCGTCACGAAGGCGCAGCCGAACTTCCTCACGATCGTCGCGATCTACGACGAGACCGACAAGGCCACCGAGGGCGACGTCTCGGACTTCCTCGCGAGCACCGTGCAGGATCCCGTCGCGCGCATCGACGGCGTCGGCAGCATCCAGGTGTTCGGCGCGAGCTACGCGATGCGCGTGTGGCTCGATCCCGCGAAGCTGCTCGCGTTCAGGCTGATGCCCTCGGATATCGAGGCCGCGATCGCCGCGCAGAACGTGCAGGTCTCCGCGGGCAAGATCGGCCAGCAGCCGTCGCCCACCGGCCAGCAGCTGAACGCCACCGTCACCGCGCAGAGCAAGCTGCACACGGCGCAGCAGTTCAAGGACATCATCGTCAAGTACGACGCGGCGGGCGCGGCGGTGCGGCTCTCGCAGGTCGCGCGCGTGGAGCTCGGCAGCGAGTCGTACGACGTCACCACGCGCTTCAACGGACACCCGGCGTCCGGCATCGCGGTCCAGCTCGCGCCGAACGCCAACGCGCTGTCCGTCGCCGATCACGTCAAGGAGGCGGTCCACGGTCTCGAGCGCGCGATGCCGGCCGGCTGGAAGGTCGCGTTCCCGTTCGACAGCACGAAGTTCATTCGCATCTCGATCGAGGAGGTCGTCAAGACGCTCGTCGAGGCGATCCTGCTCGTCATCGTCGTGATGTACGTGTTCCTGCAGAGCTGGCGCGCGACGCTCGTCCCCGTCATCGCGGTGCCGGTCGTGCTCCTCGGCACGTTCGGCGTGCTGCGCCTCCTGAACTACTCGATCAACACGCTGACGATGTTCGGCATGGTGCTGTCGATCGGTCTCCTCGTCGACGACGCGATCGTCGTCGTGGAGAACGTCGAGCGCCTCATGCGCGACGAGCAGATGTCACCGCTCGACGCGACCATCCGCTCGATGAAGGAGATCACGGGCGCGCTGATCGGCGTCGCGACCGTGCTGTCCGCCGTGTTCCTGCCGATGGCCTTCTTCACGGGCTCGACCGGCGTCATCTATCGCCAGTTCTCGATCACCATCGTCGCGTCGATGCTGCTGTCGGTGTTCGTCGCGCTGACGGTGACGCCGGCCATGTGCGCCTCGCTCCTGCGCGGGACGGCGAAGCACACCGCGCCGCGGCGCGGTCTGTTCGGGCTCTTCAACCGCGGCTTCGACCGCACGACGCACGGCTATCAGGGCGTGGTCGCGTGGATGCTGCGTGGCCCGGCGAAGTGGCTCGTGCCGTACGCGGCCATCGTCGGCGTGCTCGCGGTCCTCCTGGTCCGCCTGCCAACGGGCTTCCTGCCGCCCGAGGATCAGGGCATCGGCATGGCGATCTGGACGCTGCCCTCGGGCGCGTCCCTCGCGCGGACGCAGGCCGTCGGCAAGACGGTCGAGAAGCACTTCCTCGAGGACGAGAAGGCCAACGTCGATCAGATGTTCGTGGTCGCGGGCTTCAGCTTCATCGGCGTGGGGCAGAACACCGGCATGTCGTTCATCGAGCTGAAGGACTGGGCGCAGCGAGCCGGCAAGGAGAACGAGTCGGCCGCGATCATGAACCGCGCGACCGGCATGCTGCAGGCGGTGCGCGACGCGCAGATCTTCGCCCTCACGCCCCCCGCCATCTCGGGTCTCGGCCAGTCCGAGGGCTTCGACTTCGAGCTGCAGGCCACCCCGGGCACGACGCGCGCGCAGCTCGCGGCCGCGCGCGACCAGTTCCTCGGCTCGGCGAACCAGAACAAGGCGCTCGTCGCCGTGCGCCGCGGCGACCTGCCGGAGACCTCGCAGCTGTCGGTCGATATCGACCAGGCCGCCGCGGGCGCCCAGGGCATCGCGCCCACCGACATCGCGAACACGCTGTCGGCGGCGTGGGGCGGCGTGTACGTCAATGACTTCATCGACCGCGGCCGCGTCAAGCGCGTGTTCGTCCAGGGCGATGCCGCCTCGCGCAGCAAGCCCGAGGACCTCGCGACCTGGTACGTGCGCGGCAACACCGGGCTCATGACGTCGTTCTCGGCGTTCGCGAAGACGCACTGGACCTCGGGCGCCGAGTCGCTCTCCCGCTACAACGGCCTCGCGTCGTACGACATCCAGGGCCAGGGCGCGCCGGGCACGAGCTCCGGCACGGCGATGGACGAGGTGGAGAACACCGCGAAGACGGTGCCCGGCACGACGTACGCGTGGAGCGGCCTGTCCTACGAGGAGCGGCTGGCGAGCGGGCAAACGCTGAAGCTGTACGCGATCTCGATCCTCGTCATCTTCCTGTGCCTGGCCGCGCTCTACGAGAGCTGGTCGGTGCCGTTCTCGGTGCTGATGGTGATCCCGCTCGGCATCGTGGGCGCCGTGCTCGCGGCGACGCTCCGCGGGCTCGAGAACGACGTGTACTTCCGCGTCGCGCTGCTGACGACGATCGGCCTGTCCTCGAAGAACGCGATCTTGATCGTCGAGTTCGCGGAGGACGCGTATCACCACGGCGCGTCCCTCGTGGATGCGGCCGTGACCGGCGCGCGGCTGCGCTTGCGGCCGATCGTCATGACCTCGCTCGCGTTCATGGCAGGTGTAGCGCCGCTCGCGGTCTTGACAGGCGCCGGCGCGAACAGCCGCGTCGCGATCGGCAGCGGCATCGTCGGCGGCACGCTGACGGGCACCGTCCTCGCGATCTTCCTCGTCCCGGTGTTCTTCGTCGTCGTCCGCAAGCTCGTGCGCGGCAAGCGCGCGACGCCGGGGGCCGCGTGATGCGATCCGCGCTGGCGCTGGCGATGTGTGCCGTGGCGGCCTGCAAGTCGATGGCGCCCGCGTACGAGCGGCCGGCGGCGGCCGTGCCGGCGCAGCTCGGCGGCGGCAGCGGCTCCGGGGCCGAGCGCGCGTCGGCCGTGCCGTGGCAGGCGTTCGTGCACGACGCGAAGCTGCAGCAGGTGATCGCGCAGGCGCTCGCGCAGAGCCGCGACCTGCGCCGGTCGGCGCTCAACATCGAGTCGGCGCGCTCGCTCTATCGGATCCAGCGCGCGGCGCAGCTGCCGTCGATCGACGCCGTCGCCGCGATCACGAGCACGCGCTCGCTCCTCGGCACCGCCGGCAACAACACGTTCACCTCGACGGTGTACGCGGCGCAGGCCGGCCTCGCCACCTGGGAGATCGATCTGTTCGGACGGCTGCGCAGCCTGTCGGATGCGAAGCTGCACGCGTACTTCTCGACGGTGGAGACGGCGAAGGCCACGCGCATCAGCCTCATCGGCGAGGTCGCTTCGGCGTGGGTCACGCTCGGCGCGGATCGCAGCCGGCTCGCGATCGCGACCGAAACCATGGCGAGCTCGAAGAAGACGATGGAGTTGACCGAGGCGCTCGTCACCGGCGGCACGTCGAACCGCGGTGACTTCTGGCAGGCGGCGACCGTGTTCCATCAGGCGCGCGCGGACGTCGCGCTGTTGACCTCGACCATCGAGCAGGACCGCGACGCGCTCGATCTCCTCGCGGGCAGCCGCGTCGCCGATGCGCTGCTGCCCGAGCAGCTCCCGGATCGGCTCGACTGGTTCGCCGATGTCCCGGTGGGCCTCTCGTCCGACGTGCTGCTCGAGCGCCCCGACGTCGTCGCCGCCGAGCAGGACTTGATGGCGGCGAACGCGAACATCGGCGCGGCGCGCGCGCAGTTCTTTCCGTCGCTGTCCCTCACCGCGAACGGCGGCCTCGCGAGCACCGGCCTCGCCGCGCTGTTCACGGGCCCCGCGTTCGTGTTCTCGCTCGCACCGAACCTCGCGCTGCCGCTGTTTCGCGGCGGCGCCAACCGCGCGAACCTCGCCTACACCGAGACGCAGAAGCAGGTGTTCGTCGCGGGCTACGAGCTCGCCGTGCAGAACGCGTTTCGAGACGTCGCCGACGCGCTCGCCACGCGCGCGACGATCGCCGACCAGCTCGAGGCGCAGCGGGCGCTCGTGGACGCGGCGCAGAAGGGCTACGACCTCGCGAAGGCGCGCTACCAGGGCGGCGTGGAGCCGTTCCTGACGACGCTCGTGTCGGAGCGCGCGCTGTACACCGCCAAGAACTCGCTCGTCACCACGCAGCTCGCGGCGCTGGGGAACCGGGTGACGTTGTACCGGGCGCTCGGCGGCGGCCTGCGGTAGCGTCGCCGCCATGAAGCTGCGGGCGGGCCTGGTGTGCGCGGTGCTCGGCGCGGGTACGCACGCAGCGAGCGCGCAGGTGCCCGGGCCGGCGGCCGGGCCGGGAGAAGACTCGCCGCCGGAGTATCCGACCGTCAGCGTCGACCGGCCGGTGCTGCTGTTCACCGGGATGACGACCGTCGACGTGGCCGGCCGCCTCGCGCACTCCCCGGCCGGCGCGCTCGATCTGGCCGACGCCTCGGCGGTGACGGCGCACACCACCGCCACACCCGGCCTCGCGCTCGCGCACGCGTTCGGGCGGGTGCAGCTCGGCGCGTACGGCACGCGCGACGCGGCCGGGGCAAGCATCGCCGTGCAGTCGCGCGAGGTGCCCGGGGGCTACGTCGAGCTCTCGGCGGAGGACCTCGCCGTCGGGCCCGGCGGCGGCTACGACTACAAACAGAGCCTCTCGTACGTCTACAAGAAGGTCGTCGCGCCGCATCGCGTCGCGTTCTTCATGGGCTTCGGGGCAAACATCGCGGAGCTGAAGATCACGTTGCCGACCCAGGTGACGGCGGCTGGACACATCGCCGCCATCGCCGTGAACGTGGCCGGCGAGGTCCAGGTCACCGCGCGGCTGTCGGCGGCGCTCGCGGCGCGCGTCGACTCCGACGTGGACCACTCGAAGAAGCTCCCGAGCGACCAGTACCTCGACGTCGGCGTGCGCGTCCGCCTCGCGACCCACCGCCTCGACGTCTACGGCGCGTTCGCGTTCACCGACGTCACGCACACCGCGGCGTTCTCCGCGTCCGTCGGGGTGCTCGGCCGCTTCGGGATGTAGCGCGGCGCTACCAGACGCGGCAGGCGTTCGCGGGCATCATGGGCTGGCCGACGGTGCACCGGAAGGCCTGGCCGAGCTCGGGCATGTTCTGCAGGACGCCGTTGACGCGGAACACGCGCGGCGAGTGCGGATCGGTCTGGACCTGGAGCCGCTCCGCCTCGGGCCGGAGCGTGCCGCACCAGTTCTGCGCGTGCGCGATGAAGAACAGCTGCACGGGCGTGAAGCCGTCGGTCTTCTTCGCGAGGTCGATGTTCTTGCGCTTCGCGTCGACCAGAAGCGCGGCGTACGCGAGGCGCAGGCCGCCGTTGTCCGCGGTGTTTTCGCCAAGGGTCAGCTTGCCGTTGACCTTCACGCCACCGGCGACGGAGAACGCGCCGTACTCCTTCACCTCGCAGTCCGCCTTGCTCCCGAACTGCTTGCCGTCTTCTGGCGTCCACCAGTCGGCGAGGTTGCCGGCGGCATCGAACTGGCGGCCCTCGTCGTCGAAGCCGTGCGTGAGCTCGTGCCCGACGATGCCGCCGATGTGACCTTAGTTCGTCGCGTCGCTCGCGGCGGGATCGTAGAACGGCGCCTGGAGGATGCCCGCCGGGAAGGTGATGTCGTTCATGCTCCACGCGTAGTAGGCGTCGATGGTCGGCGGGGTCATGCGGAACTCGCCGTGGTCGACGGGCTGACTGATCTTCGCGAGCTGGCGCGCCGTCTCGAAGTCCGCCGCGCGCTGCGCGTTGCCGAACGCATCTCCGGCGACGACGGACAGCTTCGTGTAGTCACGCCACTTGTCGGGATAGCCGATCTTGTTCGCGACGGCGAGCAGCTTGTCCTTCGCGTGCACCTTCGTCGCCGCGCTCATCCACGTAATTTGCGTGATGTCCTACTCCATCGCGGCCTCGATGTCGCGGACCATCTGCTGCGTCGCGGCCTTGCTCGCGGGCGGGAAGCTCTGCGCGACGTAGAGCTGGCCGAGCGCCTCGCCGAGCGCGTTGTCGACGGCGGCCGAGCACCGCTTCCAGCGCGGCTGCTGCTGCGGTGTCCCGCGGAGCTGGTGCGAGTAGAAGTTGAACGACTCGGCGTCGAGCGCCGCGGGCAGGGCCGTGCCGGGTGTGGAGAGCACGACCCAGTAGCGGAAGTAGAGCTTCAGCGTGGCCAGATCCGTGGCCGCGAGCAGCTGGTCGAGCGCGGTGAAGAACGCCGGCTGCGCGACGTTGACCTCGGTCATCGCGGGCCCGCCCACGGCCGCGAAGAACGTCGGCCACGCAAACCCGGGAGTCAGCTTCGCGAGGTCCGCCACGGGCGTCAGGTGATAGATGTTCTTCGGATCGCGCTGCGCGGTGATGTCGAGCGTGGCGGTCGCGAGGGCCGTCTCGAAGTCGAGGATCTTTTGCGCGCCAGTCGCGGCCTGGGCGGGCGTGCTTCCGAGTTGGTGAAGCACGGCGGTGACGTGCGCGAGGTACTGGGCTCGGATCGTCACGTCGCCCGCGCCGGTGCGCAGGTAGTAGTCGCGCTCGGGTAGTCCCAGCCCCGCCGCGTCGATGACCCCGATCTGCTTGCGTGCGTTCTTGAAGTCTTGCTGCTCGCCAAAGCTGAACAGCGCTTTGATGCCGAGGCGCTGGTAGTGGGCGAGCAGGCCGGGGACGTCGGCCTTGGAGGCGAGGGCATCGATGCGCGCGAGCTCGGCCTGGACCGGCGCAAGGCCGAGCTTGTCGATGGTCGCGGTGTTCATGCACGTCGCGTAGTAGTCGCCGATCTTTCTGCTCGGCGGGCGAGCGGCCCGCGCCGCCGGCCGCGGCCTTCTCGAGGATCGCGTGGAGCGTGTAGGTCACGTTGTCGGCGAGGATCGAGCTCATGCCATAGCCGGAGCGATCGGCCGGGATCGGGTACGGCGCGTCGAAGTTGCCGCACGCGTACTTGTAGAAGTCGACGCACGGGTCGGCCTTGCGGTCGATCAGCGCCGGCTCGAACGCTTGCAGATGCGGCGGCTGGGGGATGGCGGCGGATCCAGTCGGCGTCGGCGTCGGCGTCGGCGTCGGCGTCGGCGCGTCGGCGCGCACGAGCGCCGAGACCCCGAGCGCAGATACGAGGAGCGCGGCGGAGCCACCAGCGACGAGGCGGGTAGGGCGGGCGAGCATGCGCGAAGCCTAGAGCGCCGATCGGTTTCGAGTCTCAGTGAAATCGATCGGTTAGCGGGTCCGGATCGACAGCGGGATCCGATCGTGATCGGATCTGCGCACGATGGCCATCAAACGCTGGAGCCCGAGCGAGATCGTTAGCCGCCAGG
>JANXOM010000295.1 GCA_025353585.1 Deltaproteobacteria bacterium
CCTGCTCCTCCACCAGAAAATGGCGTTCAACTCGCCCGTCTGGTTCAACGTCGGCGTCGAGGAGCACCCGCAGTGCTCTGCCTGCTTCATCAACTCGGTCGATGACTCGATGGGCTCGATCCTCGGGCTCGCGAAGACCGAGGGCATGCTCTTCAAGTACGGCTCGGGCACCGGCTCGAACCTCTCGACGCTCCGCAGCTCGCGCGAGCACCTCAACGGCGGCGGCACGGCCTCGGGCCCCGTCTCGTTCATGCGCGGCTTCGACGCGTTCGCCGGCGCCATCAAGAGCGGCGGCAAGACGCGCCGCGCGGCCAAGATGGTCATCCTGAACGTCGACCACCCGGATGTCATCGACTTCATCGATTGCAAGGCGATCGAGGAGAAGAAGGCGTGGGCGCTCATCGACGCCGGCTACGACGGCGGCTTCAACGTCGTCGGCGGCGCGTATGACTCCGTCAACTACCAGAACGCGAACCACTCGGTCCGCGTGACCGACGAGTTCATGAACGCGGTCCTGCGCGACGGCGAGTGGTCGACGAAGTCGGTCATCGACGGCAGCAAGGTCGAGTCGATGCCGGCGCGTCAGGTGATGCGCAAGATGGCGGACGCGGCGTGGATCTGTGGCGATCCCGGCATCCAGTACGACACGACGATCAACGAGTGGCACCCGTGCGTCAACACGGCGCGCATCAACGCGAGCAACCCGTGCTCCGAGTACATGTTCCTCGACGACTCGGCGTGCAACCTCGCGTCGCTGAACCTCCGCCGCTTCCAGAAGCCGGACGTGCACGGCGCCGGTGACCTCGACGTCGAGGCGTTCAAGCGCGCGGTGCAGACGACGATCATGGCGCAGGAGATCATCGTCGATAACTCCAGCTATCCGACGGATCGCATCGGGCACAACAGCTTCCTGTTCCGGCCGCTCGGCCTCGGCTACGCGAACCTCGGCGCGCTCCTGATGTCGCGCTCGCTGCCCTACGACTCCGAGCCCGGCCGCGCGTACTCCGCCGCGATCACCGCGCTCATGTGCGGCGAGGCCTACAAGACGTCCGCGCGCATCGCGGCCGACGCGACCGGGCCCTTCGCCGGCTACGCCGACAACGAGACCCCGTTCCTCAAGGTCATGCGCAAGCACCGCGCCGCGGTCGAGCGCATCGACAGCGCGCTCGCCGGCTACGAGGTGATGCAAGCCGCCCGCGAGGCGTGGGACAGCGCCATCGAGCTCGGCCAGAAGTACGGCTTCCGCAACGGCCAGACGACCGTGCTGGCGCCGACCGGCACGATCGCGTTCCTCATGGATTGCGACACGACCGGCGTCGAGCCCGACATCGCGATCGTGAAGTACAAGCGCCTCGTTGGCGGCGGTCTCCTCAAGATCGTCAACCAGTCGGTCCCGGCCGCGCTCGCGAAGCTCGGCTACGACGAGAAAGAGGTCGAGGCGATCGTCGGTCACATCGACGCGAACGACACGATCGAGGGCGCGCCGCACCTCAAGGACGAGCACCTCGCCGTGTTCGACTGCGCGTTCCGCAGCTCGACGGGCACGCGCTCGATCCACTACATGGGTCACCTCCGCATGATGGGCGCGGTCCAGCCGTTCCTGTCCGGCGCGATCAGCAAGACCGTCAACCTGCCGAACGAGTGCTCGGTCGAGGACATCGAGGACGCCTACATCCAGGCGTGGAAGATGGGCCTCAAGGCGATCGCGGTCTACCGCGATGGCTGCAAGCGCACCCAGCCGCTCTCGACGACCCTCAAGCAGGCGACGTCGACGGGCACGGGGGGCGGCGGGGCGCAACCGCTCGCCGCCGAGGCGATCGACGTGCTCGGCCTGCTCGCCCCCGAGGAGCGCCGCCTGATCGAGGCGCTGCGCATCCGCAAGTCGCGCCCGGCCGGTCCGCCAATGGCGAACCGCTACAAGCTGCCGGACGAGCGCGCCTCGTTCACGCACAAGTTCTCGATCGGTGGCCACGAGGGCTACCTCACGACCGGCATGTACGAGGACGGCTCGCCGGGCGAGATCTTCGTTCGCATGGCGAAGGAGGGCTCGGTGATCGCGGGCCTCATGGACAGCTTCGCGACGTCCATCTCGCTCGCGCTACAGCACGGCGTCCCGCTGACGGTGCTCATCGACAAGTTCAAGGGCACGCGGTTCGAGCCGTCGGGCTTCACGGGCAACCAGGAGATCCCGATCGCCACCTCGATCATGGACTACCTGTTCCGCTGGCTCGCGCTGCGGTTCCCGTCCGAGGGCGCCTCCATCGTGGATCGCCACCCGGCGGCGCGCGCGACGCAGCTCGACCTCCCGAAGATCCCGTTGCTCAGCAAGGACTTCATCTCGGTCGAGATCAAGGGCGGCACGCCGGCCGTGCCGGTGCTCGACATGAGCCAGGCGCACATCCAGAAGGATCGCGCGTGGGTGCAAGAGACGGACGCGCCGCCGTGCCACGAGTGCGGGACGCTGATGGTGCGCAACGGCGCGTGCCACAAGTGCCCGAACTGCGGCTCGACGAGCGGCTGCTCGTAGTTCGTTAGCAACCGGCGGAGCGGGTGGGCCGATAGCCCGCCCCATGGTCGTCATCATCGGAGCGGTCGTCGCGGGAGTGGTGGCGTGCGTGGGACTTGCGTGGGCGCTCGCGGCCCGGGCCCGCCGCGGCCGAATTCCGCGCTTCGAGGTCATGCCGGCGGTGCGGTACTGCCGCGTCCGGCCGGCCCACGAGCTGGCCGCGGCCTGGCGCGCGAGCGGCTTCGGCGTGGTGGAGCGGCGGCGGTCGCTCGAGCTGCGGCTCGACGGCGGTCGCGCGGTCATCGAGCTGTCGCCGGCGCGCTGCTTCGGCGATGCCGTGTTCTCGATCCGCACCGAGCGGCCCGAGCTCGTACACGCGCTCGCCGAGGTAGCGGCGCGGGAGCTCGGGCCGCTCGTCTGCTGGATCGACGGCTTCGTCCACGGCTTCGACGCACCCGACGAGCAGGCGGACGACATGCCCATGGTCCCGCGCGCGCGCGTCGCCGCCGGCGAGCAGCGCGCCACGCGCATCCTGCGCCCGGCCGCCGTGGCCCCCGTTGCGGCGGCCGCCCCCGACGCCGTCACGATCGTCCCTCGCCGCTGACGGTTGGTACGTTGCGCTCGAGCGTTGCGGAGCGCGGAGGCGCAGAGGAAGACGAGGTCGGAGGAGCCCGGAGCGGAGTTGGTTGGCGCTCCTAAGAGCCCGCTACAATCCATTCCGTTCTGGCCTCCTCCGACCTCCTCTTCCTCTGCGCCTCTGCGCTAGGCAACGGATCTACCAACGTACGGACCGGCGCCGGTGGTCTAGAGTGCGCCCATGGCCGAGCCCACCGACGCCACGCGCGAGCGCTGGGCGAGCGAGCTCGCGGCGCGGGCAGCCGCGCACTGGACGCCCGCGCGCACGGCGGCGCTGACGAACGGGAAGGCGTTGCGGATCCTGCCGGCGGCGGCGCCCCATCTCCTGCGCGCGCTCGGCCTCATCGACGAGGACGCCAAGCTGCCGCCGACCCGCGTTCGCAAGTTTCTCCAGATCAACCACATGGTCGCGCTGCTCGCGCCGGCGCTCGCCGAGCTGTGCGCGGCGCACCCCGTGGTCCGGATCGTCGACGCCGGCTGCGGCCGCTCGTACCTGACGCTCCTGCTCGCGTGGTACGCGCGCTCGCGCGGCCATCGCGTCGAGGTGCTCGGCGTCGACCGCAACGCGGACGTGATCGCGGAGGCGCAGCGCCGCACCGCGATCGCCGGCCTGTCCGAGATCGTGCGCTACGCGGCCACGCCGCTCGAGGCCCTCGTCCTCCCCGAGCCGCCGCACGCGCTGTTCGCGCTTCACGCGTGTGACACGGCCACCTGCGACGCCATCACGCTCGGCGTGCGCGCGGAGGCCGAGCTGATCGCGGTCGCGCCGTGCTGCCAGGCCGAGCTCGCGCGCGGCTGGGCCGCGCTCGACGACGCGGGCACCGTTGGCGACTTCGCGCCCGTGTGGGGCGCGCCGCACCTGCGCCGCGAGCTCGCCGCGCACTTGACCGACGCGATGCGCGTCCAGCTCCTCCGCGCCGCTGGCTACGCCGTGACCGCGCTCGAGTTCATCGCGCCCGAGCACACCGCGAAGAACACGCTGATCCGCGCGACCCGCCGCGGCCCGCCCGATCCCGCCGCGCGCGCGGCATACGACGCGCTCGTCGCCTCCACCGGCGGCGCGGGCCTCGCGCTCGCCGATCGGATGTAGGGCAGGCGCCGCGACGGCTACTGGAGGACGCAGTGACCCGCGGCGTCCGTGCCGGGGGCGTTGCACGTGTAGCCATCGGGGCAGCTGTGCGAGTTCGTCGAGTGCGCGCCGCACGCGATGTCCGCGATCTCGACCATGCCGCACACACCGGCCGGCGCATCGCACTCGGCGACGCGCGTGTCGAGGTGGATGTACTCGGGGCACGCGTGCTGCGGGATCGTGCACGCCGTCGCCGTCGCGTAGTCATCGACCGCCGACGTGTTGACCGCGACGAGGGTCCCGTCGGGGCAGCAGCCGCCGATGCTCACCGCGACGCAGTCCTCGTCGTGCGCGCACCAGACGCTGTAGCCGGCCGGGCCGGTGAGCTCCACGTCGAACGTCGCGGCGGTGAGCGCGTAGTCGCGAATGACGATGTAGTGCGTGTCGCTCTTCGAGGCGGGGAGCGTGAGCGCGATGTGCGCGTCGAGGGTGTCGGCGTCCGCGTCGTCGTTGGTGCCGAGGACGTGGAAGCTGTTGTCGAGGACCCACGCGACCGCGTCGCCGTCGGCGCTGCGTACCCAGACGTCGATCGCATCGCCCGCGCGGCCGCCGAACTTCACGGCGCGGTAGCGCGGCGCGTGCGTGTACGGGACCACCGCGGCGGCCGCGTTGTAGTCGAGCGAGCCGACGATCTTCATCCGGTAGGAGAACGAGTCGGACTTCTGATCGAGGCCCGAGAACGACGTGAAGTCGTCATCGGCGGCGGGCTTGCCGGCACAGTTGGCGGTGGCGAGGAGAGCGGCGAGCGGCAGCAGGGAGGTCAGGCGGCGCATATGTACGCGCGTGTACGCCATGGTGGGCCTGGGGCGCAATGCCCTTGCTCGGATTAACCTGGATTAATCCGGGAGCGCGGGGGGGGCTCTCTCGTACGGCACGAACACCTCATGTGACGCCCGGCGGGCCGACAGCGCCGCGATCTCGGCGGCCGAGAACGCGTCCGGCGAGCCCGCTGGCAGGTGCCCGCGGATCCAGCCGATGACCATGAGGCGCGCACGGCCGCCGGCCTCGGCGCTCGGCCCCTCGCCCTCGGCGCACTCGTCCCAGAGCGCGAACAGCTCGGCGCGTCGCTCGGCCGCGTCCGCCGCGGTCGCCCACAGGGCCTTCAGGTTCGCTTGCATCATCTCGGCGCTGCGGGCGAGCTGGTCGCCGTGGAACGCCTCGCCCTTCGCGACGCGCTCGTCGAACGTGTCGTGGAGGATCTTGAGCTTCCGCGCGGCCCACGGATCGCCGACGTGAAACCTCTTCATCAGCGCGGCCGTGATGTCCATCGTGCCGCCGAACCCGACCTGGCCGCGCATCGCCTCGCGGCTCTTCTTCTCGAACGCGGGCGCGTTGACGTCGTCGCACATCGTGTTCTGCGAGTCGCAGCCGCCCGGCGTCGCCTGCAGGTGCCGAGGGAGATCCTGCGTCTTGCCGTAGCGCGTCTGCTCGTACGGATCGACAGCCCACTCGCCGATCGCGTGGCCCGCGTCGCGGACCCCCTCGAGGATGCCGCTCGGCGTCGGGAGCCCGGGGATATGGAACTTGTAGTCGATGTCGGGCTTGTCGGCGAACGACACGGTTCCATCGCGCGCCACCGTCGCGGTCGTGACCAGGTCCTCGACGACGCCGGTGCCGTTCGGCGCGTCGTGCAGCTTGCCGGACCGGTGCACCGGGCCGGGGAGCTCGCGCCCCCCCTCGGCGAGCTTCGCCATCATGTCGGCCGGCAGCACGAGGCTCGGGCCGCGCATGTCGAACAGGTCGCGGCCGCTGGCGGCGCCGTTGCCGCCGGTGGGCTCGGACGGGCCGCTCGGAACAGCCGTCGCCGTGGCGGCCTCGATCTCCGCGCGCCCCGCGGGCAGGACGGCGCGCGTCACGTGCCGCACCGGCGGTGCGACCGCGGCCGCCACGATCGCCGCCACGGCCGGGTCCGGCGCGGCTGGGGGCGGCAGCAGCACGACCTCGATGGGCGCCTCGGGCTCCAGCCGCGCGATCGGGGCGGCGGCCGGGGCGGGCAGGGCGTCGTCGTCGTCGACGTCGTCCGGTAGCGCGGCGGCCAGGGCGAGGCCCATGCCGACGAGCGCCAGGTGCAGCCCGACCGACCCGACCACCGCGACCCAGCGCATGTAGCTAGAGACTGGCATTATGCCCGGCGCGTTGCCCGGGCTATCGTAAGGCATGCCGCCGCCGGTGACCAAGGCCGCCCTGGTCCGCGAGCTGCGCGCCGCGCTGGAGACCGCCCTCGATGCGGCCCGGCGCGCCCACACCGCCGCTGCCGACGGCGCGACGAACCCCGAGTCGCGCGCCGAGAACAGCAAGGACACGCGTGGGCTCGAGCTGTCGTACCTCGCTCGCGGGCAGGCGCAGCGCGTCGCCGAGCTCGAGGCGGCCGTGACGGAGCTCGGCGTGTTCGCCCCGCGGGCGTTCGGCGAGGGCGCAGCGATCGGCCTCGGCGCCCTCGTGACCGCGGACGAGGATGGCGCGTCGCGCCGCCTGTTCGTCGCGAACCACGGCGGCGGCACCGTGCTCGCCGGCGACGTCCACGTCGTCACGCCCGCGTCGCCCCTGGGCCGCGCGCTCCTCGGCAAGCGCGCCGGCGACGAGGTCGAGATCGCGCTGCCCGGGCGTACGCGGACCCTCGCGCTCGAGGGCGTCGCGTGATCACCAAGCTGGCGATCACGTGCACGCGCTGCCACATCCTCCCGCCGTGGAGCGCGAACCTGTGCTGGGACTGCCACCGCGCGTACGCGGCCGCGACGCGTCACGCCGCGTCGGTAGACGCGAACCTGTGGCGCGGCATCGCCATCGGGCTCGGGCTCGTCGTCGGGGCGATCGGGATCGGCGCGCCGGCCTTCGTGGCGATCGCCGTCGTGCCGATCGCGGTCGTCTTCGGGTCCTACGGGTCGAGCCGGCACCGACGGGCGTGGATCGCGCGCACGAACCTCCTGCCGATGGCGCGGGCGCTGCCGGCGCCGGTCAGGACGCGCGAGCCGGACAGCGATACGCATCGATGAACACGCTGTACGTCCGCTCGGGGCACGGCACGTCGTACTGATCGATCGTGCGGCCGCAGCGCCCGCCAGCCCCGACGTTGCCGGTGCGCGAGCCATCAGCCGCGGCGCGGTCCGCGAACGGATGCGAGCCATCCGCGCAGGTCACGCGCGTCAAGTAGCCGGTCTCCGCCTGCATGCCGCAGACCTCGATCGGCCGGACCTTCGTCGACGGCGAGTCGGCGAACGCGCGATCGTTGCGCCCGTAGCTCGCGAGGGCCTCGCGCGGCGAGACGCCGGCCGGGACGATGTTATCGGCGCCCGCAGCCAGCGTGCACGCGGTCGTCGGGCCGATATACGGGCCGCCGCCGGTGCGCGCGACCTCGACCATGCACGCCTGGACCGCGTCGCAGCTCGCCTCGTCGACGCAGGCCTGCGTGCTCGAGATGAAGAGGCTGTCGGCGACGGTGCACTCACTGATGAGCGACGGGCCCATCTGGTCGAACGGCGAGCAGTGCCCGGTCTGGAGCGCCTTTGCGCGCTCGCACAGGTGGGCGCGCAACGGCGCGGTGGCGATCGGGGCGCCGCCCGGCGCCGCCGGATGACCCGGCCCGTGCGGCGTGGGGGCCGGCGCGCCGCACGCGGCGAGGGCGAGCAGCAAGAGAACAGAGACACGAGCCATCAGAAAATCCTAAGCCGACCGGACGCCGAGCGCGAATCTAGGGCTTCGCCGCGGTGAAGACCACGACCCGCTGGTCGGGCAGGAACTCGAGCACCGACTCGAAGTGAAACCCGAGCGCGGCGAGCTCCCCCTGGATCTGCGGCAGCGTCATCTTGTGCTCGGGCTTGATCGCGACCGCCGGATCCTCGCCGCGGTATTCGATCAACACGAGCCGCCCGCGGTCGCGCAGCGCGGCCCGGATGCTCGCCATGACGCCGGCCGGGTCGGAGAGCTCGTGATAGACGTCGACGAGCAGCACGAGGTCGCAGCACCCCGCCGGCAGCGCGGCGTCGTGGTCGGTCGCCTGGCGGGTGATGACGTTGTGAACGCCGGCGCTCGGGAGGCGCGCCTCGAGCAAGCGCAGCATCTCCGGCTGGAGATCCGTCGCGTAGACCTTGCCGCCCGGGCCGACGCGCGCGGCGAGGCGCAGCGTGAAGTAGCCGGTGCCCGCCCCGACATCGGCGCCCGTCGCGCCCGGCGCGATCGCGAGCGCGTCGAGCACGCGGTCAGGTTGCTCGCGCTCGGCGCGGTCGGCGCGCTCGAGCCAGTCGGCGCCGAGGTAGCTCATCGTCTGCGCGATGGGGCGCCCGGCGTAGGTGCCGCTGCCCGCCTGCGGCGCCGGGAGCGGGGCCGGCGGTGCCGAGCCAGCGCCGGGCGGCGGCTCGGGGGGCCGGCTGCACGCGACCGCCAGCGCCAGCGCGCCGATCGCCAGCGCCCTCACGGTCGCCGCAACTGCTGCTCGAGCTCGGCGATCCGCTTGCGCGCGGCCGCCAGCTCGTCGCGCAAGCGCAGCGCGATCTCGATGCCGGGCCAGTCGACCTCGAGCTCCCGCCACAGCGTGCGCACCACGAGCACCTGCTCGACATCGACGAGCACCACGTCGCCCGCGCCGCGCGTGATGACCCCGTGCGCGACGAGCTCCACGATCAGCTCCTCGTCACCGTCCACGAGCTCCACCAGGTGCGCGTACGTGTACGTCACAGGGTGCCCCCCTCGCGCACGGGCTTCGTGTACAGGCCGGCGCTCGCGCGAATGGCCTCGGCCAGCGCGTCGTCCGCCTTGTCCGGGAGACGGACATCGAGCACCACGAGCAGATCGCCGTGCTGGTCCTTGCGCGCGACGCCCTTGCCGCGTAGTCGGAGCACGGCGCCGGGCTGCGACCGCGGCGGGATCTTCAGCACGACCGGGGCGCCGAAGGTCGGCACCTCCACGCTGCCGCCGTTGTAGGCCTCGTCGAGGGTGACCGGCAGCCGTAGCCGCAGGTCGAGGCCCTCGCGCTCCACGCGCGGATGCGGCGTGACCTCGATCTCGATCACGAGGTCCCCCGCCGGGGCGCCGCCCGCCCCCGCCGCGCCCTTGCCGGCGATGCGAACCGTCGAGCCGGTGTCGGCGCCGGGCGGGATGCGCACGCGCGTCGGCCCGCGGCCCGGGATATCGAAGGTGACCTCGCCGCCCGCGATCGCCGTCCGCAGGTCCATCTGCACCGTCGCCTGGAGGTCGTGGCCCGCGCGCGGCCCGCGCTGGCGGCCGAACATCTCCGAGAAGTCGAACGGGATCGCGCCGGCGTCGTCGTCGAAGCCGCGCGCCGAGCGCCGCTGCTGCGTGTTCTGGTAGCGCGCGTAGTCCCGCGCCTTGGCGGCGTCGAACCCGGCGGACGTCGAGGCGTCGCCGAACTCGTCGTACGCCTTGCGCTTGGCGTCGTCGCCGAGCACCTCGTACGCGGATGCGACCTTCTTGAACGCGTCCTCGGCCTTCGTGTTGCCGGGGTTCACGTCGGGGTGGTGCTTGCGCGCGAGCTTGCGATACGCGCCGCGGATCGCATCGGCCGTCGCGTCCTTGCCGACGCCGAGCACCTCGTAGAGCGAGTCCGCCATGGCTACTTCCCGAGGCGCTTCGCGAGCTCGCCCGACTCGATCAGCGCCATCGTCTCCTGCGCGCCGCCCACGAGGACGCCCTTGACGAACACCATCGGGAACGTCGGCCAGCCGCTCCACATCTTGAGCGCGGTGCGCGGGCGCCACGTCGAGAGGTAGCTGCCGTACTCCTGGTAGTGAAACGGGATCCCGGCGGCGGTGAGCGCCTTCCGGGCCTTCCGCGGGAACGGGTTCTGCTTCATGCCGACGACGACGACATCGTTCGCGGTGATCGCCGCCTGGACCTCCTCGACGACAGGACGGTGGCTGGCGGAAACGGCGTCGCGGATCGACGGATCGATCGCATCCTCGGACAGCAGGTGGCGCGGCATGCGCGAACCGTACTACGCTGGCCGCGGTGGAGCCCGAGTTCTGGCTGGGGCGTTGGCGCGAGGGGCGGATCGGCTTCCACGAGGGCCGGCCGAACACGTACCTCGAGCGCCACGCGGCGCACCTCGGCCCGCCCGGCTGCGTGCTCGTCCCGTTGTGCGGCAAGACCGAGGACCTGGCGTGGCTCGCCGCGCGCGGCCACGAGGTGATCGGCGTCGAGCTGGCCGAGGATGCGGGCCGGGCGTTCTTCGCCGAGCACGGGCTCGTACCGACCGAGACCCCGGCGGGCGCGTTCCTGCGACTCGCGGCCGGGGGCGTGGCGATCCTCGTCGGCGACGTGTTCGCGCTCGCGGCGAGCGATGTCACCGGCGTCACGGCGTTCTACGATCGCGCGGCGCTGATCGCGTTGATGCCGGCGCAGCGCGCCCGGTACGTGGCGCTGCTCCGCAAGCTCTTGCCCGGCTCGCCGGGGCTGCTCGTCACCATCGAGTACGACGGCACGCTGATGGCGCCGCCCCCGCACCCGGTGACGGAGCCCGACGTGCGCAAGCTCTACCAGGGCGTCCGCGTGGCGGAGATCGACGACGGCCCGGCCGTGAACGCGCGGCTCGCCGAGCTCGGCGCGTCGGCGCACGAGCGCTGCTTCGCGCTGACGCTGTAGCAGCGAACGTTAGCGGTGCCCGTGACCGATCGCGCCGAGCACGATCGCGGCGAACACGATCATCGCCACGCCGAACAGCTGCAGGAAGAACGGCCGCTTCGCGCGGTCCCACCCGAGGACCAGGAAGATCAGGTGCACGAACGGGACGAACAGCACCCCGAGGCCCCACAGCACGCTCTCCTGGAACGCGGCGATCACGAACCAGATGAAGCCGACGAGGGCGAGGAGGCAGCCCACGAGCAACACCAGCACCCCGAAGGCTTCGATCATCGTGGCTTATCCTAAAGCCGAAACGACCGAGCGCCAGGGCCACATGTGCCCGGGCGCTCACTATCCTGCAACCGGCCTGTAACCGGTTGGTTTCGCTAGAAATCGAAGGCCCGGATGAAGTGGTCGTTGTACCCACCTGGATTCTTGATCAGGTAGTCCTGGTGGTAGCCCTCGGCGACGACGAAGGTCGTGGCGGGCTCGATCTTCGTCACGATGGGCTTGCCCCACTTGCCGCTCTTCTCGACCCGGGCCTTGGCCTCGGCCGCTTCCTTGGCCTGGGCGTCGCTCGTCGTGAAGATCTCGGAGCGGTACTGCGTGCCGACGTCGTTGTTCTGGCGGTTGACGGTGGTCGGGTCGTGGCCGCGGAAGTACCAGTGCACGAGGAGATCCCCGTACGAGATCTTGGTCGGATCGAACACGATGCGAACGGACTCGGCGTGGCCCGTGTCGCCGTCGGAGACCTGCTCGTAGGAGACGTTCGTGGCCTTGCCGCCGGCGTAGCCCACCTCCACGGAGAGGACGCCCGGCGCCTTCCGCATGACGTTCTCCATGCCCCAGAAGCAGCCGCCCGCGACGATCGCCGTCTCCTTCTGGCCGGTGTAGCTGGCGGCCTTGTCAGGGGTCATCGACTTCGGCGCGTCCGCATCTGCGGCCTGCGCGCACGCCGCGCTCACCACGGTCAGCAGGGCCAACGTCCGGTACATGCTCGTCTTCATCATGCTGAGTCTACGAGCGAGACGGGCGGTCGGTTACACGAAGCTGCTAACGTGGCGGGGTGCCTCCGTTCCTCAAGATTCGCCAGGTCGGCGACCCGGTCCTGCGGCAGCGCGCGCGTCCGCTCGGGCTCGACGAGCTGGCCTCTCCACGCATCCAGGACCTGATCGAGCACATGCGCGACACGATGCGCGACGCGCCCGGCGTGGGCCTCGCCGCCCCGCAGATCGGCGAGTCGCTGCAGCTCGTGGTCGTGGAGGATCCCCCGCAGCTGCAGGCCGGCCTCACGCCCGAGCAGCTGGCGGAGCGCGAACGCGGTGCGGTGCCGTTCCACGTGCTCGTGAATCCACAGCTGACGGTGGTCGGCGAGGACACCGTCGACGCGTTCGAGGGGTGCCTGTCGCTGAGCAGCTTCGTCATGGCCGTCAAGCGCGCGCGGCGGGTGCGCGTCGAGGCGCTCGACCAGCACGGGCGCGGGATCCGGATCGAGGCGTCGGGCTGGTACGCGCGCATCCTGCAGCACGAGTGCGATCACCTGCGTGGCGTGGTGTGCATCGATCGCGCGGACACGCGCACGCTCGCGACGAGCGACAACCACGGGCGCTCGTGGCGCGGCTTCACGCCCGACTCGCTGCGCGAGGCGCAACCGCCGGGGGAGCTGGTGTGGCCGAGCGTGCCGGAGCCGGTGGACGACGATGGCGGCTGATCCGCGCGTCCCGCTGTTCGCGCGGGCCGGCACGTGGAAGTGGATCGTCCCCGACGATGCGATCGACTACGTCGTGCCCGGGGCGTCGTTCCACGCGCAGAAGCGCTGGTGGTCACGACAGTGGGTGGTGGTCGGGCACTCGCCGTCGCCCTGGCCCGAGCCGATGGTGCTCTACATCGCCCGCGACCGCGTGGAGCACGGCTACTGGCGCGACGTGGCCGTCGGCGATCCGGCGTTCGACGCGCGCTACTTCGTCTACTGCGATGCGCCGGCGCTCGCGCCGCTGGTCGTCGGGCCCGCGACGCGCGCCGCGTTCGACGCCAGCTTCGACGAGGACTCACCGCGCACGCTGACGCTGCACGTCGCCCACGAGCGGGTCGAGACGGAGAGCATCGTCGAGCGGGACGACCCGGCCGCCACGCATCGACACGCCGAGGTGCACCGCGGCCTCGCGGCTGACGCGCGCGCGGTGACGGCGAGCTGGGACCGGCTCGCGGCCGCGCTGGGCGGCAAGCTCACGCGCGCGTGGCCGCCGGCGCTGGCGCTGCTGCGCCCGATCGGCGACGTGGTGATCGAGATGCGCTGGCAGCGGACGCACGGCGCGAGCGCCGCGGAGTGGGCCGCGGCGGAGGACTCGCTCGTCACGAAGCTCACCGCGCTCGACGCGCGCGCGGCGGCGCCGGGCTGGCGGCTGGCGGCGATGCCGCGGCGCACGCCGGACAGCATCGCGATCGGCGGACGCTGGCTCGAGCCGCGCGGCGCGGTCCCCGACCTCGCGGCCCTCGCGCCCACCCTCCTCGTCGCCGGCGCGGCGGGGGTGATGTGCGACCCGCGCGAGACCTCGATCTCACTCGCGGGCCTCGCGTCGCTCGGACGCGTGACCGAGGCGCTCGGGCTGCTGGACCGCCTCGTCGATCCCCAGCAGCGCGCGTCACCGTATCGCTGAGCGCCTCGGTTGGCGTTCACCGTCCGCGGTCACCGGCGCTGGCCCCCGCGCCCTCGGGTAGCGGCGCGGGGACCGGCACGCGGTAATGCAGCGTCCACGCGTAGAACAGCATCACGAACACGATCGCCGTCAGGACCCACGCAGCGACGAGGCCGACCGCGCGCGCGCCGAGCGCCGGGAGCCGCCGCACCACCACGAGCGCGACCGCGAGCACGACGGCCCACGCGACGGTCGCCTGCGCGCACCGCCCGAAGAAGTCGATCGCCACGCCCGGGGGCCGCACCTCGTAGCTCCAGGCGTGCCCCACCGGGTCGTACCAGGCGACGCGCGCGGGCGTGATCGCCGGGTAGACGAACGCGAGCGCGAACGCCACCGCCGCGAGCCCGAGCGCGACGAAGCGGCGCGGCGGCGTCATCACACGCCCCGCGTGAGCGTGATCGCGAGGCCGCTGACCACGGCGAACCAGACGATCGCCGCGACGAGCCACACGCAGGCCGCGTACGCCCAGATCAGCGCGCGGTCCTCCTCGCGCGTGCGCCCAGCCGCGAGCTCGGGGCCGATCGCGCGGCAGAGCCCGAGCGCGATCGCCACGAGCGGCAGGCCGAGCGCAGCGAAGTTCTCCTTGGTGTCGAACAGGTTTGAGGCCCACGGCTCGTAGCGGTCGAGGAAGAGCGCGCGGACCTCGTAGCGAAACGTCGGGTACGCGAGGAGGCCGAGCCCGAACGTCGTCACGTAGGTGGTGGCGACGGTGGCCGCGTAGATGCGGCCTAGCCGGACCTTGAACCGGCCGCGCAGGTAGCCCCACGCGATGATCGCGTGGTGGGTCGCGGCGCCG
The DNA here is from genome assembly GCA_025353585.1 of Deltaproteobacteria bacterium. GTDB lineage: Bacteria > Myxococcota_A > Polyangia > Haliangiales > Haliangiaceae > JABFXX01. The sequence goes on from JANXOM010000295.1 coordinate 14,337, forward strand.
ATCAGCACGATCGCGGCCGCGGCGTGCAACATCACGAGGACGCGCGCCCACGTCACGGCAGCGCCGGCCCGCTGCGCCACGTCTCCGCGACGAGGTCGATCATGCGGTCGCGGTCGATCACGAGGAACGCCGCGCCGGCGAGCGTGGCCACGAGCGCGAGGACGTGCACCCCGACGCGCCGGGCGGACAGCGGCCGGGCGGCGCGCGCGAGCTGCAGCGACACGCCCGAGACCCAGGCGCCGCCCAGGCCGCACAGCGCGATGGCGCGGATCGCCCGCGCGACCATCGGGTTCCCGCTCTGGGCGACGAGGACCAGCGCGGCATGACCGGGGCGAGGTACCACACCTCGACGGGCGGGCGCAGCACCGCGCGACCGGCGACGCGCCACGAGCCCGCGTCCCGGCGGGCGCGCCAGAGCGCGACGGCGGCGGCGAGGGCGAGCCCGCGCCAGATCGCGAGCCGGATCCGCGCGCGCTGCTCGGCCGTGGCGAGCGCGGCCTCGAGCTGCATCACGACCATCGGGTCCGCGGTGGGCGCCGATGCGATCGCGGCGAGATCGGCGCGCGCCGCCGCGAGCTCCCGCGCGTGGATGCGCGCATGGACGGCCGCGTAGCGCGCGCGGCCGCGGAGCTCGGCGGTCGGCGCGGCCGCGATCGCCTCGTCGAGCACGGCGATCCCGCGGGCCTGCTCTCCGTCGCGCTCCCAGCCCTGCGCGATGACGAGGCGCGCGGCGGTGGCGCCGGGGTACGTCGGATGCGCCGCGAGCAGCGCCGTCAGCTGGGCGAGGGCGGGCTTCGGGTCGCCGGCGCCGCTGAGGATCACGCCCGTCAGCTGGTCGTGCTCGGCGACGACGGCGTCCCACTCCCCGGCCGGGCCCGTCGTGCCAGCGAGGCGCGCGAGCGCGGCCTCGGCGCGGCGGCGGGTGACGTCATCCGCGGTCGTGGCGATGACCTCGGCGAGATCGCGGCGGGCACGCGCGAAGTCGGTGCGCTGCTCCGCGAGGCGCGCGGCGGCGGCCCACGCGTCGTCGGTCCAGCGCGTCAACGGTCGGGCGCGGCCGATCGCCTCGAGCGCGTCGAGCGCGCCCGGCTCGCCTCGCGTGGCGCCCGCCTGTGCGGCCCGGAACGCAGCGTCGGCGTCGCCCTCGGGATCCGCGGCCGCCACCGTCGCGAGCAGCGCGACGAGCAGGCCGACGCCCGCGAGCGCCGCCCCGCGCTTCACGGCTTGGTCTTGGAGAACCCGGTCTGGATGGGGCTGCCGTCGGGATGGAACGCGTCGAGCGTCAGCGCCGCGCGGCTGACCTCGATGATCGCGGCCGAGTACGTGCTCTCGGAGTACTGCGTCCAGAACTGCGTGCCGTTCGGGTACAGCTCCGCGCCGGCTCCGCCCGCCACGACGTACACCGTCGCCGTCGCCGCGTCGGGGCCGCTCGCGACCGTGTTGCCGACCATCGGCTTCGAGACCTCGTAGTCGTGGTCGTGCCCGTTCAGGACGAGGTCGATGTGGTGCTGATCGATCATCGGCTGCCACGCCTGCTGCAGGGTCAGCGACGAGCCGTGCTTCGTCGACGCCGAGAAGATCGGCTGGTGATGCATGAACAGCTTCCAGCGCGCCGCGTCGCTCGCGGTGAAGTCAGCCGCGATGGCGTCGTGAAACGCGCCCGTGATCGCGGTCGGGTCCTCGGGCGTGTCGTTGCCGACGGTGAGGTGCGCGAAGCCATAGTCGAGGCCGAAGTTCTGCTGGTCGCCGGGCAGCGCGATCTGCGAGTAGTAGTTGATCGCGTTATCCTCGTGGTTGCCGTTGGCGGACACCATCGGCACCGTGGCGAACAGCGGCTCGGCGCGCTGGAAGAAGTCCTCCCACTCGAACTGCGTGATGCCGAACGTCACCGCGTCGCCGGAGAACAGGACGAGGTCGGGCGTGCGCTGCTGGAGCTGCGCGATCAGCTGCTGCCACACGTCATAGCCGCCGCGGCTATCGCCGACGAACGCGAGCACGACCTGCGCGTCGGGGTGGGCCACGATGTCGGGCGCCGTGTGGAACGTGTAGACGGGCGAGAAGTGCTCGGCGCCCGCGAGGTCGATCGAGCCGACCTGGTAACTGTAGCTCGTGCCGGCCGTCAGGCCGCACAGGTGCGCCTGGTGCATGCGCACGCTCTGGCCGCCGGTGGACAGGTACGCGAACTCGAGGCCCGTGCGCACGTCGGTCAGCGCGCTCGCCGGCAGGTTCGCGCCCACCCCGAGCCGCACCGTCGAGGCGAGCGTCGTCTCGTCCATCGTCCGCCACTGCGCGACGACCGACGTCTTCGGGTCGCCGACGAGCCCGAGGTGCACGAGGCGCGGCGTCGGATCGGTCCCGAACCTCTGCACCGCGAGCTTCGGGGCCTCCGCGCCGGGGTACGTCGTGACGCTGTAGCCACAGTCGGCGACCGCGAGCATGCCGCCCATCGCGGAGAAGCCGGCGTCGATGGCGAGGTCCGGGTTGCCCTTGACGCAGCCGGCGGCCGTGGCCGCGAGCGCAAACACGCCACAGAGCTCGAGCAGGGTGCGCATGGTCATTCGATCCGATAGGTCAGCTGGAGCAGCAGCTGATCGTTGGGGTAGGACGCGGGCTGCCCGGTCGCGGTGCGATCCTCGATCTCCTGGAAGTGCGACGCCTCGAGCTGGACCTTGGCTCGGTGCTGGCGGAGATAGTACGAGACCACGGCGGAGTAGATGCGCTCGGACTGGTTCGGATCACCGATCTGGCCGATCGCGGTCTGATCGTTGCGGTCGATCTCCTCGACGCGCGCGCCGACCTCGAGCCGGCCCCCGCACGCCGGCGCGAGGGAGAACGGCAGCAGATACGCGAGCTGCGCCACGAACCCGTTCGCGCGAAAGTCAGGTTGCAGCGTGACGCCGCCGGTCGCGTGGTCGAAGTGGTGCTTCACCTGGAGGTACTCGAAGGTGCCCGACAGACCGTGCCACGCCCCGGAGATGTCGCCACCGAGGAACGTCTCGTTCTCGAAGAAGGCGCCGGGCGTGAGCTTGTCGTAGCCAACGGAGCCGCCGACGGACAGCCACGTGCCCGCGAACGCGGACTCGGCGTACGGCGCCTGCTCGCCGATCGGGGTGACCTCCACGCGGGCGGCGTGGAGGTAGCTCTCGTTGATGTTCTGGCCCTGGTCCCGGCCCTCGCCGTCGAACGAGCCCGCCATCACGCGGACGTGCGGCGCGGTGAACGTGACGCGCGCGCCGAGGTCGCGGTCGGGCGCGATCGAGCCGAGCTGCGCCTTGTCGACGAACGAGAGGCGCGTGTCCGAGAGGAGCTGCTGGCGCGAGATCGGGACGCGCATCTGCCCGGCGTCGACGCCGAGGGTGATCTTGTCGGCGAGCGGCTGCGCGATCGAGACGTACGCGTCGAACAGCGAGAACGACGGCTGGAGCTCGGCCTCGACGTACGCGCCGATCGACAGGGTCCCGAGGTGCCCGGTGCTGGTGCCCGTGAAGCGCGCCCGGACGAGGCGAAAGCCATCCGTGTCATCGGGCGCGCCGGGCGCGTTCTCGCGGGTCCGGAACTCGGGCTGCACGAAGCCGCCGGGCCGGAAGGTCCAGTCATCGCTGCCGGCGCCGGAGCCGGCACCGGGATCGGGAGCCGCTCGCGCAGCGCCGCACCAGAGCATGACAAAGCAGCAGACGGCGCGTCGCACGGGGCGATGGAACCACCCGCGCGTGACGACTTTGTCGCGCCAATAAGGCGCGTTCGAGTCCTACTGATTATCCGGCTGAGCTGAGACGAACGAGGCGATGTGCGCCGTGTAGTCGAGGCCCGGGATGGCCGTCGTGCCCATCACGCCCCCCTCGGGGCCCACGATGAACGTGTGGTCGAGCGGGATCATCGTGTCGGCGTAGGCCGCGATGTCGGTGTCCGCGTTCCCGTACGCCGCGAACACGTCCCAGCCGAAGTCCGTGACCATGCGGTCGAGCCACAGCGCCTTGTAGGCGTGGGCCTCCTCGAAGTCGTTCTCCGTGATGACCGGACCTTCGGGAAAGCCCTGTGATTCCAGCCACTCGCGCGTCTCGGTCCAGAACACGTGGGGCCGCGCGGTCAGGTACACGATCTGGTAGTGCTTCGCCGTCCATGCCTGCGTGAGCGCGGCGGCGGCGCCCATCTGCGCGGGGACGTAGGTGTCATCGCCGACCTGCGTCTGGAACTCGGCGTCGCTGAGGGTCAGCGTGCCGTCGATGTCGACGACGACGACCTTCGTGCCCGACGGCGCGAGGTACGTGAAGTGCGCGGCGCAGCTGCCGTTCGCCTTGAGCATCGCGTAGACCGGCTGGCCGGTCGCGGGCACGTAGCCGGTCGCGGGGAAGTCATAGAAGCCCGCGTCGTCGGTCTGCGCGCGCGCGAGCTGCCGCCACGCCGAGGTCGCCGGATCGTAGGTCCAGAGGCTGACAAACTCGCCCGGCAGCGCGTTGCCGATGAAGCCGTTCGTCGCCGTGTTGACCGCCTTGCGGCCATGGAACGCGACCGTGCCGCCGGCGGACGGCGCGGCCGCGTCGGCGAGGTAGACGTTGGCCGTGGCGCCGCCAGCGGTGCCGAGCGTGTCGGACGCCTCGTCCTTGACCCGCGGATCCTCGGTCGAGAGGTTGAGCGACGTCTGGTTCTGGTACCCCGTGGACATCAGACGGAAGGGCAGGTCGCCCGGGTCGGGGCAGGTGAGCGAGGTGGCGGTCGTGAGCGGCGGGAGCTCCGAGCCACCTCCGCACGCGACGAGGAGGACCACCGGGGCCAGGGCGAGGCGCATCCCTGGCATTGTCCTCGAAGTCGTCACGACTTTGCGACGGAACTGTCAAAGAAGGCGAAGGGTGCGTGGCAAACTCCACATCGTGAAGACCCGCGCTGCCATCGCATTCGAAGCCAATCGCCCGCTCGAGATCGAAGAAGTCGACCTGGAGGGCCCCCGCGCCGGGGAGGTCCTCGTCGAGATCATCGCGACCGGCGTGTGCCACACCGATGAATTCACGCGCTCGGGCGCGGACCCCGAGGGCCTGTTCCCCGTGATCCTCGGCCACGAGGGCGCGGGCATCGTGCGCGAGATCGGCCCGGGCGTGACGTCGCTCGCCGTCGGCGACCACGTGATCCCGCTCTACACGCCGGAGTGCCGGCAGTGCAAGTCGTGCCTCTCGCGCAAGACGAACCTCTGTACGGCGATCCGCGCCACGCAGGGCAAGGGGCTCATGCCGGACAGCACGAGCCGGTTCTCGCTGCGCGGCAAGCCGATCCATCACTACATGGGCTGCTCGACGTTCGCGAACCACACGGTGTTGCCGGAGATCGCGCTCGCGAAGGTGCGCAAGGACGCGCCGTTCGACAAGATCTGCTACGTCGGCTGCGGCGTCACGACCGGCATCGGCGCCGTGCTGTTCACGGCGAAGGTCGAGGCGGGCGCGAACGTCGTCGTGTTCGGGCTCGGCGGCATCGGCCTCAACGTCGTGCAGGCCGCGCGCATGGTCGGGGCGGACAAGATCGTCGGCGTCGACATCAACCCGGGGCGCGAGAAGCTGGCGCGCTCCTTGGGGCTCACGCACTTCGTGAACCCGAAGGAGATCACGGGCGACCTCGTCGGGCACCTGGTCGAGCTCACGGGCGGCGGGGCGGACTACAGCTTCGAGTGCGTGGGCAACGTGGAGCTCATGCGCCAGGCGCTCGAGTGCTGCCACCGCGGCTGGGGGGTCAGCGTGGTCATCGGCGTGGCCGGCGCGGGTCAGCACATCCAGACCCGGCCGTTCCAGCTCGTCACGGGGCGCGTCTGGAAGGGCAGCGCGTTCGGCGGGGCCCGCGGCCGGACCGACGTCCCGAAGATCATCGACTGGTACATGGACGGCAAGATCGCGATCGATCCGCTCATCACGCACAAGCTGCCGCTCGAGAAGATCAACGACGCGTTCGAGCTGATGCACGCCGGCACGTCGATCCGCGCCGTCGTCGAGTTCTGATCGTCAGATCGGCGCGAGCGAGAAGGTCACGCGCACCCGGGTCGAGTCGCCGGTGAGCGTCACCGTGACGTCCTTGCGCCAGCCGGCCTCGAACGGGTTGATCGAGATCTCGGTGCCGAGGTCGTCGTTGCCCGAGAAGGTGTCCTGGTCGTGCAGGTGCGCGGTCAGGGTGATGGTCTGGCCGGCGGCCGGGTTCACGTTGATGATGGCGGTGCCGATCGGGTTGCCGAAGGTCGCGCCCTGGTGAATCTGGACGTAGTTGCTGGTGTCCTTGTGGAACATGTTCGTGGCGTCGCCGTTGCCCTGCGCCGTGATGTCGCCGTAGATCTCGAGGTCGTCGCCGGAGTCGCCGCCCGCGTCGTCGACGGTGATGGCGTTGAGCGTCACCTGGACCTGCTGCGTGACGCGGGTGCACTCCTTGACGTCGTAGTCCGTGGTCTCCGACATGCGCGCGGGGGTGTTGTCGGCGAGGTAGTTGAGCTTGTACGCGATCGGCGCGCCCGGGCTCTCCTTCGAGTAGTTGCCACCCGCCTTGATGAACGCTATCAGCGAGTCGTAGCTGTCGATCGACTGCGCCGCCGTGCCCGCATCGCCGCCGAGGATGAACGCCGTGATCTTCGAGTTCGAGATGATGTCCTTGTAGCTGACCGACACGTTGCCCGAGACATCGACGCCGCCGGAGTAGGCGAAGTCGAGCGCGGCGCCCATCTCCTCGGCCGAGTACGTCGACTCGAACGTGAAGATGACGAGGCGGCCGTAGGTCACCGACGAGACGTACGCGGGCGGGTGCTCCGCGTTCATGTGGGTCTGCACGTCGGTGAGCGGGACGGTCGGGTCGAGGACGGCGCTCGGGTCGGCCGGCGCGTCGAGGTCGACCGTGTAGTACTGCTGCGTGTACTTCACGATGTAGCGCGACATCACCTGGTCGTTCGAGAAGTTGAAGCTCGACTTGAGGCTCGCGATGCCGAGGCCCCAGCTCGCCTGGACGCCGAGCGCCATGTTGAGCTGCTCCTCGGAGTGGACCTGCTCGATCTCGGAGTAGAGGTTCGCGGCCGTGGAGCCGGTGACGTCGCTGGAGATGATGCTCGAGAGCGCGTCGCGGTACGCGGCGAGGCTCGGGCTCGCGATGGTCGCCTGCTTGGAGCCGGAGAGGTTCTCCATGCTGACGGAGATGGTCGCCGGCGCGCGCGGCATCACGACCTGCGTGAACAGGCCGGTGAGGACGGAGTCGGCGCTGACGAGCGCGCCCGGCCAGAGCGAGTCCGAGTTCGCGGCGTACGCGACGATCGAGTCGTACTGCCGCGTCTCCTGCATGTTGGTCGTGGTGCAGGAGTAGTCGCCGCTGACCTGGGCGGGCGACGCGCTGCCCGTGGCGACCGTGGCCGGCTCGACCGGCAGGTACGGGAGGGTGCGGATGTACGTGTCGATCGAGTCCTGGACCTACGCCTCGCCGGGGACGGCGGACGAGCACGCGGGGACGAGGGCAGCGGCGGCCAGAACACAGAGCGCCTTGGATCGCATGCAGAGCCCTAGAGCAAGGCGGGGGCCAGCCGATGCGCAACTCGCGCGCCCGCCTGCGCTAGCGACTACCGTCCGTGGCAACTCGATCAGCCGCGGTGCGACACCCCGCGCTGGGGACAGCGAGCCCTACCCGGAGGGGCCTGGCCCCTTTAATTCGAGTTGTTACAAGTAGTTGACGATGGAATCGCGGGTCAGGCCGGTCGGCAGGCCGCCGACGACCTGATCGGCGGGCAGGGTGCCCCGGAGCCAGAGGGTGCGCGAGACCATGACGCGAAAGATGCCGAGGAGCGCGGCCTCGACAGCCGGGCCCGTCGGGCCCTCGAGCGTCCGGTAGGCGCGCGCGATCGCCTCGAGGGTGGCGAGGCCCTCGGCCTGCGGCTCGGCGCGCAGGTGATACTCGGACGCGGCCGCGGCGTCGCCGAGGGTCACGCGCGGGAGGGCGGCGAGGCCGGGGACGCGGTGGCCCATCTTTCCCGCCTGCCGCCAGTTGCCGTCCGGCACGACGAGCGTGATCGGGGCGCCGGGCGGGAGCGTGGCGATCGGGACCGCATCGGCGGCGGGGTAGAGGAGGACGGCGCGCTCGTCCGGCGCGAGCACCGCGGCCGGCAGCGGCTGCGCGCGATCGCCGATGACGCCGACGCGGCTCCCGACCAGCGCGCGCGCGGCGAGGAGGCCGGTGTTCGTCGGCTTGCGCGCCTCGCGATAGTGCACGAGGAGCAAGAGGCGCGTGCGCGTCTCGAGCCGCGGGACCAGCGCGCAGATGCAGAGCGCCGCGTACATCCGGCAGACGGCGCAGCGCCGGTCTGCATGCTCGCGACGGCTCACAGATAGCTGTGTACCGCGGGCGCCGTCGTCCAGTCATCGTGCGCGCCATCGGCGTAGTGGATCGGCGCGGCCGCGAGCTCGGCGTCGCTGGCGTCGTCGAGCGCGCCCAGGTTCACGGCGTAAAAGTCCGCGGTCTCGTACGGGCCGCCGCCCGAGCTGAACGGGCGAACGCCGCATGTGCGGCAGAAGTAGAGGTGCAGGTACGGCTCCGGCTTGCTCGGCGGCGTGCGCTGGAAGTCGTGCAGCAGCTCGGCGCCGGCGGTGACGCGCAGGGCCCCCTTCCTGGCCATCGCGAACCAGAGGCGGGCCTTCTTGCAGAAGCGGCAGTTGCAGCGCGTGGTGCCGCCGGCGAGGTCGAGGTCGGCTTCGAACTCGATGGCGCCGCAGGTGCAGCTGCCGTGGAAGGTCTGGGTCATGCCGGTAAGAGCGGCCGCCGCGCGAAAACTCATCGGTCCCCGAGACCGAATCTCGCGTGCACCGCCGGCGCGAGGAAGCCGGTCATCTCCGCGATGCGGTCCCCACGCAGGGTCAGCACGTTCAGCGCGCCGACGCCGAACGCGGGCCCCTGCAGGCACGCAAACGCCAGCTGCGCGTTCGCGCGCATGGGGACCAGCCGCCAGGCGGTCGCGAACATCTGCTCGCGCATGAACCGTCCGATGGCATCGTGGCCGCGGAACCAGGAGGGGATCGGCGGCATCGAGAAGCGCGCGTCCTCCGTAAGGAGCGCGAGGATCGCGGGGCCATCGGCGCGTGCCCAGGCATCGGCGAACGCGGTCACGAGCGCGAGCTGCGCAGGGTCGCCGAGCGCGCGCAAGGTCGCCTGCTGCGAGAGCGGGGGCACGCGGGCCGTCACGGTCGCCCGTGCCCGCTGGAGCGCGCTCGTGACGGCGGCGGTGGTCGTGCCGAGGAGGTCGGCGAGCTCGTCGGCGGAGAAGCCGAGCACCTCGCAGCTGATCAGCGCGGCCCGCTGCATCGGCGGCAGGTGCTGGAGCGCGACGACGTACGCGAGCTCGACGTGCACCCGGCGCGCATAGCTGGCCTCCGGATCGTCGGGATAGGGCTCGAGCCACGGCACCTCCTCCGCCGGCCCCGCGAGGGCCACGCCGGCGGCGGTCGGCTCCGAGAGCTCGGTCGCGAGGACGCGGCGTGGCCGCTTCGCGAGCAGGCGCAGGCACGCGTTCGTGGCGATGCGGTAGAGCCACGCCCGCAGCGGGGCTCGACGCGCGAAGCCGGCGTAGCCCTGCCAGGCGCCGAGCAGCGCGTCCTGGAGCGCGTCATCGGCGTCGTGCACCGAGCCGAGCATCCGGTAGCAGTGCGCGTGGAGCTCGGCGCGGAGCGGGGCGACCTTCGCCTCGAAGTCATCGGCCATCAGTCGCAGGTGTGCGTGAAGAACGCGATGTAGCAACACGAGCCCGCGGCGGCGCGACGGGTCTCGAGGGCGCTGAAGCTCGCCACGGGCTGCGGGTACGCCGAGTCCTCGTGGCTCGGGATCGTGCGCGGACAGCCCTCGAACGGCGGCGCCTGGAACGGCCGGTCGTTGCGCCGGCCCGGCTGACACACCACGTGGTGCGCGAACGCGCACTCGACCTCGGGCGCCGTCGGCTCGGGAAAGCGCGGGTCGGCGACGGGCGGCGGCGGTACCGATGCGGCGGGCGGCGGCATGACGCGAGCGGGCGCCGGGCCACACGCGAGGAGCAGGCCCAGCACGGACGCGGCGCGCAGCACCCCCCGACGGTATCAGTGCGCGCCGGCCGGCGGCGGGCCCGGCTTTGGCTTCTTGAGCAGCGCGACCATGAACAGGCCGCACAGGATCGCGATCGTGGTCAGGCGGAAGCCGTCCTCGAACGAGAGGACCATCGACTGCGTGCGCACCTGGTTGGCGATGCCGAGGATCGGGTCGATGGCGCCGTGCGCGGCGAGCTGCATCTGCGACGCGGAGTCGTAGATGTTGATGTGCTCGCCGAGGCTCGTGCTGTGCCGGGCGATGCCGTTCGCCACGACCGTGCCCATCCACGCCGTGCCGAGGGAGCCGCCGAGCTCGCGCGTCAGGTTGAAGAGGCCCGTCGCGTTGCCGCGCTGATGCTGCGGGAGATCCGAGAGCGCCGCGACGCTCACGGGGATGAAGATGAAGCCGAGGCCGAGGGAGCGGATGAGGTTCGGCATCAGGAGGTGGAAGAAGTCCGCGTCCTGCGTCAGGTGAGTGGCCGTGAACTGCGACAGCGTCACGACGGCCACGCCGAGGAGGAGCATGAGGCGCGCGTCGACCTTGCCCATGAAGCGACCGATGAGCGGCATCAGCAGCACCTGGCCCGCGCCCGCGTAGAGAAAGATCGTGCCGATCTGCAGCGCGGTGTAGTGCATCACCGAGCCGCAGTAGAGCGAGAACAGGTAGCTCGTCCCGAACAGCGCGAGGCCCGTCAGGAAGTTCAGGCCGGTGCCGGCGGTGTAGCTGCGGTTCTTGAACACGCGCAGATCCACGACGGGGTTGTCCGTCTCGAGCTCGTAGATGATGAACGTCACGAGCGACGTGGCCGCGACCGCGCCGAGCGCGAGGATCAGGTTGCTGTCGCCCCAGCCCTCGCGATTGCCCTCCTCGAGGCAGTACTGGAGGCTCGCCATGCCGACGGCGAGGAGGCCGATGCCGACCTTGTCGATGGGCTTCGTGTCGGGCACGAACCCCGGCTCCTTGATGACGCGCGGGATCGCGAACGCCACGGCGAGGCCGATCGGAACGTTGACGAGGAAGACCCAGTGCCAGCTCGCCCACTCGATGAGGTAGCCGCCGATCGTCGGACCGAGGAGCGGGCCCGTGATCGCGCCGAGGCCGAAGAGCGCGGCCGCCATGCCGTGCTGCGCGCGCGGGTAGCGCGAGAACAGGATCGCCTGCGACGTCGGGATGATCGCGCCGCCGCCCATGCCCTGCAGCACGCGGAACACGACGAGCGCGGGCAGGTTCCACGCGGTGCCGCACAGCGCGCTCGCGATCGTGAAGATGAGGACCGAGGTGGCGTAGTACCGGCGAAAGCCGAACCGGCGCTGCAGCCAGCCCGTCATCGGGATGACGACGATGTTCGCCATCATGTAGCCCGTCGAGACCCAGCCGATCTGATCGATCGGCGTCCCGAAGCTCGCGCGGATGTCGGACAGCGCGACGTTGATGATCGAGATATCGACCGTCGCCATGAGCGCGGCGGCCATCACGAGGATCGTGATCGCGGCCTTGCTGCCCTGGATCGGGCCTTCGTTGGGGACGGGGGGGCCGGCCATAAATCGCCGCCTACTTCGTGTGAATGACGACTTCGGCGCTCATGCCCGGACGGAGCATCTTGGCGTCGGTGCGCTTGTCGAGGACGATCTTCACCGGCACGCGCTGCGTGACCTTCGTGAAGTTACCCGACGCGTTCTCCGGCGGGAGCAGCGAGAACCGCGAGCCCGTGCCGGCGGCGATCGAGTCCACGTGCCCGGCGAACGTGCCGTCGAACGAGTCGATCTCGATCTCGGCGGTCTGTCCGGCCTTGATGTCCTTGAGCTGCGTCTCCTTGAGGTTCGCCACGACCCACGTATCTCCGAGATCGACGACCGCCATCAGCGGCCGCTCGGGGCCGACGATCTGACCCGGCTCGACGTTCCGCTTCGCGATGTTGCCCGCGATCTCCGCGCGCACCTTCGTGTAGTCGACATCGAGCTGGGCGCGATCGACGGCCGTCTGCGCCTGCGCGACCTTTGCCTCGGCGAGCGCGACTTGCGCCTTTGCCGACTCGAGCTGCTCGTCGACCGTCGACGCCGCGAGCAGGCGGCCCTGTGCCGTCTCCACGCTGCCGGAGGAGTTGCTGCGGTTCGCCATCGCGCTCGCGAGGCGCGCGTTCGCCTCGGAGAGCATCGCCTGCGCCTGCTCGTCGACGGCCACCTTGGCGTCGACCTCGTTCTGGGCGACCGCCCCCGCCGCGTGGAGCTTCTCGGCGCGCGCGCGATCGATCTGCGCGAGCTGCACGCGCGACTTCGCCGCGACGATGTCGGCCTTGGCCTGATCGATGAGCGCGTTCGTGCTGCCGCTGGAGGCCGCCGCGATCGTGACGCCGCCCTTGGCCGCGACGAGGTTCGCCTTCGCCGTCTTGTCGGTCAGCGCGAGCTGCGTCTGCGCCGCGTGGAGCGTGGCGTTCGTCGCCGCGAGGTCGGCCCGCACCGAGGCGAGGCGGACCTGCTGGTCGCGGTCGTCCAGCTCGACGAGCACCTGGCCGACCGTCACCGCCTCGTTGTCCGAGACATCGACCTTCTTCACCTGGCCCGCGATGCGCGGGGCGACCGATTGCACGTGCGCCTCGACCTGGGCGTCATCGGTCGTCTCCTTGCCGAGGCGCGTGAAGTAGATCGCGGTGGCGACGCCGCTCGCGACGACGAGGAGCCCGAGGAACACGAACGGCGCGCGCTTCCGCTTCGCGACTGGGGCAGTTTGGACGACGGGGAGAGGAGCTGCAGCGACCACGGCCATAGAGTTAGCACGCGTGTGCACGGTGGGGGCCAATCGCCACTGCGTCCCGGCGCCGCGAGGCGCGTCGCGGCGGCCGTGCGCTGTCGGAACCCCGACATGCGTCGTCGATCCCGACTGGATCGGACTAGAATCGCCGACGATGGCCGACGACGCGAGAGTGGAGAGTGAGGGCTTCTACGAGATGCTGTGGGACTGTCCCCACTGCGAGACCAAGGGGCTCTTCGGCAAGACCCAGCGGCACTGCCCCGAGTGTGGGGCGCCGCAGGACGCGAGCACGCGCTACTTCCCGACGCCCGATCAGCAGAAGCTCGTCGTCGGGCACGTGTACGAGGGCGCCGACGCGAGCTGTCCCGCGTGCACCGCGCCGCAGTCCGCGCGCGCGAAGAACTGCACGCAGTGCGGCTCGCCGATGGACGGGAGCCAGCAGGTGCGCGAGGCGATCGACCGGAGCGTGGCCGCGGCGCAGGCCGGGGCGCGCACCGTGGCCGCGCAGCACAGGCGACGGCGGTGGCCGATCTTCGCGGCCGTCAGCGCGGTCGTGGTCGCGCTCGGCGTCGCGATCTGGTTCCTGTTCATCCGCACGCATCACGGCGAGGTCACGATCACCGGGCATCGCTGGGCGCGCACCATCGCCATCGAGCAGTTCGGCGATCAGCACCACGAGGCGTGGCGCGACGCCGTGCCCGCCTCGGCGTCGTTCCCGACCTGCTTCCGCAAGCAGCGCACCACGCGGCAGGTCCCCGACGGCGAGGAGTGCCACTCCGAGCGCAAGGACAAGAAGGACGGCACGTTCGAGCAGGTCCGCAAGTGCACGCCGAAAACGCGCAGCGAGGGCATCGACGACGACTGGTGCTCGTACACGCTGCGCGAGTGGGCGAAGATCAGCGAGGAGAAGGCGAGCGGCGCCGGCCTCGCCCCGGCCTGGCCCGCCGTCACGCTCGCGGTCGACACGCCGGCGACCTTCGGCGCGCGTCGCCAGGGGCATCGCGGCGAGACCCTGACGCTCGACTTCGGCCCCGATGACGCGTGCGATGTGCCCGACGCGATCTGGCGCAAGTACGCCGACGGCGCGCGGGCCAAGGTCGACCTCCGCGCCCGCTCCGGCGGCGTGGTCTGCGACTCTCTCTAGCGCGGCCGCCTACGTGCGCCGACGCGCCGAGCCGGCCTGCACCTTGCGCCGCCGGAGCCGCGTCGACTCCTTGAGCCGGCGGTCGGTGCGCTCGATCATCTGCTGCTGGCTGTGCTTCGCGCCCGCGCCGTTGCGCTGCACGTAGCTGCCATCGCTCCGCATGTCCCACGCGCCGCGCTGATCGGTGAGCTGCGTGTCGAGCAGGTAGCGCAGCTCGCTCTGCAGGCGCGGATCCTCGATCGGCACGAGCACCTCGACGCGCTTCTCGAGGTTGCGCTGCATCGCGTCCGCCGACCCGATATAGTACTCGGGCTTGCCGCCGTTCGCGAAGTAGTAGATCCGGCCGTGCTCGAGGAAGCGGCCGATGACGCTGACGACCTTGACCGTCGGGCTCACGCCGTCGAGGCCGGGCCGCAGCCGGCACGTGTCGCGTACGATCAGGTCGATCGTCACGCCGCGCTGCGAGGCGCGGTAGAGCGCGCGCACGATGTCCACGTCCTCGAGCGCGTTGAGCTTCCACTGGATGTGGCCGCGCTCGCCGGCGCCCTGCAGCGCGATCTCGCGGTCGATCTTCTCGAGCAGGGCCTGCTTGAGCATCTTCGGGGCGGCGAGGAGCTTCGTGTACTTGCGGCGCGGCTTGTAGCCGGTCGTCAGGTAGTTGAAGAGCTCGGTCAGGTCGCGGCCGAGCGCGTCGTCGCACGTGAACAGGCCGACGTCCGTGTACAGGCGCGCCGTGCCGGCGTGGTAGTTGCCGGTCGCGACGTGCGCGTACCGGCGCAGCCCGTCGAAGTCCTGGCGGACGACGAGGATGATCTTCGTGTGCGTCTTGAGCCCGACGACGCCGTACGTGACGTGGATGCCCGCGCGCTCCATGCGCGACGCCCACTTGATGTTGGCCTCCTCGTCGAAGCGCGCCTTGAGCTCCAGCACCACCGCGCACTGCTTGCCGTTCTTCGCCGCGCGCACGAGGTGGCGGATGACCTCGGAGTCGCGCGAGGTCCGGTACAGGGTCATCTTGATCGCGCGAACCTTGGGGTCATCCGACGCCTCCCGCAGGAACCGCTCCACCGACTGGTGGAACGACTCGTACGGGTGCTGGACCATCAGGCTCTTCGCGTCGCGGATCGCGTGGAAGATGCTGCCGTCGGAGAGGAAGTCGATCGGCTGCGCCGGGACGTGGGGCGCGTCGTGGAGCTCGGGGATGTCGAGCAGCGCGATCTCCATGACGTCGCGCTGGCCGAGCATGCCTTCCGCCTCGAAGACGTCGCTCTGCTCGTCGAGACCGAGCTCGGCGGCGATCCGGCCGCGCAGCAGCGGCGCCATGTTGCGGTCGACCTGCAGCCGGACCACGGGCGCGAAGCGGCGCTGCCGCAGCTCGAGCTCGATCATCTCGAGCAGGTCGTCGGCGTCCTCCTCGGTGCTCTCCGTGATCGCGTTGCGCGTGACGCGGAAGACCGAGCACGCCTCGATCTCCATGCCCGGGAACAGGAGGTCGAGGTTGTTCGCCATCACGTCGGCGAGGTCGACGAACGTGCGCGTGTTGCCGAGGCGGACAAAGCGCTGCGTGCCGCCGCCGATCGGCACCTTGACGCGCGCGAGCAAGGACTCGCTGTCGTTCGAGTAGCGCAGCGAGACGAGCAGGTTCAGCGACAGGTTCGAGACGAACGGAAACGGGTGGGCCGGATCCATCGCCTGCGGCGTGACGAGCGGGAAGATGTTGCGCAGGTAGAACTCGCGGACCCACGCCTGCTGCGTGACGTCGAGCTCCTTGAACGGCGCGATCCACACGCCGAGGCCGCGCAGGTCGGCGAGGATCTTCTCGTAGACCGCGACCTTCTTCTTCTCGAGCGCCGTGATGAGCTCGAGGCAATCGACGATCTGCTGCGCGGGCGTGCGCCCGTCCGGCGTCACCGAGAGGACCTGCGCGCCGACCTGCTGCTTGAGGCCGCCGATGCGCTTCTGGAAGAACTCGTCGATGTTGGAGCTGACGATCGAGACGAACTTCATCCGCTCGAGGAGCGGGACGCGGTCGTCCTCGGCCTCGTGCAACACGCGCCAGCAGAAGTTCAGGTACGTCAGCTCGCGGTTGAGGTAGAGCTCGGGCGAGCCGAGGTCCGTCGGGATCGCGTCGCCGATGCCCGGCGCGGGCGGCGTGCGGCCGATGACCTCGATGTGGCGCAGCGACGGGCGGTTCGGCGGCACGGCGTCGGGTGCCGCGCCATCGGGGACCAGCTCGAGGCGATGCAGGCCCGAGACATCCGGAGGAATCGTGACAGGACGTTCAACCGGCATCGGTCAGATAGTATAGCGCCCCCGTGACGGCGGCGTTACACGCCGGACCGGTTGGATCAGCGAGTGATCACGTGGGCTTGGCCTGTCCGGAATTCGGATAGTACCAGCGGCCGTTGAACGGGTTGATCCGCCGCAACTCCGCGCCCTGGTACAGGTCGATCTGGCCGCCCACGATCGAGACCTGCGAGACCCGCTCGGGGCCGAGCTCGACCTTCCACAGCGCCTTGCCGGTCTGCAGATCGATCGCGATGATCTGGTGCCAGCCCGGGCCGCCCACCAGCTCGTAGCTGCGCACGCCGTCGTGCAGCGTGAGCGGGACGGCCGCCTCGTCGGGCTTCTCGAACGCGAGCTGCGGCGGGATCGGCTCGTGCTCCGGGGCGAGGAACAGCGAGCCACCCTTCGTGCCGTCGGGCAGGCCGAGCGCCCAGACCTCCTCGCGGCCATCGCGCTCGACGCGCACCGACATCGTGTTCGCGCTCCACGCGATCGCGGAGCGCCCGGCGCGGCCGGCGTAGTGCGGGATGAACTGCGTCCAGCGCAGCTCGTCACCGGCCCAGACCTCGACGAACGAGTGCTCGCCGCCGTCCTCGGCGCGGATGATGATCTTCGCGCCGCCATCGATGGCGAC
Organism: Deltaproteobacteria bacterium; assembly: GCA_025353585.1. Taxonomy (GTDB): domain Bacteria; phylum Myxococcota_A; class Polyangia; order Haliangiales; family Haliangiaceae; genus JABFXX01. The sequence continues at coordinate 31,199 of JANXOM010000295.1, forward strand.
GGTGTCGACCGTGGCCCCGGGGGTCGGCTTCGCGTGCTTGATGTACCAGACGCCGAGACCGCCGACCGCGACGCCCACGGCGACGAGCGCGGGGCCGAGCCAGCCGAGTCGGCGTCGGGGCGTGACCGGCGGCATGGGTCAGCTGTTGGGCAGCGGCTTGCCGCCGGCGCTCGGGTTCGCGTGGTCGAACGGCTTGGGGCGCTCGAGGACGGTGTTCTTGGGATCGGGCGCCTTCGCCTGCACGAGGACGCGGCGGCCGCCGGCGAAGAAGACGGTGACCTTGCCAGGTTCGGAGATCTCGACGACGCCCTGGCCGAAGTTCGGGTGCTCCACGCGATCGCCGACGGTGAAGCTCTCGCTCGCGCGGTAGCCCTTCACGGGACGCGCGAGATCCGCGGCCACGAGCGGCTTGTCGAAGCGCTCCACGGGAGCTCGCTCGGCACGCGGCGCGCGCGGCACGCCCGCCGTCTTCTTCGCCGCCAGCCCGTTCGGGTTCTTGTAGCGGTGCTCCTTGTTGCACTCCTTGCAGTGCACCTTGACGATCTGTTCGCCGACCTTTGCGACGACGACGTGCCAGACGTCTCCGCACTTGGAACACAGAGCTTCAACATCGGCTCCGACGGAGGCTGTCATCGCGGCGGATAATACCCCCAGGTCTCGTCCGAGTCGATCCGTGGTATTCGGAGATCCATGAGTCAGGCGGCGGCGGACTCGCTGGTGGCGGAGGCGGAGGGGCTCTTCCGCGCCGAGCGGTTCGTCGAGGCGCTCGCACGGTACGAGCGCGCCGCGCAGATCTACCCGAGCCACGCCCTCGCGTGGAAGGGTATCGGCAACATGCTGCTGTGCCTGGAGCGACCTCATGACGCAGCCCAGGCGTTCGATCGCGCGATCGGGCTGCGCCCGGAGAGCGCCACGGCGCTGTGGGGCGGCGCGGTCGCGCACGCGGACGTCGGCAATCGCGTGATGGCGCAGAACTACCTGCGGCGCGCGCTCGCGTTGCAGCCGACGTGGATCGAGATGGCGCGCTCGGTGCCCACGCTCGTGCCGTTCCTGCAGGTCTCCACGCGCGCGGCGGATCTCCTGCGCACCGCGCTCGGCGCGTACTCGGCGCGCACGTATCGCCACGCGGCGGAGCAGAGCCGCAGCGTGGAGATCGGCCGGATCGCGGGGTCGCCCGAGGTCGGACTGTGGACCTACCTGACGATCGGCCTGTCGAACACGCAGTGGCCCGACGCCGGGCGGCCGCGCATCGAGCTCGTCATGGCCAGCACGATCGACGACGAGGTCTGCGGCCAGATCCTCGCGAACCTCGTGTTTCACCTGGCGGAGACGCAGTTCTTCCCCGAGCCCGGCACGATGGTCCGCGATGTCGTCGCGGCGCTCGGCGCGAGCAACCTGTCCGCGCGCTTGCCGCACGTGTACGTGATCCGCCCGCGCGCCTGGGGCCTCCACCTGCCCCTGGACATCGGGCCGCCGCCGATCACGCTCGCGCAGGTCGTACCCGTCAGCGAGAGCGAGTACCAGACGTGGCGCCGCGGGGTCTCGCACTTCGAGTCCGACCTCTCGCAGCGCGCGGTCGACGTCTCCGATCTGCGCCGCACGGGCGCCTAGCCGCGCTGCGGGTCCCGGCCTGCAGCTGCGGGCCCGAGCCTGCGGCGGGCGCAGCGTAAGTCCTCGTGATCGCGCGCATCGCCGTGTGATCGCTCCTTGCACGAGGGAGCAGCAGGAGGACCCATGACCCGCAGCTGTTTGTTCCTGCTGCTCGTTTCGATCGTCGGCTGTCGCGCGTCAGATCCGCGCGCGGTCGCGGGCCGGCACGACAGAACGTACGGCCACCAGACGGACGGCGACGCGACCCCGACGGATGGGGGCGTCGATTGCCCGCCGCCCCCGGAGTGCGGGTCCGCCGCGGACTGCGTCGAGGGCCTGATCTGCCTGGGGAGCGCCTGCGTCGTCGCGCCGTGCGGCTCGGACGCGGACTGCCCGACGACCGAGGCGTGCGGCGAGGGCTCCTGCCACGAGCCGGCTTGCGCGGACTGCCCCGACGGCAGCCACTGCGTGATCGGCACGTTCCCCGATCCGAGCGTATCGGCGCCGCTCGACCACGTGTGCGCGCCGGATCAATGCGAGGACGACTCCACGTGCCCGAGCGGCACGGCGTGCGCCGAGGGCAGCTGCGAGCCGACGCCGCCGACGTGTAGCGACGACGGTCAGTGCCCGCGCGGCCGCTGCGTGATCGAAGTGGGCGGGCTGGGCACGTGCACCGCGCCGGGCTGCCTCGCGGACGCGGACTGCGGGGCGGGCGACCGCTGCGAGGACGGCGCGTGCGTCGATGGCCCGCCGCCGTGCCACGCCGACGAGGACTGCGCGGGCGGGACGTGCCACGTCGCGACGGGCACGTGCCTGCCGCCGCACGGCTGCGTGTTCGACGGCGATTGCGTGGACGCCGAGACCTGCGTGGGCGGGGTCTGCGAGGTGGTGGTCGAGCCGGGCGACGCCGGCGTCGATGGCGGCGTCGATGGCGGCGGCGATGGCGGCGTCGGCGCGCCCGACGCCGGCCTTGTCACCGAGCCTGACGCCGGGCCCGACGCCAGGCCCGACGCCGGACCCGACGCCGGGATCGTGCCTGCCGACGCCATCATCGTGGTCCCCGCCGACGCCGGGAGCGGGAGCGCGGTCTGCGCGTGCCTCCCCGACGCCCATCCGTCGTCAGGGATCACCGCGCTGGCGACCGCCTGCAAGTGCGCCGCGGCGCAGTAGCTCACAACCCAACATCCAGGAGCACGCTCATGCGCACTCTCGCCTCGCTCTCTCTGGTCGCCGTCCTCGGCGGCTGCGTTCCCACGTCCACCGCCACCTCGAGCGACCAGGCCGCCGAGACCGAAGCGCCCACCGATGCCGGCCCCGGGAGCACCTGCGGTGGCCCTGACGGCTGCAAGGATCCCGAGAAAGAGGCGGGCTCCTACGTGAGCATCGGTGTCATGCCGGCGCCGTATCCGATCAGCTGGCAGAGCCCGTTCTCGCTCTTCGTCACGACGCTCGGGACGTCAGCGGCGGCCGCCGGGCTCGATCGCTCCCACTCGATCGGTCACGTGCTCCTCAAGGTGCGGTGCGGGAGCGACGAGCCGTACTACATCAGCCAGACCGGCGCGAACGGCAAGGCCGCGTTCCAGTTCCTCGACATCTACACGCAGGGTCCGAGCTACCTGTTCGTCACCCAGAACGACGGCAAGCTCTACGCGGACGCGGACGCAAAAAAAGACTGGGACGGCGCGGTCGAGAAGCAGGAGGCGCTCGGGGACAAGGGCACGTACGACGTCGATCCCGAGCCGCGCGATCTCGGCGATGCGCCGTGGCAACTGTGGGGGATGAGCGCCGTCAAGAAGGCGGTTCGTGACCTCGCGCCGGTCTCGCGCCACCGGTTCGTGCGCGCCACCATCCGGTTGACCGACGCGCAGTGCAAGGCGATCGGGACGTGGCGAGACGAGTACGTCAAGACCGGCGGCGCCACGCGCTACGCCGTGCACCGCGCGCCGTGGGTGATGGACACGGCGGCGAAGTACGACGGCGGCGGCTGCGCGTCGGTCGGCTTCGCGGGCGCGTTCTATGCCGCGGGCCTCGACTTCAAGCAGGCCGCGACCCGCGTCACCGAGCGGCTCGCGATCGGGACCTCGCGCTTGCCGAACTCGATCATCAAGAACGCGCGGAAGCCGAACGGCTGGTTCAACGTGCAGAACTCGGGTCGCTACGTCCCGGGCAGCATCCCGTGCGCGAAGGAGGGCGACGAGTGCTACAGCGCGAGCATCTCGTGGGACGACCCGCACTGGCAGAACTGGAGCGGCGGCCTGCGCCCCGGGATCTGGGGGCGAGACCCGAAGGATGACGAGGGCTCGTTCAGCAAGGCGTGGGAGACCAACAAGGCGGTCAAGTCACGCATCGTCCCGCTGATCATCTTCGAGCCCGAGCGGTTCTACAAGGAGATCCTCGGTCGCTGGACCGACGACAAGTACGCCGCGTTCACCTACAGCAGCTGGTGCAAGATCCCCGGCAAGGTCCCGACGATCGTCTACGACGCGCGACAGCTGACCGGCCGGAACGAGGTCGCGGCGGGGCGCCCCAAGGGCATCGTGAACGGCTTCTTGAACACCGACACGATGCTGCCAGCACCCTGACATCGCGTCTTCGCCGCCCATCCCTCGCGTTGGGGTCGGCGTCGCCGGTTCACTCGTCGAGCCGGCGCAGCGCGGTCGCGAGCGCGGGCGGCGCGACGGACGCGAGCGTCGCCAGCGCCCGGGCGAGGATCGCCTCGCCGTAGATCGCCTCGCCGCGGTGATGCGCCGCGCGGGCGAGGGCGACCCAGCACGTCGCGGCCGTGGTCGCATCGCCGGAGCCCGCCGCGTGATAGGCCACGCGCGCGAGCCAGCCCGTCAGGTTGGACGAGCGCTGGGCGAGCCAGAAGCGCAGCGCCCGCGCGTGGACGAGCGCGCGCTCGTCGAGGAGGTGGTCGTAGATCGCGTCCTGCGTGCCGGGCTCGACGAACTCGTAGAGGCCGCCGCGCTCCTCGAGGGTCCCGTCGCGGACGAGCCACGCGAGCCGCGCCGGGAGGTCTGCGAGATCGACCACCGCGGCGATCTCGTCGGGCGAGAAGCGAGGCCCGAGGCCGGCGCACATCCGCACGATCGGCGCGAGCTCGGGCGGGAGGTCCTCGAGGGCGCGCATCGCGAACCAGGCCGGCCCGGGCGCGGCGAGCAACGTGTCGAGCTGGTCGGCCGCGACGTACCCTTCCTCGCTCCCCGCGTCGCGCCGGAGGGCGCCGCGGCGCTTGAGGTCCCGCGCGAGGGCGACGAGCAACCCTGGCTGGCCCCCCGCGCGGATCGCGAGCCGCTCGAGCAGGATGTCCGGGATCAGCCGCGCCGGCCGCAGCAGCTCGCGGAGCAGCGCGTACGCATCCGGATAGGCGAGCGGCGGGATGTCGACCGCGACCCGGTCCGCGTCGGCCTCGTCGCCGAGGGGCTCGGCGCTGGCCACCACGCAGGTCCCGACGCGCGCGGGCGCCAGGAGGCGCGCGGTCACCTCCGCCGAGACCCACTGCGCGTCGTCGATGACCACGATGGCTCCGCGCGCGCCGGCGTCGGCGAACGCCTCGGCGAGATCGTGGCCGCCGCCGAGCGCGGCGATCAGGCGCTCGTCATCGGGCCGGTCGCCGAAGACCCGGCGCCGCCCCGCCACCGCGATGACCTCGTACCCGAGCCCGCGCAGGCGGTCGACGAGCGCGGCGAGCACGCGGCTCTTGCCCGCGCCCGCCTCGCCGTGCACGGACACGAGCGTGGGCGAGCGCGCGGTGACGGCCGCGATCAGGGTCTCGATCAACGCGTGCCGCGCGACGAGCGCCGGTTCGCCCCGCGCGTCGGTGGTGTCGGTCGGATCCCGCTCGAGCTCGCGGGAGAGCCCCGGGAGCCCCGGCGCCGGTCGCGTCGCGCCGGGCGCCAGGGCCGCGGCCGTCGCCGTCAGGAGCAGCCCCACGTACGGGCGGCTCGGCACCCAGCGCGCGCGCTGCTCGACGTCCTCGCCGTACACCGTGGTCTTGCCCTGCGCCGACCGGCGGACCATCGCCGTCGACGCGTGCACGACGCTCCGGCACCGTTCGCACGTCAGCTCGCGGCACACGGCGAGCGCGACGGCCAGCGGCGCGTCGTGATGAAGCGACGTGAAGGCGGCGAGGATCCCGTCCCCGTGGCTCCGCACCACGAGGCCGTGCACCTCCGTGATCGCCCGCACCACGGTCACCGGATCGCCGCCCTCCACCCAGGCGAGCACGACCGGGCTCGCCTGGCCGACGGCCCGCTCGCCGCCGACCCCGCGCAGCGTCCCGATGTGGGCGACCGAGCGCGAGAGCGCGCCCGCGAGGTCCTCGGCGCGCTGGGGCCGCGCCTCGGGCTGCTTGGCCAGGCACGCCATGACGAGCTCGTCGAGCTCGGGTGGGAGCGGCCGGCGCTCGCGCAGCGACGGAGGGCGCGAGACGCGGTGGTTGTACTCGATCGCGCGTCGCTCGCCGATGAACGGCGGCTGGCCGGCCAGCATCTCGTAGGCGATCACGCCGAACGAATAAATGTCCGCGCGCTCGTCGACGCGCGCGCCCGTCTGGAGCTGCTCGGGCGCGAGGTAGTGCACGGTGCCGGCGATGGCGCCGAGCTGGGTGAGCGTGCGCGCGTCGCGCAGCGGCTTCGCGAGCCCGAAGTCGAGCAGGCGCACGCCCTGCGGACCGATCAAGATGTTCTCGGGCTTGAGATCGCGATGCACGAAGGCATGCGCGTGCACGGTCGCGAGCGCGCTCGCGAGCCGCGTCAGGATCGCGATGACGAGCCCGAGCCCGGCGCGCTCCCCGGAGCGCCCCATCCACGCCGCGAGCGTCTCGCCGGGGACGTGCTCCATGAGCAGGTACGGCCAGCGATCGATGGCGCCGTGCGCGAGGTACGCGGGCGTGGTCGGCGGCCCGACGGCGCGGAGCACGTCGGCCTCGATGGCGAAGCGCGCGTGGATGTCGTTGTCGCGCCAGCGGCCCGACTTGAGGATCGCGGGCGCTTCGCCCGGGCGGTGGACGCCGTACACGACGGCGGTGCCGCCGTGCGCGATCAGCGGACCGAGCGTCCAGCCGGGCGGCGCGGCGACGGTGGGAAGCGACTCGGGGCTCGGGACCTCGATCGCCGCGGTCGGCCGCCCGTGCACCGGGCACTGCCCGCTGGCCGGCATCCGCCGCTGGCACCGCGGGCATCGCACCACCACGTCATGGAGGATTGCATGATCTTTCCCGGCGCCCGCCCCCCACGGGTTATGTATGAAGCTGATGGTCGACGCCGACGACCCGCCGACTGCCGTGCTCGCCGAGGGCCGCGAGCTGCGCTTCCCGCGGTTCCGGCTGACGGTCGTGGACGGCCCGGATCGCGGAGCGATCCTCGACGGCGCGGGCGCCGAGCTGGTGATCGGCTCCGCCGCGGGGAACGATCTCGCCCTGACGGATAGCGCCGTCTCACGCTGCCACGTCGCGATCGCGCCCGCGGCCCGGGGGTTCCAGATCCGCGACCTCGGGAGTACGAACGGCACGCAGGTCAGCGGGGTCACGATCGAGAGCGCCTATATCCTGCCCGGCCAGGTCATCGCGATCGGCAACACGAAGCTGCGCTTCGAGGCCCGCGGCGGCGAGGAGCGCGAGGCGCTCTCCCCGGAGACGCGCTGGGGCCGCGCGCTCGGCACCAGCGACGCCATGCGTCGGCTGTTCGCCATGCTGCCGCGGCTCGCGGCCTCCGACGCGACGATCCTGCTCGAGGGCGAGACCGGCACCGGCAAGGGGCTGCTCGCGGCCGCAATCCACGAGGCAAGCCCGCGCGCGAAGGGCCCGATGATCGTCGTCGATTGCGGCTCGATCCCGCCGAGCCTGATCGAGAGCGAGCTGTTCGGGCACGAGAAGGGCGCGTTCACCGGCGCGATCGCGGCGCGGGCGGGCGCGTTCGAGGCGGCGGCGGGCGGCACGATCTTCCTCGACGAGATCGGCGAGCTCCCGCTCGACATGCAGCCGAAGCTCCTGCGCGCCCTCGAGGAGCGCGTCATCAAGCGCATCGGCGGCAACGAGTCGGTCAAGCTCGATATCCGCATCCTCGCGGCGACGAACCGCGAGCTCCGGGCCGAGATCAACCGCGGCCGGTTTCGCTCCGACCTCTACTACCGGCTCAACACGTTCCGCCTCCGCGTCCCGCCCTTGCGCGAGCGGCGGGCCGATATCGCGCTCCTCGTCGCGCACTTCTACGGCCAGCTGGCCCCGGGCGAAGCGCCGCCCGCCGAGCTGCTCGTCGACTTCGCGCGCCACGACTGGCCGGGCAACGTGCGCGAGCTGCGCGCAGCCGTCGAGCGTACCGTGCTCCTCGGCGACCCCGCGGTGTGGCGCGAGATCTCCGAGGACGGGCCGCTCGCGGCCTCGGCCCCCGCGGCCGGCGATCCGGCGGCCTCGTTCCGCGCGGCGAAGGAACGCGCCGTGGCCGAGTGGGAGCGCGACTACGTCCGCTCGCTGGTGACGAGCCACAAGGGCAACGTGTCCGCCGCCGCGCGTGCCGTGCGCATGGACCGCAACCACCTCCGCGAGCTGCTCGTGCGCCACAAGATTCGCACCGAGGAGAGGTGAGGATGGACGAGCCGGAGACGCGTCGCCTCCCGCCCGAAGCGGCCGCGGCGGCGTACGCGGCGGCCCCGCGCGAGCTCGCTGTCGGCGATGACATCGACGACTGGGCCATCGTGCGCCGGCTGGCGGGCGGCGGATTCGGCTCGGTCTACGAGGTGCGGCACCGCGCGTCGGGCCAGCGCGCCGCGCTCAAGCTCCTGCACGCGCACCTCGTGACCTCCGCCGAGATGCGCGCGCGCTTCGAGCGCGAGATCCAGGTGATCCGCCGGCTCTCCCACCCGAACCTCGCGCAGTGGATCGCCTCGGGCGCGGACGCGGACGGGCGCCCGTACCTGTGCATGGAGCTCCTCGACGGCGAGGAGCTCGGCCGCGTGATCCAGCACCACGGCCACCTGTCGCCGCCGCTGGCCGTCGCGATCCTCGAGACGCTGTGCGACGCGCTCGCGACCGCGCACGCCGCCGGCATCGTCCACCGGGACATCAAGGCGGCGAACGTGTTCGTGTGCCGCGCCGCGCCGGGCGCCACGCTCGGGCGGATCGTGCTGCTCGATTTCGGCATCGCGAAGCTGTCGGACGCGTTCGCGACCGAGCTCACCGCGACCGCGCAGGCGCTCGGGACGCCGTCCTGCATGGCGCCCGAGCAGATCCATGGCCGCCGCGCCGACGCGCGCACGGACGTGTACGCCCTCGGCGCGTTGCTATTTCAGATGCTGACCGGGCAGCCCGCGCTTCACGATCCGTCGCCGACGATGACCCAGTATCTCCACCTGCACGCGCGCCGGCCGCGCGCGTCGGCCGTGCGGTCGGTGCCGGCGCGCCTGGACGACGTCATCATCCGCGCGATGGCGATCGAGCCCGCCGAGCGGTACGTCGACGCGCGCGAGCTGTTCGCGGCGGCGCGGGCCGCGCTCCGCGAGTCGGGGGTGGTGCAGACCGTCCTGGCGACCGAATCGACGGCGGTCCTCGTGACCGCGCGCGACCGCGGCGGCGGCGCGGCCCTCGACGACGCCGTGCTCTCCGACCTCGAGGCCGTCCTCCCCGACGCGGAGCGCGCGCTCGTCGCGGCCGGGTACACGCTCGCGCTCGATCTCGGCGCGAGCGCGCTGTTCGTCGCGCCGCTCGGCGCGGCGGCCGCCACCGCGGCCGCCACCGCGATGTGGGCCGGGCTGCAGCGGACGAGCCGCAGCGCGCGCGTGCAGATCAGCGTGTGCGTGCACCTCGGGCCGCTCGTGGTGTCCGGCCACGAGCTCCAGCCGTCGCCGCTGCTTCGCCCTGCGACGTGGCGCGTCCCCGACGACATCGAGGGGCTCTGGGTCACGGGCGCCATCGATCCGACCGCTCCGACCGGCAGGCGCATCGCCTGACCGCTTACGATGGGTCGATGTTTGAATCCGCCGAGCTAGGGCACGAGATCTCGAAGGAGCGTTACGATCAGGAGGAGCCGACGCTGCGCGCGGCCCTCCTCGCCGCGCAGTACGAGCTCGTCAAGCGCGCCACGTTCCCGGTGGTCATCCTGATCGCGGGGGTGGACGGAGCGGGCAAGGGCGAGACGTTGAACCTCCTGACGGAGTGGATGGATCCCCGGCACATCCAGACCAACGCGCTGCGCCCGATCGGCGATGACGACCTCGGCGGCCGGCCCCCGATGTGGCGGTTCTGGCGCGTGCTGCCGGCAAAGGGACGCTCGGCGGTGTTCGTCGGCTCGTGGTACTCGCGCCCGCTCGTCGCGCACGCGTACGGCGAGAGCACGACGCCCGAGCTCGATCAGGAGATCGCGGACATCCAGCGCTTCGAGCGGATGCTGGTCGACGAGGGCACGCTCCTCGTCAAGTTCTGGCTTCACCTCACGAAGGCCCAGCAGCGCAAGCGCTTCGAGCACCTCGAGAAGCACAAGTCGACGGCCTGGCGCGTCGCTGACACCGACTGGAAGCACCTCCGGCTCTACAAGCGCTTCCAGTCGAGCGCGCAGCACCTGATCCGCGCCACGAGCACGGCCGCCGCGCCGTGGCAGATCATCGAGGGCGCGAACGCCCACTATCGCCACCTGACGGTCGCCACCTCGGTCCTGGCGGCGCTGCGCGAGCGGCTCGACGCAACGCCGCCCGCCGCCGCCGGCGCGGAGGTCGCGCCGCTGCACCGCGTGGCCTCGATCGACGGCGTGTCCGTCATCGACAAGCTCGTACTCGATCAGCCGATCGACAAGGACACCTACGACGACGAGCTCGAGCACCTGCAGGGTCGCCTGAACCTCGCCACGCGCCACAAGCGCTTCGGCAAGATCTCGGTCGTCGCCGCGTTCGAGGGCTCCGATGCGGCCGGTAAGGGCGGCGCGATCCGCCGCGTCACGCAGGCGCTCGACGCGCGCAAGTACGACGTGGTCCCGATCGCCGCGCCAACAGACGAGGAGAAGGCGCGGCCGTACCTGTGGCGGTTCTGGCGGCAGGTGCCGGCCCGCGGCCGGATCGCGATCTTCGACCGCACGTGGTACGGGCGCGTGCTCGTCGAGCGCGTCGAGGGCTTCTGCGCCGAGGCCGCGTGGAGCCGCGCGTACGGCGAGATCAACGACTTCGAGGAGGCGCTCGCGGAGAACGGGATCCTCGTCGTGAAGTTCTGGCTCCAGGTCAGCAAGGACGAGCAGCTGCGCCGGTTCGAGGAGCGCGCGGCCGTGCCGCACAAGCAGCACAAGATCACCGACGAGGACTGGCGCAACCGCGAGAAGTGGGACGCCTACGCCGAGGCGGTGTGCGAGATGATCGACCGGACGAGCACCGAGCACGCGCCGTGGACGCTCGTCGAGGCGAACAACAAGCAGTTCGCGCGGCTCAAGGTGCTGCGCACGCTCGTCGAGAAGCTCGAAGCGGCGCTCTGAGACCGCGTCAGCGCCGCGCGAGGTCAAGCGTCATGACGCCCGCGCGAAAGCCCTGCGGCGTGTGATCGGGCAGAAAGAAGCCGCTCGGCACCTGCTGGTCGTCGAAGCCGACGTACGCCATCACGCGCTCGTCGCCGCGGATCGCGACGTCCGCGCCCGTGAGGAGGCCGAGCGGCTCGCCGGGCGCCGCGCCGTCCCACGCCAGGTCGCGCGCGCCCGTCTAGTCCACCTGCCAGGTCACGGCGTCGGGCGACGTCGCGCGCCAGACGCCGGCCATGTTGTTGAACGCCGCCGGCTGGGCGGCCGTGTCACCGTCCGCGTCGGAGGTCAGCCACATCTCCCACTGGCAATGCACCGGGTCGTAGACGACGCTCGGCTGCCCGCCGCCGGTGTTCGCCATCCCGGGCGTGCGGAGGAGGGAGGCGATCGGCGCCTCGGCGACCGTCCAGTGCACGGCGTCGGTCGAGGTCGCGTGCCCGACGCCGAACGCGGTGGCGGTCGGGCACGCGGCGCCACACGCGAAGCTCGAGAAGAACAGGTGATACGTGCCGGCGACGAAGACGAGCTCCGGATCGGCGACGATCGCGCCCGCCGCGGTCGGGTACGCATCGGCGCCGGTCAGCACGAGGCCGGCCTGCGCGTGCGGCGACTCGCTGGCCGGGAGCCGCGTGAAGGTGTCGCCGTCGGGGGAGAACGCGACGCCGATCGCGTAGCTCGCGAACCCTCCGTCGGGGAACGCGCCCGCCGCGCCCGAGTAGACGAGCGCGTAGCGGCGGTCGGCGGGCGCGTCCGGGTTGAAGGCCACGGACGGGGTCTCCGTGTTGACGTGATCCCACGCGGTCGAAGCCGCGGCCGCGGCGAGCGCGGGGGCCTCGGCGATCGCCCAGCTCGCGCCGTCGGCGCTGGTCGCGTGGTGGATCTGCTGGACGCTCGGATCCGAAAACGCCTGCGCGTGGGCCCCCATGTAATAGAGGTCGAAGCGCTGCGCGGCCTCGTCCCACGCGAGGTTCGGGTCGGAGATGTTCAGGTCGTGGAGGCCGTCGGCGTACGTATGCCCGGCTCGGAGGACGGGGTTCGCGACATCGCGGACGAGCGGCGCGGCCGAGCCCGGCGCGAGGCAGACGAACGCATCCGGCGCGGCGTCGGCCCGCACCGGCGCGTCCGCGCTCCCACCCCGGGCGTCCACCGCCGAGCCGGGGGGCCCGCCGCACGCCGCCGCGGCTGTGGTGAAGATCGACAGGACCACGCGCAGGAGCCTCATGGCCATGCGGATTGCGAGCTGCGTGCCAGCCCGGGCGCCGCACAATCCGACGGTCAGTTCCGGAGCCGCTGGCCACCACCGGCCTGGTAGTCGGTGATGATCATGTTCATGTCGCCGTAGTCCGTCCGCGCCACGATCTTGAGCGGCACGCGGCCGTCGTCATCGCTGATCCAGATCGCGAACTCGCGCTCGTCCGAATCCGCGACGCGCACGCCGTTGCGGTCGAGCTTGTAGGTCTTGCCGTCGAACCGCAGCGCCGGCAGATCGCCGAGCGCCGTCGTCAGCTTCTCCTTGCCGTGGATCGTCATCTGGAGGTGCCAGAGGAACCGACTGCGCAGCACCTCGACGGTGACGGCGGTGCCCGGCGCGCCTTCCCATGACCGCAGCGCCACGAGGAAGGCGTTGAAGTCCCACGTCTCCGGCAGCGAGACCTTCTGCGGCTCGGGGATCGGCGGCTGGTCGTTGACGTGATAGGTCATCGGCACGAGGTCGCCGCTGCGCTCGGCGAACCGCGCCTCCGTGCGCTCCTTGTCTTCGCTCTTGGTCGCGTACTCGTCCGACGTCCAGCGCAGCGAGCGCCCCGTCTGGACGTCGATCCACGAGGTGAACGTGTCATCGACGTTCGCGACCATCTTGACGAACCCGACGGCCTTCGCGTGGCTCTGCACCACGATGGCCTTCTTGCTCGCCGTGTCGACCTGGTCGCCCACGGTCATCTCGTAGCTCGCGAGGTCGATGCCCTTGAGCTGGAGCTTGTACGTCATGTGTTCCCCCGGCGTCACCAGCGGCGCGCCATCGGGCAGGTGCGCGGGGCCGGCCGCGGTGGCCGCGCTTCCCGCGCCGCCACCGGCCGTCGTCGTCGGGGAATGCGACGCGCCACCGGAGCACGCGGCGAGCATCAGGGCGACGATCAGGCTCGGTTTCACGGCGCCAGGTTAGCCCGAACTGCCGGCTAGATCGCCCTGCGAGATGAGAGTAGTGTCCGCCTCACGATGGAACCCAAGCACCTGGACCGAGTCGTGATCCGCTTCGCGGGCGACTCGGGCGACGGCATGCAGCTGACCGGCACGGAGTTCGCGAAGGCCGCGGCCGAAGCCGGCAATGACATCTCCACGTTCCCGGACTTCCCGGCCGAGATCCGCGCGCCCGCCGGCAGCCTGTTCGGCGTCTCGGGGTTCCAGCTCCAGTTCTCGAGCTCCGAGATCTACACGCCGGGCGATGCGCCGGACGTGTTCGTGGCGATGAACCCGGCCGCGCTCAAGACGAACCTCAAGGATCTCGTCGACAACGGCACGCTCATCATCAATACCGGCGCGTTCATCGAGAGCAACCTCAAGAAGGCGGCGTACAAGGTCTCGCCGCTCGAGGACGGCTCGCTCGCCAAGTACAAGGTCCACGCCGTGGACATCACGGCGCTCACGGCGGCCGCGCTCGAGGGCAGTGACCTGTCGAACAAGGAGAAGGGGCGCACGAAGAACTTCTTCGCGCTCGGCCTCGTGTTCTGGATGTACGGCCGCGAGCTCGCGGGCGAGATCAAGCGCATCAACGCGACCTTCGCGAAGAACCCGCAGTTCGCCGAGGCGAACATCAAGGTCATGAAGGCCGGCTACCACTACGGCGAGACGGCCGAGGTCTTCCAGACGCAGTACTACGTGCCGCCCGCGCACTTCGCGCCCGGCATGTACCGCAACATCACGGGCAACGAGGCGCTGGCGCTCGGGCTCGTCGTGGGCGCGGAGCTCGCGGGCAAGAACCTCTTCTACGCGGGCTACCCGATCACGCCGGCGTCGTCGATCCTGCACTCGCTCGCGAAGTACAAGCACTTCGGGACGCTGACGTTCCAGGCCGAGGACGAGATCGCGGCCATCGGCGCGGCGCTCGGCGCGGCGTACGGCGGCGCGGTCGCGGTGACGGCGAGCAGCGGCCCGGGCATCGCGCTCAAGGGCGAGGCGATCGGGCTCGGCGTCATGACGGAGCTGCCGCTGGTGATCGTCAACGTGCAGCGCGGCGGCCCGTCGACGGGCCTGCCCACCAAGACCGAGCAGAGCGATCTGTTCCAGGCGATCTACGGCCGCAACGGCGAGTCGCCGATCCCCGTCATCGCGTGCAAGTCGCCAGGCGACTCGTTCTACTGCGCCGTCGAGGCGCTCAAGATCGCCACGAAGTACATGGTCCCCGTGATGCTGCTCAGCGATGGGTACATCGCGAACGGCAGCGAGCCGTGGCCGCTGCCGAACCTGAACGCGATGCCGCGCTTCGACGTGGTCCACCGCACCGACCCGACGGGCTACTTCGTCTACGACCGCGATCCGAAGACGCTCGCGCGCGCGTGGGTCATCCCGGGCACGCCCGGCATGGAGCACCGCATCGGCGGCATCGAGAAGGACGCGCTCACCGGCAACATCTCGTACGCGCCGGAGAACCACGAGAAGCAGACGCACGTCCGCGCCGAGAAGATCGCGCGCGTGGCGCAGGACATCGGCGAGATGGACCTCTCGGGCGCCGACCGCGGCGACGTCCTCGTCATCGGCTGGGGCGGCACGTACGGCGCGCTACGCCAGGCGCAGAACGCGCTCGCGGCCCAGGGCAAGAAGGTCAGCCACGCGCACCTGCGCTGGCTCTCGCCGCTCGAGCCGGGCCTCGCGAAGATCATCCGCAACTTCAAGACCGTCCTCGTGGCCGAGCTCAACTCCGGCCAGCTGCGGACGATCCTCCGCGCCGAGTTCCTGATCGACTGCCTCGGGCTCAACAAGATCCAGGGCATGCCGTTCAAGGTGCGCGAGGTGAGCGACGCGATCGAGGCGCTGCTCGCCGGCGCGCCGCTACCGGCGACGGACAAGCCCACGACCACCACCACGGCGAACGCGTAGGACCCTAGATTTATGAGCGAATCCGTCAAGCTGAAGCTGTCGAAGAAGGACCTCGAGACCGACCAGGACGTCCGCTGGTGCCCGGGCTGCGGTGACTACGCGATCCTCGCAACGGTGCAGCGCACGCTCGCGAACCTCCAGGTGAAGCGCGAGAACACCGTGTTCGTCAGCGGCATCGGCTGCTCGAGCCGCTTCCCGTACTACATGAACACGTTCGGCTTTCACACGATCCACGGCCGCGCGCCGGCGGTCGCGAGCGGCCTCAAGATCACGCGCCCCGAGCTCGACGTGTGGGTCATCACCGGCGACGGCGACGGCCTGTCGATCGGCGGCAACCACATGGTCCACGCGCTCCGCCGCAACATGGACCTCAAGATCATCCTGTTCAACAACCAGATCTACGGGCTCACGAAGGGCCAGTACTCGCCGACCTCCGCGCTCGGCACGCGCGCGGCGTCCACGCCGTCGGGCTCGGTCGATCACCCGCTGAACCCGATCTCGCTCGCGCTCGGCGCTGGCGCGACGTTCGTGGCGCGCGCGGCCGACACGGACGCGAAGAGCCTCGGCGCGATCCTCGAGAAGGCCTACCAGCACCGGGGCGCGGTCTTCATCGAGATCCTGCAGAACTGCCCCGTGTTCAACGACGGCGTGTGGGAAGGCGTCAAGGACGACCCGGCCGGCAAGCAGATCCTGCTCGCCGACGGCAAGCCGCTCGTCTTCGCCGGCGGCACGAAGGGCATCAAGCTCGGCGCGGGCCTCGTGCCGGAGATCGTCGACGTGGTCGATGGCGACACCTCGCAGCTCGTGGTGCACAGCGAGCTCGGCTCGCCGGTCTACGCGCACCTCCTCGCGCAGCTCGTGCAGCCGGACTACCCGATGCCGATGGGCGTCCTGTACCGCCACGACAAGCCGACGTACGAGCAGCTCGCGCACCAGCAGGTCGTCGACGCGACGACCAAGCTCGGCAAGGGCGACCTCAACAAGCTCATGTACTCCGGCATGGTCTGGGAAGTCGGCGCCGACGGCACGCGCCACTGACGCGCGCCGGGGACCGCCGTCAGGGCGTGCACGGCACGTCGACCCGGATCGTGCCGCTGATCCCCGCGCTGATCGACTGCCCGGCCGCGCGGCGACCTCGCCCGTGCGCGCGACGGTCGCGGGCCGTCGCGCCGCGCATCACGGATCAGCGCCGGCCGAGCGCCGCGAAGTCGATGAAGCCGCGCGCCACTTCGGTGTCGGTCAGGCGGACGCGGACCGCGTCGCCCACGTCGAGCCCGCGCTCGCCCTCCACCACGCGGCCCTCCGCCGGCGGGCGGAGCAGGCGCACGAACACGCCCTTGTCGGTCGCGCCGGTCACGATCGCGTCGAACTCCTCACCGATGCGCGCCGCGAGCAGCGCAGCGGCGGCGACCTTGCGCATCGTCCGCTCGACCTTGCGGGCGCCGTTCTCGCGCTCGGTGCAGGCCTCCGCGGTCTGCATCAGCTCGTCATCGGAGTAGGGCGGAGGCGCGCCGGCCGCGCACGCCTTGAGCAGCCGCTGCGTGACGAGATCGGTGTAGCGGCGGTTCGGTGCGGTCGAGTGCGCATAGTCGTCGACCGCGAGGCCGAAATGGCCCTGGTCGGGATCGGTCGCGCGTTGCAGCACGTACTGCCCGGGCCCCATCAGCTTGACGACCGACAGCGAGACGTCCGCGAAGGGCTCGGGGTCGGCCTGGCGCCGGGTCGAGAGGAACGCGGCCAGCGCCGGCGCGCTCGGCGCCGCGGGGAGCGCGATGCCGAACCCGGCCGCCAGCGCCACGATCCGGTCCCAGCGCTTCGGCGCGCGGACCACGCGGCGGATCGACGAGCGGCCGCGGTCCTCGAGGAACCGCGCGGTCGCCCCGTTCGCGGCGATCATCAGATCTTCGATCAGCTGGCGCGCGCGGTTCGCGCGGACGAGCTCGAGGCCGATCACCTGCCCGTCTTTCGTTACCGGCTGCGCCTCGCGCGTGTCGAGGTCGAGCGCCCCGTGCTCGTGGCGGAGCCGGCGAAGCCGCTGCGCGCACTCGTCCTGAAGCTTGACCTGGTCGGCGATGACCGCGCCGCCGGCCGGCGGGGGCGCGCCGCGCTCCCCCTCGAGCCACGCGCCCACCCGCTCGTAGACGAGCTTCGCGTGGTTCACGACGCGCGCGACATAGATCTTTGTCTCGGCGTCGTCGAGCGTGCCGTCCGCGCGGACGACCATGTCCGTCACCACCGCGAGCCGCTCCTGGTCGCCGAGCAACGACGTGCGACCGACCGAGAGCACCTCGGGCAGCATCGGGAAGATGTGCACGCCCGTGTACAGCGTGGTCGTGTTGACGGCGGCCGCGCGGTCGATCGGCGAGCCCTTCGGGACGAGCGCGTCCACGTCCGCGATGCCGATCCGGATGCGGATCGCGCCGGGCGGCTCGGCCAGGCGCTCGGCGACCTCGATCTGGTCGAGGTCGCGCGACTCCTCGTTGTCGATCGAGGACCACGGCAGCGCGCGCAGATCCGCGGCGCCCTCGTCGGGGTCGTTGACCGGCACCGTGGCGTCGAGCCCCGCGGGCAGGTCCGGCGCGAACCCGTTGGCGGTCAGGACGCCGCGGGCGATGTGGAGCATGTCGTACGCGGCGGGGCTTCCCATCCCCCGTATCTTCACACGATCGCAATAAAGTCGCCGCGCTGCGTGGTGTTTGAGCAACGCTGACGCGCCGGCGCCACGCACGTCCGGACACCGGACCGTGGTAACGCTTGGGCTTGCCACGAGGGGCAGGTGGTGTTCCGCTTGCAGTGGCGGGGGAACACCATGCGAAGCCAGCTGCTCTTGTGTCTCGGTCTCTGCGTCTCGGGCGCGTCCCTCACGAGCTGCGTGATCGGCGCGCCCCCCGGCTTCTCGGCAGGGACGTCCTGGACGATCCCGCTCGTGGACCCGCTCGCCGACGGCCGCCTCGTGACGCCGGTGATGGTGGACGGGAAGGGGCCGTTCCTGTTCGTCATCGATCCGGACGCCCGGTTCACCACGGCGGACGTCTCCCTCGCGGGGATCGCGCAGGTCTCCCCGAAGGCGGGGCCGCGTCTGACCGACGAGAACGACGCCACGCTCCCCACCTGGTACGCCACGGTCCCCAACATCAAGATCGGCACGCTCGAGCTCAGCCTCAAGACGATCGGCTTTGTCGCCGACAACCGATACGACGACGATGGTCGCCGGATCTGGGGCGTCATCGGACGCGACGTGATCGCAGACTCGCTCGTCTTCACGGTGGATCGGGACCACGGCGTCGCGCGACTGACCGTCAATGACAAGTACGTGCCGCCCGCGACCGCGCAGGTCCTCGCCTACAAGAAGCTGCTCGCGCGCCCGGGCTCCGAGAACGCGCCGGGCCTCCTCGCGGGCACGCGCTACCTGGTGTCCACGAACGTCGACGGGAAGCAGGTCGATCTCCACCTCGATCTCGGCGACAACCCGAGCCAGCTCCTCGCGCGGCACTGGGCCGACGCGAAGCTGCAGGCGAGCGACTGGGCCCTCTCGTTGATCGACGAGACCGGGACGCACCACCAGACGAAGACGAACGGCCTCGCGGCGCAGGTGACGGTGCAGGCCGCGTCCGGGCCGGTCACGCGCACCGGGATCGGCTTCGTCCCGTACGCGGACAAGCGCTGGATCTACGGCCAGATCGACGGGACGCTCGGCCTCGACTTCTTCCGCCCGTACGTCGTGTCGGCCGACTGGCAGCACGAGAAGTTCTATCTGTCGCCGCGCGAGAGCGGCCCCGCGACGACGGCCGAGCGCATCGGGCGCTGGAACGCGGCGTCGACCGCGCGCTGCGCGGCCGCGGGCTGCGCCTCGGCGAGCGCCTCGATGGCCTCGCCCCCGCCGACCGCCGAGCTCGGCATGGCCGACGATGCCCCCGTGACGCTGCCGGCGGGGACCCCGCGCGCGATGCTCCACGTGGCGCGCGATCCGGCGCTCCTGGGCCAGAACCTCGAGGTCGTGTTCGCCGCCACGTCGGCGACCGGCGAGGCGCTGCCGCGTGTCTATGCGGACCTCGGCGCGAACACGAACACGCTCGATGCGCCCATCGAGCCGCGGTACGCGAACGCGAAGCTCGAGGTGGTCGACATCTCGCCGTTCCCGCGCGCCTGCGCGAGCCACGCGCCGTCGTGCACGCACGTCGCGCCGCCGCTCGCGCCGTAGCGCGCTCGCGAGCGCGGTGTCGTCTGCGGATCCGCGCCGCGGTCGCTTGACGTTCGCGGCGGGCGCGCGAAGATGCCGCGATGTCGTCGCACGCTGTCACCACCGAGCTCGTCGAGAAGACCATCCTCGCCTTCACCCGCCTCGACGAGCGCGGGGACAAGAAGGCGATGAACAAGCTCGCGCAGCGGCTCCAGAAAGAGCAGCCGAACCTCCTCCAGTTCGCCGCCGCCGTGCGCAACGAGCACGGAGATGCGGTCGGCGAGGCCGCCGTGTTCTACGCGACCCTCATGTGGGCGATGTTCGATCGCGGGCGCGAGGAGACGTTGCCGCGCCTGACGTCGCAGAACCTCGCCGAGGCCGACAAGGTGGTCACGGAGGCGCTCGCCACCGTGGAGGGGCTCGCCGAGAAGGAGCCGCACGAGCGCGTGGCCCCGGCCCTGGTGAAGACGCAGCCGCACATCTACGCGAAGCTCCACGAGCTGCTCGCGGAGGACATCAAGGAAGCGGCGATGACGCCCGAGACGGCGGCGACGATCATCAAGCCCACCGAGGTCGTGATCGAGGCGTTCGACGCGGCGATCAGCGGGCGGCGCGCGGGTGAGCGGCAGGGGACGCAGGCGGGGAGCGTGAAGCCAGGCCGCAACGACCAGTGCCCGTGCGGCTCGGGCAAGAAGTACAAGAAGTGCCACGGCGTGGTGTGAGCGCGTTCGAGCTCCCGATACCCCGTCGCTACCCGCCTGGAAGTTGACCGCTGCGCACATGTAGGCGATGACGGTCGCCCATGGAAGCGCAGGTCGTCGTGTGGAACATGGATGCGCGGAACCGGCCCGAGCTGGAGGTCGAGATCTCGCTCGTCGCGGACGCGGAGGACGGGGTTCCGGAGGTGCTCTCGATGGAGGACCTGTCGGACGCGCTCATGGACCCGTGGTTTGCGGACGACGTGCCGCTCGCGGACGCGCTCGTGATCCACGACGCCGTTCCGCACGGGTACCGGCAAGCATTCCGCGCCTCGGCCTGAACTGTCCCGTTCGTTCCGTCTCCGTTCGCTGATCGCAAACGCAAACGTGGACGCAAACGCCATCGGCGTTGCTTCTCCGCCGCCGGAGGCCACCGATCCGCCGCGTACGTACGCACTCGCCCGTCCGCACCGAAGATCGCGGCGTTCGTGAAGGCGAAGATCGGCAGCGTGAAGGCGCCGAAGCAAGTCGAGATCTGGCCCGACCTGCCGCGCTCGAGGGTCAACCGTCCCGCAGAACGAGAGGGGTTGGCGTGGATGGGTAGCTCGCAACGCCGCGCCGGCACATCGAGACCGGCTCGCACGACGCACCAACCCCTCTCGTTCTGCCTCCTCCGACCTCGTCTTCCTCTGCGCCGCTGCGCCAGGCAACGTCCGAACCGTCAACCGACGAGCCCTCTCGGCTACCACCAGGTGTCGTTGTCTTCGGCGATGCCGCCGATGTTCGCGAAGGTGTGCGCGGTGCCGTCGGCCAGGCGCAGCGTGCCCGCGAAGCTCGTCACGCAGTGGAGCAGGCGGTGGCGGACGAGCGGGACGTCGAGGCGCTGCTCGACGTGGCCGATCGGCGTGCCGCCGAGCTCGAGCTGCGCGGCGCCCGTGCTCGGCGCGCCGGGCTTGACGAGCTGCGCCTGGCCCGCGCGCGCGGCCCAGGTGCTCGTGGGATCGCCGGGCGTGGCGACGGTGATCGAGACGCCCGCGAGCGGGATGCGGAGGCCGCCGAGCCACGCGCAGTTCTCGCTGATCGGCGCGTCGGGCGTCGGGTCGATGAGGTTGATGCCGAGGATCTCGCCCGTCGTGGTGCGGCCGGCGAGCGCGACCCAGCGCCACACGGCGTGGCGCAGCGCGTACGACTTCGTGAAGTCCATCGTCCCGAACGCGCCCGCCATGTCGATCTTCCGCGCGCCGAGCTCGATCGTGCCGCTCACCGCGAACGCGCCGAACTTGTGCGTGTAATTCCAACGCGTTCGCGTTGGACCTTCGATCGAGCCTTCCGATGCATGCGCATCGGGGCTCTCTGCGAGCGGCGTGCAGATCGCGAAGTGCTCGTCGCCGGGCGCGCTCGCGAACTCGAGGTCCACGCGCAGCGGCATGTCGTCGCCCTCGGTCCGCGTCTCGATCCGCGCCGTGAACCGCCGCCCGCCGTCCTGGTTCGCGAGGTCGACCGCGAGCCCGCCGCCCTCGAAGTGGTGCCCGCCGCGCGCGCTGGTGGGCGAGAGCGACGTGCCGCGGCCGAGCGGCGTGATGGCAAAGCGCTTGTGCACGCGGCCGCTGCCGCGCTCGACGATGTAGATGAACGCGTTGCTCGCGAACCCGGCCGTGCCGACGACGAACGCGACGAACAGCTCGGCGTTGCTCGCCGTCATGTACTGCCACGACTTGAGCCGCAGCTTCTTGCGATACGACCCCTCGAGCGCGCGCAGCCCCGGGACCTGCGCGAGGGCGGACAGCCCGTGCGCGAACGTCGCGTCCTCGAGGTTCGGCTCCTCGAGCGCGTGGTCCCACAGGCCGATCCGCGGCTCGCGCGCGCCCTTGGCGACGAGATCGCCGCCGCTCACTTGCGCTTCGACTTCGCGGCCGCCTTGGCCGCCGGCTTCTTCGCCGCCGCCGGCTTCTTCGCCGGCGCCTTGGCCGGCGCGCCGCCGAGGCCCTCCACGCGCACGCTCGGCCCCGCCGTGTACGGGAAGCTCTGGTCGAAGTGCACGTGCGCCACGTACCAGAGCGTCACGTCATCGCCGTCGAGCGGCTCGTCGCCGACATACGCGGCCGGGAACGTCGTCGAGCCCGCCACGCTGTCGAGCACCTTGCGGCGCTGGGACGCGGCGCCCGCGAGGCTCTCGCGGATGCTCGTGGTGTCCGAGCTGCGCGGCGAGAACGGCGCCCACTCGCCATCGTGATAGCGGATCGCGAAGACCTCCGCGTCGTCCCAGCTGTGCGGGCGGATGTTGATCTTCGAGCCCGAGCCGAAGTCGACCTGGCGCCATACGTTCCCGCCCTCGTCGGCCTCACCGCTGTACGGGAACCACCCTTCCGTCTCGACGCGCTGCCAGCGCCCGTCCTCGAATCGCTCGAACGCGTCGTCCCGCGCGCCGTCGAGGTCGAAGTCGAACCGCCAGTGCGGGTGATACGTGTGCTGGTCGTGCATGCCGGGCCCGTAGATCGTGAGCCACGGGCAGAGGCGACCGTCGTCGTGGAAGCGCCAGAGCTGCGTGTAGTGGTACGGGCCGGCCGTGAACTGCGCCGACAGCTCCACGCCGCCGCGGAACGACTGCACGCGCACCGGCCCCTGGATCGTGCGCGTCCCGAGCGGGATCCACCACGGCCCGTGCACCTCGCCCGGGTCCGTCTCGGGATCGAGATCGCGCTGGTGGTCGACCGTCACGTACGGCAGCGACGCCTCCCACAGCACGCGATGCCCGCGGAAGTCCGCGAGGTACACCATGATCCCGGCGCTCTCGGTGAGGCGCCAGTGGAACTTCCAGCCTGCTTCTTCGATCACGTTGCTCATGGCTGCGCCCTCACCACTGTCCCGCCGGGACCACCTGGGTCACCGTGTTGTCGAGGAGATCGACCACCGCCACCACCGACGCGTGGCCGTCATCGCGGCCGAACACGACGGCGGCGGAGCGCCGCGCGTACGCGAGATCGGCCGGCGTGCGGCCCCAGTAGTGCGAGGTCATCAGCGGCACGTCGCCCATGCCGAGCTTGTCGCGCACGCGCTGGTCGACGCTCGCGATGGAGACGGCGAGCGCCTCTTCCTCGCGCGACAGCATTGGCTGCCCCTTGCTCAGATCGAGGTGCGCGACGATGCCCGCGTCGAGATCCAAGCACGCATCGACGGCCCGGTCGGCCGCGTAGTCGTACGCCACGACGCGCGCGAGCCGATGGCCGGCCATCCAGTGCGGCGGCTTGAGGACGAGCGGCTCGCAGCAGATGATCCGGTAGCGCCCGACCTTGGCCATCTGCGAGAGGCGGCGGTCCTCGGTCAGCGTCCGCAGCGCGTCGGCGGTCTCACCGGGGGTGAGCGGGTCGAACAGCGTGGGATCGGCGTCCTCGAGGTCGGCCTGAGGCGAGCCGGTCGGTGCAGACGAGTTTCGCTTGGAAATCGTAGGCTTAGCAGGCTTCGCGCGAGACTTTGCGGCCATCCGGCCGACTATACACGGCTTTAGAACGACTTTAGATCGACGCCCGGCGCGACGCGTTTCAATCCTCCATGACTCGCATGGCTCGCCTCCTCGCCGCGCTCGCCTTTGTCGCCGGCTGCTCGTCCGCCTACGCCGACCAGGTGGAGGGCCCGCCGCCGGGCTCCGCGCGGACCGCGATCGCGATCGCCTCGGCGCCCGCGAAGATCCGCGCGCCGTACGACGTGCAGATCATCCGCGAGAACGGCGAGACCCTGCCGACGTACGCGGCCAAGGATCGCTACTACGTCCAGGGCAACCCCGGGGAGCGCTACATCCTCCGCATCACGAACCCGACGCCAAATCGGGTCGAGGCGGTGGTCACGGTCGACGGCCTCGACGTGGTCGACGGCGAGGTCGGCTCGCTCTCCAAGCGCGGCTACATCGTGCCGGCCTACGGCGAGACGCGCATCGAGGGCTTCCGCACCTCGGCGCAAGACGTGGCGACGTTCCGCTTCTCGTCGGTCAACGATTCGTACGCGGGCAAGCAGGGCAAGGCGCGCAACGTCGGCGTCGTCGCGGTCGCGCTCTTCGAGGAGCAGGCCGCGCAGCAGATCATCGAGCCGGCCCCGCCGCCGCCGAGCGTCTACAACTACGAGGACGACGTGGACGGCCGCGTCGGCGCCACCCGCGGCGGCGGTGGCGCCGGTGGTGCCAAGGACAAGAAGTACGACGCCGACGGCGATCGCGTCGCGTCCCGCCAGGTGTCGCCCCACGGGCACGCCGCCCCGCAGCCGTCGCCCGCGAGCGGTCCATCAGGGGCGCCCTCCGATGCCCGCGCCCCGATGCCGGTGAAGGCCGCCCCGCCGCCGCCGGCGCCGCCGCGCAGCTACCACGAGCGCCAGCGTCGCGAGCTGAGCGACCCCGACGGCGCGGCCGACGAGGCCGAGGCGCCGCGCACCAATCGTCCCGGCCTCGGCACCGAGTACGGCGAGCAGCGCTACTCCGCGACGAGCTTCACGCGCTTCCAGCGCGCCGCGGACCGGCCGATCGCGATCGCCGAGCTGCGCTACAACGACACCGCCGGCCTCGTGGCGCTCGGCATCCAGGTCCAGCCGCTGCCGGACGCAGGCGAGATCATGACGCGCGAGACGGCCGACCCGTTCCCGGGTAGCCACTACGCGATGCCGCCGCGCTGACGCGCCGGCCCTTGCCCGGACCTGCCAACCGGGTCGCCGCCCGGTCGTGATAGCGTTTCTCGATGAGCTCTCGCACCCGCGGCCTGGCGGCGCTTCTCGTGATCGGTGCAATGCAGGCGTGCGGGGGCGGTAACACCACCACGGACGCGGCCAAGATCGACGGCCCCAAGGTGGACGCGCCGGTGGCGGCCACGGCGATGGCGGCGTGCATGCACATCTGCCTGTGCGAGGCGAACGCCCCGGGGACGCCGGGCACGACCGACGCGATGTGCCAGGCTGACTGCCAGCAGAGCGAGGGGCCGTTCACGAGCACCAGCACGGGAACGAGCACCAGCACGAGCACCAGCACCAGCCTGTCGACGGGGACGAGCTTCAGCACGACGGCCGGTGGCGTCGACTTCGCGGCTTCCGAGCAAGCGTGCGTGGCATGCTTCGCCGCCGCATCGTGTAGCGGCATCGTCGCCGGCACGGTGTGCGCCAGCGACTGCCAGTAGCGCCGCTCCGTGGCGCTGTCGGCCAGCCGCGCGGTCGCGACCTTTGCGCTCGCGCTCGCGCTGATTCGCTCCGTCGCAGCGGTGTGGTTCTCGTCGGAGATCGTCGAGACACCGCGCAACACCGAGGTGGCCGCGCCGCGCCAGACCGAGCGCGTGGTCCTGGTCGTGGTCGACGGCCTCCGTCACGACACGGCGCTCGAGAGCGACCTCATGCCGCGCCTCCAGGCGATCGCGCGCGCGGGCACGGCGGGGGTCTCGACGGCCTCGCTGGTCACGATGACGGGGCTCGGGGTCCGGACGCTGGGCACGGGGACGTCCCCGGCGCTCGCCGACATCCTGCTCGAGACGCACCTGCCGCCGGTCACGTTCGACAACGTCTTCGCGGCGCTGCGGGCCCGCGGCGATCACATCGCGTGGCTCGGCAACACCGCGTGGCGAGAGCTGTTCGGCGCGTCGATCGATATCGATGCGAAGATCGACACCGAGCTCGACATGATGTCGCGCGCGAACAACGTCTGGGCCGCCGATCGCGTGATCGTCCGCCGCGCGGTCGCCATGATGGCGCGGCGCGACTGGAGCTTGTTCGTGGTCCACATCGGCGGCCTCGACAACGCGAGCCATCGCTTCACGCCGTTCGGCGAGGAATTCCGGGCGAAGGCGCGCGCCGTCGATGCCGACCTCGACCGGCTCGTCCAGGCCGCCGGCCCGGAGACGACGGTGATCATCACGAGCGACCACGGCACGAGCGACCGGGGCCATCACGGCAGCGGCGAGCCGATCACGCGCCGCACGCCGCTCGTGTTCACCGGGGCCGCGACGCGCAGCGGACGCCGGGTCGACGCGCACCAGACGGACATCGCGCCCACGATCGCGGCGCTGCTCGCGGTGCCGATCCCGGCGCCGTCCGAGGGCGAGGTCCTGCTCGACGCGCTGGCGCTCACGCCCGACGCGGAGCGCGCCCTCCGCGCGGCCAACGTCGCCCAGCTCCAGCGGTACGCCGACGCCTACGGAGCGGCGCGCGGGCTCGAGCCTCCGACGATCGCGCCGACCACGGAGGGCATGCGCGCGCTCGGTGACTGGATCGAAGCGACACGCTCGAGCTCGGGGCTCGCGCCGGCCCTGTGGGCGCTCGGCTTGCTGCTCGCGGCCCTCGCGTGGCTCGGCACCCCGGGCCGACGCGTGGCGGTCGCGAGCGCGATCGCCGTCGCGGTGTCCGCGCTGTGCTGTCTCGGCAGCGGGCAGAGCGCGGTCCTCGGCGGGCTCGCGCTCGGCGCGAGCGGGTTCGCCGCCGTCGTCGCGCTGCGCGGGGCGCCGTGCGGGTGGCGAGCGGGAGCCGTCGGCGCGGCGGTCCTCCTCGGGCTCGAGCTCGGGATGGTCGCGTGGAAGCTGCACCACCGCTTCGTCGAGATGAAGATGAACGACGTGTACGGCTTCGTGCACCTCTCGGATCGCGCCGTCCAGACCGTGCTCACGCTCCTCGCCGCGGTGGGCGCCACCCTGCTCGCGCGCGCGCGCGCGCTGGCCGCATGGCCGGTGGGCGATGCTCGGGGTCCTGTTCGGCGCGTCGGCCCTCGCCGACTCGATCGCGATCCCGGCCGCCCTCGTCGCCGGGATGGCGGCCGCGGCGGCCTCGGCGCGACCGCGCGAGCTCGCCGCGATCGGCGCGACGGCCGCGCTCGGTGTCCTCGGGCTCGTGCTCGCCGACAACGCGTGGCTCGCCGCGATCCCGCTCGCCGTGGGCGCGCCGCTGGTCCTGGCGGCCACGGGCGCCGCGGTCTCGGCGCGGACGGCGCGAGGGCGCCTGAGCCTCCTGGTGTTCGGTCTCGCCGCGTCCGCCGTGCGGCTCGCCGGCGATCCGGCCGGCCCCTATCGCATCACCCTCGGCGCGATCTGCGTCGGCGCGATCGTCATGGCGCGCCTCGAGCGGACCCGCGACGGGCGGTCGCTCGCGCTCGTCGGCTGGGCGGGCGCCATCGCGCTGGCCATGTTGTCGCGCTCGGCGCAGGAGCCCGGCCTGCTGGGCTGGGTCACGTTCGCGGCCGTCGTGGGGCGGTGCTCGGCGGTCGCCCGGTCCGACGACCGCGCGGTCCTGGTGGCAACCCTGTGCGCGCTCGCCGTCCGGTTTGCCTGCTTCGGGCTCTTCGAGGGAGCCTTCGAGCTGAGCCACCTCGAGGTCTGGGTCGCGTATCAGGGCAATCCGAGCACCACGGTCGCGTTCGGGGCGGCCGTCATCGCGATCAAGTTCGCGCTCCCCCTCGTCGTCGCGCTCGCGCTCGTCGTGACGCACATGGAGCCCGCGGCGCGCCGGCGCGTCGTGACCTGGACGATCGCGTTCCTGTGCCTGCGGATCGCGCACATCGTGATCGCGATGACGTTCGCGCGGGGGACGTTTTACTCGCCGTACTACGACTCGGGGCAGCTCGTCTTCACGTACCTGATGCTGCTCAGCGGACCGGTCGCGGTCGCGGTCCTCGCAGCGCTCGCCTGATCAGGGCGGGTTGGTCGGCTGGACGGTGTGGTCCGGCGAGGGCCGCGTCGGATCGATCTCGCAATCGTCGAACGGGTTCTTCAGGTTGTCGATGCAGATCTTGATCCGCTGCAGCACGCACAGCGCGACCTCGGTCTTGCCGTCGAACGTCAGCTGGAGCTTACCGGGCTTGTAGCCGGCGGCGCGGCACTGGACCTCGTACTTCGTCCCGTATGCTTCCTCGAGCGAGGTGCCGCCGGGGCCGTGATACGTGGTGCCGACGTAGAGCTGCGCCGTGTCGGGCTTCGTCATCACCGTGATGACGATCGTGCCGCGATGGTTCGGCGTGTCGACAGTGAACGTGGGCACGCCCGCATCGACGCCATGGCGCGGGCCGGGACCGGGGCCCGGCCCCGGTGGCGTCGGCACGTGGTCTGGCACGTGGTCTGGCACGTGGTTGCGCGCGATCACGCCCGCGTCGGCCAGCACCACCGGCGCGGGGACCGCGGCATCGGCCGGCGCTGCAGGCGTGCCACCATCCGCGTCGACGAGCGCGACCACGCTGCCATCGCTCGGTGGCGCGTGGGCGACCGCGCTGCCACTGCCGAGCCCCGCGTCGAGGACGGCGGCGGCGTGCTCGTTGCGCTTCTTCACGATGACGGTCACGGCCGCCGTGGTGACGGCCGCGATCGCCAGCACCGACAGCAAGATCAGCCCCCAGCGCGACCCCGGGCGCTCGGACTCCTCGTCCTCGATGACGAACTGCGCCGGCCGCTCCGCCGACACGAACTGCGGCTCGTCCCTGATCCGCCGCGTGGACTGCGACGTGCCGCCGTCCGTCGGCGGGAACACCGCCGCCCGCTGCTCGCTGACGCCGACGGGCCCGCGCGGATATCCGCCCGCGCCGGCCACGCCCGGCGGGAGCGGCAGCGGCGAGAGGTTCGAGACCTGGAGCAGGCCCGACCCGACGGCTTGCATCACGGCCGATTCGCTCGCACCCGGCGGCAGCGGCGTCAGCTGATAGACGGGGCTACCCGTCACGCTCGAGCCGACCGGCGCGGGGAGCACGTGCTTCGCGAGGAGGTCGAGCGCGGCGAGGAGCTCGCCCATCGTCTGGTAGCGCTGGTCGCGCTTCTTCGCGAGCGCCATCATCACGACGGCCTCGACCTCGGGCGAGATCGGGAGGTCGGGCCGGGCGAGCGAGGGCGGCACGATCGGATCGAGCATCTGCATCGCGAGCGTGCGGACCATGCTGTCGCCCTTGTGGGGGACCCGGCCGGTCAGCATCTCGTAGACGATCACGCCGAGCGCGTAGATATCGACGCGGCCGTCGGTGTCGCCGCGGCCGGCCGCCTGCTCGGGCGCCATGTACTCCGGCGTGCCGAACACCGAGCCGACCTTCGTCAGGCGCGGCTGGTTGGGGTTCGCGTCGCCGGGCAGCGGCGCGACCTTCGCGATGCCGAAGTCGACGATCTTCACGAAGTCCGGACGGCCATCGCGGTCGACGAGGAACACGTTCTCGGGCTTGAGGTCGCGGTGGACGATGCCCTTGTCGTGCGCGACGCCGAGCGCCCGGGCGATCTGCGCCGCGATGCGGATCACGCGCACCAGCGGGAACGGCGAGGCGTAGCGGATCGTGTGCGACAGCGTCTGGCCGTCGACGAACTCCATCACGCAGTAGGTGAGGCCCTCGGGCGTCTTGCCGAAGTCCGTGACGTCCACGATGTTCGGGTGGCCGATGCGGGAGGCCGCGCGGGCCTCCTGGACGAAGCGGCGCAGGGTCGCGTCGTCACGCATGACCTCGCGCTTGAGCACCTTCACCGCGAGCGGGCGCTCGATCACGGCGTGGCGCACGGCGAACACCACGCCCATGCCCCCCTCGCCGATCTTGCGCTGCACGAAGTAGCGCCCGTCGAGCGTCTCGCCGACGAGCCGGTCGTACTCGGTGCGCTGCCGCAGCGCGCGGATGGCGGCGTCGGTGTTGTCCGCGGCGGACAGCGCGCGGATGATGTTCGTGTTCTCGCCCGTCGGTGACGGAGGAGACGACGGCGTCAGCGGTAGCGTGTGCCGGTCGTCGAGCTCCGTGGGGTTGTGAATGGTCGGCGGCTGGGACGGCTGCGCCGGCCGCTGGCCCGACTGGACGGTCAACCGCTCGTCAGGCTCGGTGACGACCTGCAGCTGCACACCGTCGTACGGGCAGAAACCCGGCTCGCGGAACGAGCGCTTGCAGGCCGAGCACTGGAGCAGCACGCGCGGTCGCTACCTCACTTCCGCGCGTCGGGGTACTTCGTGGTCTCGTAGTACGAGAAGATCTCGTTGTCCGCGGCGATCACGAAGATGGCGTCGTCGTTGAAGTGCATGATCTCGACGGACTGGCCGAAGGACTGGTTGTTCTCGGGCTGATCGTCGTTGAGCGCGAGCGAGATCGCGTCGCTGACCGAGCCGCCCACGATGTCCACCTCGTGGACCTCGACCTGGCCGGCGGTGACGTTCTGCACCGGGCGCGTCGGGAACCCGAGGGCCAGGTACGGCGTGCCGGTGACCGTGCCGAACGCGGCGCTGCGCAGGCCGGGATAGGTCGCGGGCTGGACGCCGGCGGCGGGCAGGCCCGTCGTCACGTCGTACACGCCGGCCATGCCATCCCCGCCGACCATCGGCGCGACGCCGACGACCAGGACAAAGCTGCCGCCGATCGGGATGAGCTTGCTGCGCGGGCCCGGCTTGAAGCCGAGGTCGATCGCCGCGCCGATCGGCGCCGCCGCGATCACGGTCGTGCCATCGCACGTGCCGGTGACCGTCGCCGCGTCGTACTGGAGCAGCTTGCCCTGGTCGTTCCAGACGAGGACGTTGGCGCCGAGGGGCGCCATCGCGATCGCCTGCAGCGGCGCGATGAGGTCATCGTTCGCGACGCACGTGCTCGCCGTGCTGCCCGCGATGCCGTGGAAGTTGCCCGTGCCGCTGACGAGCAGCTTCGACGCTGCCCCGCCGGCGCCCGGGAGGAACACGGCCGAGTTCGGCTTGGCGTCGTTGACCGTCAGCTCGACGAGCGCGTCTGCCGCGCCCGACAGCACGACGGTGCGGCCCTCGGTCGAGGGGATGACGAGCGCGACGTTGTCGCTGCTGGGATCGGCGACGAGCGACGGCGCGTCGGGGATCGAGTTGATCGTGAACTCCTTGTTCAGATCGACCGCGGCCGGCCCGAGGGTCGTGTTGCCCTTCGTGTCGTACACGAGCGTCGAGAAGGAGGGCTCGTTCGCGCCGATGACGGCGAGCTTGCCGCCCTGACCGGTGTGCTGGACCTGCAACAGCTCGAGGCCGTAGTCGGTGGAGTTGACGCCGGGCTTGCTGGTCGAGTGAACCCAGGTCGTGTCGGCGAGGTCGTCGAACTCGGTCCACTTGCAGGCGCCCGCGGAGGTGGCGAGGGCGGCGGTGGCCGCGATCCAGAGTGTTGCGCGCAGCATCAGAAGTGCCCTCCCATCGCGAGCCCCGCGTACGTGGGGCTGATCTCCGGCTGCAGCGCGAGCGCGCGCATGTCGATGAGGCCGGTGGACGGCGACCCCTTGTCACGGAACGTGTAATAGATGGCCGTCAGCGCGGTGATGCCGGCGACGGTGAACGCCGCGTCGGCGCCGATCGCGTAGACCTTGCCGCGGGTGAACCGCGGGTCGTTCGAGTCCGGCGGCGGGGTACCGGCCTTGATGTCGGCCTTGAGATCATCGCGCAACTTGTTGGCCTGGAGGCCCAGGTAGATGCCGCCGCCGCCGAAGCCGGCGGCCAGGACGTACGCGACGATGGCGTCGCTGCGGCTCGGCTCGGGCGCGAGGGTCGCGCGGATGGACGTCTCCGTCTTCGCCTGGATGTTGATGCGGCGCGTGTACGCCTTGTAGCCGGGGCGCTTCACCGTGACGAGGTGGTCGCCTTGCTGCACGCCCTTCAAGCAGGGGCCGCGCTCGCACAGGACCTTGCCGTCGACGGAGATGCTCGCGTCCTCGATGCCGATGCCGAGCACGTTGAGCTTGCCGACAGGCGAGCCCTTGAGGGCGGCCTTGACCGACAGCGTCTCGCCGGCGATGACCTCGACCTCCTGCTTGTACTCGTCGTAGCCGTCCGACGAGATCCAGAACGTGTGCTTGCCGGGCTTGATGTTCTGCTGCAGCGGCGTGCGGCCGATGGCGCCCTGCGCCTTGTCGTCGATGAAGATGTCGGAGTTCGGGATGTTGGACGTGACCTCGACCCAGCCGAGGTACGTCGACTGCGACATCACCGCGCGGAGCACGAACAGCTTGCTCGGGTCGGCGGAGACGGTCGACTCGGAGACCTGATAGCCGCGCTTCTCGATGATGAGCTTGTGCTCGCCCTCGAGGGATCCGGACCACGGCGTGGTGGCGAACGGGCCCTTCTTGCGATCGTCGAGGTAGATCGTGGCGTTCTGGGGCTCGCTCTCGATGACGATGAGGCCGCGGACCTTCACGTCACCGAGCTCGGCGACCTCCTTCGACGGCGCGGCCGGGAGCACGGCGACGGGGGTGGCGGAGCCGGCGCCCGAGCCATCGGTCGGCGGCGGGGTGGCGGCCTTCGCGTCGTGGATGCGCTTGATCTCGGTCTCGAGGACGCCGATCGCCTTCTCGACCTTCGGCTTGTCCGCGGCCGTCGGATCCTCGGCGAGGTACTTCTTGTAGAACTCGACGGCCTTCTCGTACGAGGCGGTGTCGGAGTCCTTCTTGCCCTTCATGTGGTAGCTGGCGCCGACGTTGTAAAGGAACTGCGGGAACTGCCGCGCGGCGTACGCTTCCTGGAACTCCTGCGCGGCTTTATCGAAGTTGCCTTGCAGGTAGTCGAGCTGCGCGGAGTCGAAGGACCCTTGCGCTTTCTTCAACGCATCGGCGGTTTGCGCGGTGGCCGGATGCGCGCCCGTGACGAGGCACGCAGCGACGCAGATCGCCGACAAGATATAGCTAGGCCGTAGGCTCATGCAGCTCCCCCAGAG
This sequence comes from Deltaproteobacteria bacterium, assembly GCA_025353585.1. GTDB lineage: Bacteria > Myxococcota_A > Polyangia > Haliangiales > Haliangiaceae > JABFXX01. Next base: position 63,851 of record JANXOM010000295.1, read on the forward strand.
GCGAAGATGGTACCACAGGCCGGGGCGGATCGCCTGTGATCGGGCTCGCGGCGCGTGGCCTTAGCGGGCGCGCCGCAGCTCGCGGAAGCGAAAGATTCCGGTCGTGTGGCCGTCGCTGAAGTGGACGCCGACGCCGTAGTTCCCCATCAGGCTCATGTCCGTGACCGTGAGGTCCTCGGCGACGCTCGCGGGGTCGAGCAGGCGCTCGCCGGTCGCCTCGGACTGGCAGAGGGCGCAGCTGCACTTGATCCGTAGCTCGCGGGTGCCCCAGACGTCGATGGCGCCGTCGTCCCAGACGAACCGGACCTCGCGCTGACCGAGCCCGACGATCTCCTGTGGCATCGGCATGGCCGGCGTATACCACGCCGACCCGGCGCGGTAGGGTGCCGCCGTGCCACCGCCTGCTCCTCGTCAACGCCGCTCGCTCTCGATGCCGCGCGCGCCCGGGCGAATCCGCGCCGATGGCAACGAGAACTACGCCGAGCAGCTCGTCGCGGCGCTGCGCGCGCCGAATCAGGACTACGAGACGGCCGAGTCGCTGACGCACCCGTTCCACAGCTACCCCGCGCGGCTGCACCCGGCGACGGCACGGATCCTCGTCGAGCTGGTGGCGGAGAACGCGCCGCGGTCGCAGCCGATCCTCGACCCGTTCTGCGGCTCGGGGACCACGCTCGTCGAGGCACGGGCGCTCGGGCACGCGTCGATCGGCAGCGACCTGAATCCGCTCGCGGTGCTGGTGGCGCGCGCGAAGACGTGGGTCGTGCAGACGCGGCGGCGCGGCCAGATCCGCGACGCGGCGCACGAGATCTCGGCGCTCGTGATCGCGGCCGGCAAGGCGGCGCGCCGGGCGGGCGCCGAGCCGGCGCCGACGCGCAAGCCGGTGGGCTTCGATCCCAACGGCCGCGACCGGCGGCTCAAGAGCTGGTTTGCCCCGCACGTGCGGCGCGAGCTGGAGCTGATCGCGGGGCTGCTCGACGATCTGCGCACGCGCGACGCCGAGCTCGCCGACATCATGACGGCGTGCCTGTCGGCGATCCTGTACAAGGTGTCGTCGCGCACGTCGGACACCGACGGCACGTGGGTCGACCGCAACATCGCGCGCGGCGCGGGGGCGCGAAACTTCGCGCAGCGGGCCGAGCTCCTGGCGGCCGGTCTCGACGACATGTCGAACACGCGCGGCGCCGTGCCCGAGGTGCACCTGCGCGATGCGCGGCGGCTCGGCGACGTGGTGCCCGAGGGCAGCATCGCGGGCATCGTGACGTCGCCGCCCTACGCGGGCACGTACGACTACGCCGAGCACCAGCGGCTGCGGTTCGACTTCCTGGCGCTGCGGCACCGCGACCTCGACGAGGGCGAGATCGGCTCGCGCCGCAGCTTCGAGAAAGATCCGCTGGCCGCCGACGCCGCGTGGCGCGAGGCGCTCGCCGAATCGATCGCGGCGATGGCGCGCGCGCTGGCCCCGGGGCGCTTCGCCGCGATCGTCATCGGCGACTCGGTGGCGCGCAACCGCGGCATGTTCGCGCTCGACGACGTGCGCGGCGCTCTGACAGACGACCTCGTCATGGAAGCGTGGGCCTCCCAGGAGCGCCCGATGCTCGGGGCGGGCGAGCGCCGGGCCTTTGGCGAGCGCGGCAAGTCCGAGCACGTGATCCTGCTGCGCCGGACGTAGACTCACGGGATGGCGGATGCAGACGAGCAGCGGTTCGCTCTGCACGGCGTCCCGTGGTCAGCGTCCTCGGGGTTGCGTGACGCGCTCGACGACCAATCGAGCTTGAAGATGACGTACCTGAACGGTGCGCTCGAGCTGATGCGACCGTCGCGACTCCACGCGGAAACGGCCGCGGTCATCGCGCGATTGATCGAGGTCTGGGCGATGGAGCACGATGCCGACCTGCGCGGCTTCGGCGGCGCCACGTTCCGGCGCGAGGCGAAGGAGCGCGGACTGGAGCCGGACGAGTGCTACAAGCTCGGCGAGCTGCACGACGACGGCGTGCCGGACATCGCGATCGAGGTGATCGTGACGAGCGCGCTGGTCGACAAGACGGCGGTCTACGCCGGGCTCGGTGTGGCGGAGGTATGGGTGTGGCGGCCGACCACGGCCACGCTGGCCGTCCATCACCTCGTCGGTGATCGTTACGAGCTGCGCGAGCGCAGCGACGTGTTGCCAGACCTCGATGTCAGCGCGCTCTCGCGCTTCGTGCAACCGGGCCAGAATCAGACGGCCCTCGCAAAGGCCTATCAGGCCTCGCTCCGCGCGCCGACTCGCTGACTCAGCGAGTCGGGATGGTCGCGTTCGGCTGGAAGCCGGGCGACGCGTGCGATGGCGTCAGCGTGGGCGTCACGCCGGCCGGCGTGTACGTCTGAAAGAAGCCGACGCTGCCGCCGCCACCGCCGCCGACGGCGCTCGTGGAGTTGGACGGATGCTTCCCACTCTGCGGCGCGGCGCTACGGATACCGCCCGGGCCGCCGGCTCCGGCGCCGGTCTGGGGCGGGCCACCGGCCGCTGGCGCCGTTTCGGACTGACCGCCGTCTGCGCCATTCTGTTCTCCCGTCGCGGGACTCGCGTTGGCGCCGGCCCCACCGCCACCACCGTTGGCGTAGACCTCCCCGGTCACCACGACATCGAGTGCCTGGAATACGACATATCCTCCGGCGCCTCCGCCACCGCCTCCCAGCGCGACTCCGAACAGGCGAGGCGCGCCGAGTCCGCCGCCGCCGCTGCTGGTCACCGTGCCCTCTACTCGCACGCGCCCACGACACGAAATAAATGCCGCTGCGCCACCGCCGCCGCCTGCTGCGTGCGGACCGCCGACGAGCGCCGAAGAAGAAATTGGGTTCGCTACTACTGTGCCGGCGTTGAGGGCGCCACCGTCGAAGGTCTGACTAGCACCTGCGCCTCCGGCCGTCGCAAACCCAGCGCCCCCGCCGCCGCCATGGTCACTGAAAGAGCCGCCGGACGCGGTGACACCGCCACCAGGGCCACTGGTATTTTGCTTCGCGCCAACGTCAACGGTGCCAGAAACCACCAGGTCATCGTCGGCAACGAACGCGATGGACCGATCGCCGATGATCGCCAGTCGCGCGGGTGCGCCGATACTGATCGTGCCGTAGTGCATGACGCACAAACTGGGGGCGCCGCTTTGCGCGACGACACCGCCATTGCAGCTCGCGTCGAGACTGGAGTCGATTTGGCCTCTCTGGTTCACATTGAAGCTCGCATCTGGCGCAGGCACGTCGCAGATATCCGGCAGGAACCGCGGGCTGATGTGCGAACAGTGCGGCGCCGGTGTCGTCGCGCACCCGGCCAGGCAGGTCTCGGTCGCGGCGAAATTGCCGTCAGTGCCGCAGGTCTCGACGGCGCCGTTGGCGCACCGCGCGTCGCCAGCTGAGCACTCGTTGCAGCCGCCATTTGCAGCGCTGCAGCCGTGGGCGCACGCAGAGACGTCATAGTTGTCGCCCGCCGCGTTGCATACGATCGAGCTGTCGCCATCGCAGGCCGCGAAGCTGGTAGGCGTGCAGGACACCGCGATGCACGATGCCGAGTCGCCGCTGATGACGCCGTGCGTATCGCAAAACGGGAACGCCTCGTCTGGGCAGGTTCCGTCGCGGCAGGTCGCGGCGGGATTTGCTTTCGTACAGGCGGTCAGCGCGAGAACCGCGACGAGCAATCCCCGACCCCGGCCGATGGCGTTCGACATCTGACGGAGATGATATTCGACTTGGCGTGGAGGTGCATCCGGCGGCTATCGACCAAACGTCTCGGCAGTTGCGTGAATCCGTTTTGCGCTTGGAGCCCGCGATGAATTTGGTGTAACACCGCGCACATGGGGAACCTCCGCGTTTGTGTCGCCGCTCTTTTGCTCGTGCCCGTTGTCGCCTGTGGCGGCGATAGCGCCACACCGGATGCGGCCAAGTCCATCGACGCGCCGAAGACGATCGACGCGCCGAAGGCGATCGATGCGGCGCCGACGCCGGACGCACAGCACTTCGACTTCTCGTGCGCAGGGTCCGCGGCGGGAAGCCCGGCGGCCAACATCACGATCAGCGGCAAGATTCAGGCGCTTTCGTTCTCAGGCACGACGCCGCTCAAGGCATCCACGCTGAAGCTGTTCAAAAACGGCAACGACCAGGCCCTCGCTACCCTCGATATTGCCGCTGGCAGCGATGGAACGTTTTCATTCCCGCCCCAGCCGACGAATGGCAGCGCGCTCGACGGGTCGGTCAGGTTGTCGAGCGTCGGCAGCGGCGTGTACCGTGACGACATCGTGATCCCGGCGCATCCGCTGGTCGCCGACCAGGCCAACGTTCCGGTTCTCGCCGTCTCCGACTCCGATTTCGGGTCGCTCGCGTCGGTCGCGGGCAGCTCCCAGACAGCCTCGAATGGCGCGGTCATTCTTCTAATCACGGATTGCGCGCGGACCCCGATCGCGGGAGCCACGGTGACCCTCAAGCAGGGCAACACGCCGCTCGAGGTCATCGACGCAAGCACGACGCCCCTCTCGTCCCAGGCAGCGGGCGCGTACTTCGCTTTCAACGTCACGCCCGGTGACGTGACCCTCGACGTGACCGTCGGAGGTCACACGTTCCCGACGCGCACGTTGACCGTGGTAACGGACACGACGACGACGACGCAAGTCGCCCCGTAACGGCGCTTGGACCGGGTCGCGTTCCTCGAGGCGACGGGCGAACGCCACGCCACGATCGTCGGCGGGCTGACGGCGCTCGAGCGGAAGATCCGCGAGTGCGCGAAGGCAGGCGCGACGCGCGTGGTCGTCGCGGCGAGCCGCGTGGCGATCGCGCGGGCGATGCCCGTGCCGGTCGAGTACGTGGCGGCGGGCAGCGAGCCGCCCGCCGGTGCGACCCGCGAGCGCGCGGACGTGATCGCGGGCGTCGAGCTCGTCGACGCGGCGGCCGCGGCGCGCGCGGAGTGGGCGCTCATCCGGCGCACGAACAAGTCGTTCGAGGGGCCGGTCGACGCGCTCGTCAACTGGCGCTTCTCCATGCGAATCACGCGCGTGCTCTCGCACCGCTCGCTCGGCGTCACGCCGAACCACGTGACGATCGCGGCGATCGTCGTCGGGCTCTTCGCGGCGGGGCTCGTCGCGCGCGGCACGTCCGCCTGCATCGCGGTGGCCGGCGTGCTGCTCGAGCTCAACTCGATCCTCGACTCGTGCGACGGCGAGCTCGCGCGGCTGCGCTTCCAGTACAGCAAGCTCGGGCAGTGGCTCGACAACCTGTCCGACGACATCGTCGACAACCTGTTCATCGCCGCCGCCGGCGCCACGCTCGGGGGGCCGTGGCTCTACCTCGGCGTCGCCGCGGCGAGCGGGCGCGTCCTCGTGTCCGTCGCGACGTACATCAGCGTCTACCGCGCCACCGGCACCGGCGACGTGTTCGCCTTCCGCTGGTGGTTCGAGCGCACGGAGGCCACGACCGACGAGGTCTACAGCCCGCGCTCCGTCACGACGTGGCTGCGCTCGCTCGGGCGGCGCGACACCTACGTATTCGTGTGGATGCTCGCGTGCCTCGTCGGCTTCCTGCCGTGGATCGTCGTGCACGGCGCCGTGATCGCCGCGATCAACGTGTCGTTGCTCGTGCTGCACCACACGGTCTTTCGCGGCGGTAGACTGCCGAGATGAAGCGGATGCTCTGGCTCGCGGTCCTCGGCGCATGTGGTGGCCACGACAGCGCGCCGGTGGATCGCTGGCCCGAGGTGCAAAAGCTCGCCGAGCCATCGGTGCCGCCAGGCGCGCCGGCTCCGTTCATGCCGGTGCTCGCCGGCGTCGACACCGCGAACGACGTCCCGGGCGCCGCCATGGACGCCATGGTCGCGTGGGCGAAGGCGGGCGGCGGGCTCCCGTGGCGCGCTCAGGCCGCGCCGTCGGCCACGGCCGCCAAGGACTCGGCGGCAATGTCGATGCGCGCGAGCCGCGTCGGGTACGCGCTCCTCGCGCAGCGGCCCAACGACCCCGACGCCGTCGCGGCCGCCCTGTACTTCGCGTGGCGCACCCGCGCCGAGGGGGCCACGCTGATCGACGAGACGATCGGCGTGGTGATGGCAGACCGCATCCGCGCGCTGCACGCGGCGCTGCGGCCGACCGCGCTCGAGATCAAGTACGCGCCGACCGAACCCGAGATCCGGCGCGGCCTCGCGGTCGAAGGCGTCACCGTCGGCGCGTCCCTGGGCGGCACGCTCGCGGCCGACGTCCACGCGGACTACCAGGCGTACCTCGTCGACGCGCCCGCCGACCCCGCCGGCTTTCTCGCGAACTTCGATACCGTTCGGGCCGCCGCCGAAACTCACGCGCACCCGCTGCTCACGCAGAAGCGCATCGTCCACCAGCTCTTCGATCAGGTCGCCGCCTACCGCGCCTGGCTCGCCGCCGCGCCCCACCACTAGGCGGGGGGGACGGTGTAACACCTGTCAACCGGCGCTCTTCAGAAAGCGCTGTATTTTCAATAACTTACGTGGGGACGGTGTAACACCTGTCACCCCCCCCCAGGCTCGAGCGAGCCTGATTCGTCGGCTTGATTGTCCGGTTCCCGGACAACTGCGAACGGGTTCTGTCCTGCGTCGCAGGTTGACAGGTGTTACACCGTCCCTATTCAAACAGCTGAAATTGTTCAGGATCGTCATGGGCCCTGGTTGACAGGTGTTACACCGTCCCTCCTCGGGTCAGCCGCGGGAGAAGCTGATGGGGTAGGTGACGCGCGTCGGCCGCTCCATGCGCGGGAACTCGATGCCACGCATGACGGCGGCCAGGCAGCCGCCGACCTTGCCGGCGCTGCGGGTGTCGCGGACCACGCCGCCGCCGTCGATCGTGAAGGCCAGCACCACGGAGCCGGCCGCCGTGGTCGTGTCCTTCTCGAAGCACGTGCGCAGGTCGTCGACGTGCGGCTGGATCCAGCTGGTCACCGCCGCGCGGTCGATCGCACCGCGCGCCGCGCACCGCGCGCCGTCGCAGATGCGCAGCTCGACGGGCCCCGTCGCCGGGCCCTCCGGCTCGATGGCGTGCACGATCGGCACTTCGCCCGGCAGCTGGTAGAGCTCGCCGGCGCCGCGGCCACGCGCGATCGTCGCGTACGGGCCGGTCTTCACCGAATCGAACTCCCGCCGCTGCGTCGGATCGAAGTGGCCGTTGCGCCCACCGAACTGCGCGGCCTCCGCGGCCACGAGGTCGTACGCCGGTCCGAGGTCCGCCATCGCCGTCGACCAGCTCGGGCCCCAGAGCTGCTTCATCGCGTCGCCGACGTCCGCGCTCAGATCGATCGCGTGTCGCACGCCGTCCGCCTCCGCGTGCGCGTGCCGGGCCGCGAGCGTGGCCGTCGCCGGCAGCGCCGGGAGCCAAACCGGGAGCCGGAGCGGCTTTGCCGGTGCCGTCATCTGCGCCGCCATCTGCGCGACCCGACGCGCCTGCGCCACGTGCACGGGCGGTGGCGGTGGCGGCATCCGCGTGACCGGCGGCGGCGGGACCGCACGGGTCACGCGTGCGAGCACCGGCGGCGCCGGCCTCGTGGGCTTCGGGCTCGCGAGCGCCGTGACCACCGCGACGAACACCAGGTGCGCGACCGCAGCCGCGAAGATGTATCCGGCGCGCCGACGGTCGACCGCCGGCGCACCGACCGGCACGCGCGGCGCCGCGGCCGTGATGGCGATCGCGACGTGTCCGAGCGCCAGCTCGATCCGATCGCCCACCCCGAGCCGCGCCGCCGTCTCGGGCATGGCGTACCGCGCGCCGCCCACGATCCGCGTCGCCGTGACGCCCGCCGGGATCCGGATCAACCCGTCCCGGCCGACCAGCGGAAAGCACGTGAACCCGCACACCGCCAGCTCGACCTCGGGCGCCGTCCCGATCCGGAACTCGCCGCGCGCCGGCACCACCGCCGAGACCAGCAGCGTGCCGGCAAACCGTGCCGTGACCTCGACCGCCATCCCTTCACGACAGCGTCGCCGCCGGCCGGTTGCGGGTCATCGTGGCTTCGTGCGACGTCGCGAAGCGCTACGGCGACGGCAGCTCGCCGCGCGCCCGGAGCTGCCACATGTAGTGATACGGGTTCTCTGCCAGGAAGCCGCGCTCCACGACGTCCAGGTGCCGCGCGATGCGCTTCGTGATCGACCGCGCCGTGTGCGGATACCCGAGCTCCCAGTGGTGCTCCGGGATCGGCTTGTGCCGCCACGGCAGCATGAGCTTGTGCCCGAGCGACAGCGTGTGGTTGCCCCACCACATCGACACGCGCACGCGCAGCCCGCGATACGGCAGCGATACGAACACGTGGGGCCGCGCCCGCCGCGCGATCCCCGCGAGGCACGCCTCGAAGTCCGCCAGCGGCAGGTGCTCGAGCACCTGGAACGCGCAGACCGCGTCGAACGTGAGCCCGGCCGGCAGCGCCTCGTCGAGCTTCGTGATGTCGGCGACGTAGTCGACCTCGCGCGTCGCGTCGATATCGAGCGTCTTGACCGTGATCCCCGCCGAGCGCAGGTAGCTGCGGAACACGCCTGACCCCGGGCCGATCTCGAGCACCGTCTTCGGCCGCACCGCCAGCACCACTCGGATCTGGTGCCAGTACGACATCCAGCGCTCGCGGTCGTCGTAGCGCTCGAAGTCGTAGTGCGCCGGCAGGACCTGCACCTCGCGCGCGGGAGCCGGCGGCATCGCTGCGCACGCTATCATTGTATGGTCGGGCCGTGGCCGACGACGCTCCGCCCCTGACCAAGCAGGTCAACCGCGGCGTGGCGTGGGCGGCCAGCGCGCAGGCCGTGATCGCCGTCGCGGACATGGTCTCGCAGATGCTCGTCGTGGCGCTGTGGTTCACCGCGACGGACAACGGGATCGTCGTCAAGGCGCTCGCCTTTTACCCGATGCTCGACGCCGCCGCCGACCTCGGCGTCACGTCGTCGGTCGTCCAGCTCGACGACCACACGCCCGAGCGGCTCTCGACGGTCTTCTGGTTCAACATGCTCGTGTCGGGCGGGCTGTTCGTGCTGCTCGCGATCTTCGGGCCGCTCTATGGCCTCCTGCAAGGCCACACCGTCATCGGGCTCCTCCTGATCGCGTACGGCGGCAAGCTCGTCTTCCAGAACGTGTACGCGATCCCGTTCGCGCTCCTCCGCAAGGAGCTGCGCTTCGCCGAGATCGCAAAAGCCCGGGTCGCGGCGCACCTCGCCGAGAGCGTCGCCCGCGTCGTGTTCGCGTGCCTCGGCCTCACGATCTGGTGCTTCACGCTCGCCGCGCTGACCCGCGTCGTCGTGTTCGGCGTGATCGTGCAGCTCCGGCACCCGTTCATCCCGCGCCTCGTCTTCCGGCCGCGCGAGGTCACCGCGTACGTCCGCTTCGGCCTGCGCAGCGCCGCGAGCCAGGTGCTCTACCAGCTCTACACGAACCTCGACTATCCGATCGTCGGCTACTTCTTCGGCGACGCCTCCCTCGGCATCTACGCGGCCGCGTACATGATCATCCTCGAGCCCGTGAAGACGATCGCGAACGTCGTCATCGACGTCGCGTTCCCGACCTTCGCGAAGCTGCGCGCCGATCGCCCCGCGCTGATCGCGCAGTTCCTCGCGTTCACGCGCCTGAACCTCATCGCCGTCCTGCCGTTCGTGGCGCTCGTCGCGCTCGTCATCCCGGAGCTCCTGCACCTGACGTACGGGCACGGCAAGTGGACGCCGCACCAGCTCTCGCTCTGCGCCGTGGCCGTGCGGATCCTCTGCATCGTCGGCGTCCTGCGCGCGCTCGGGTTCATCGGGCCGCCGCTCCTCGACGGCGTCGGCCGCCCCGAGCGCACGCTGCGCTACATGGTCGTGGCCGCGGTGTTCGTGCCGACCTCGTTCCTCGTCGGCGCGCTCGTGCTCGGCGACGCGCTCGGCTTCCTGTCCGTCGCCGTGGCGTGGGCCGTCGGCTATCCGGTCGCGTTCGGCGTGCTGATGTACACGATCACCACCACCATCGAGCTGCCGGTCGGCGCGTACGCGCGCGCGGCGTGGGGCGTCGTCGGCTCGTGCGCGGCGGGCGTCGCGGCCGGCTCGGGCATGTCGCTCGCGCTCGCCGACGAAGGCGACCTCGCGCGCCTGCTCGCGATCAGCGCCGCGTTCCTCGTGACCACGGCCGCGTTGCTGGCGACCTGGCAGAAGATCACGCCGCGGTCGATCGCGACCGCGCTGAAGTAGCCGCGATGAAGCGGGCGACCTCGTCGTAGGGCGGCGGCTCGTCCGGATCCGCGGCGCGCTGGGCGAGCAGCGCCACGAGCGTGGTCAGCGTGGCGAGCTCGGTGCCCATGACGCGCGCCGGATCGGCCCCGCGGCGCAAGCCGAGCGCGCGGCGGGCGCGAGCCGCGGCGAGCTCGTCGCCGCTGGTGATCTCGGCCAGCGTGACAGCGAGCTGCACGTGGAGGTCGAGGAGGCGCTCGAGCTGCTCGGGCTCCGCCGCGTACGGGTCGAGCTCCAGGATCCGATCCACCAGCCGGGTGAGCTCGACGTGCGCGGCCAGGGCTGTTGGGTTTCCGACAAGCGCTGCCGGGCGCGCGTCACGTCGCACGAGCCACGCGACGGCCAGCCTGTGCGCATCCGCCCGGGCCGCTCGGGTCGGCCACGCCGAGATCCCGGCAACCGCCGCGATCATCGCGATTTCGCAGGCCAGCCACAGCATCGCTGCGCAGCGATACAAGCGGCGTGCCGACGCGCGCGGCGGCCGGCCGCCTACAGCTTCTTGCCGACGAGGTCGAACGTCGAGGCCGCAGGCGCGTAGCCGCGGACCATGACATTCAGCGTCGACGGCTGCGCGAGGGTCACCGAGCAGCTCTCGTTCGTGCCGGTCTTGTACGGGCGGCAGTCGTACGTCGCGGTCGTCGGGGCCTTGCCGACGCGCACGTAGAGGTCGGCGTCGCCGGTGCCGGTCATGTCGAACTCGTACGTCCCGACGGGAAGGACGGGCGTCGTGAACTTCTTCGAGGCGTTGTGCGCGATCGAGCCGTGCTCGGCGAGGCCGGCCCACGCGGTCGCGGGCGGCGTGGTGCCGCTGCCGGCGCCGGGCGTGTACGTGTTGTCGGCCTCGCCCGTCACGAGGACGACCTGCGAGTCATCGACGTGCGCGAAGATCTGCTGGTACGTCTGCGGGTTGTCGTACGAGAGCAGGCCGCGGAACATCGCCATCGTCGCGCCCGACATCGAGGCGAAGAACGCCGGCATGCCGTTGACCGCGATGTCGATGTACTTGTAGCCCGTCGTGTCGTCGGGGTTGACGGCCTTGTGCGCGTTCGACAGCGCGTCGTCGATGTACGCGTAGCTGTCGCAGCCGTTCATGTAGACGACGACGTACTGGCCCTTGACCCACTTGCCCGCGTTCGCGAGCGAGCGGATGTTCGTGCCGAGGCCGGCGTGGCCGTTGTAGACGATGAAGTCGGCCGAGCTCGACAGCGACTCGTAGCGCGCGCGGAACGCCGGCATCGCGAGGCCCTTGTCGACGTTGTCCGTCAGCAGCGCGACGACGTGGATCTTCTTGCCATCGGCGAGCGTGGCCGAGAGCTCGATGTCCGGCGCGCGGACACCCGGATCGGTGGGGACCGCGGCGGGGACGGTGACGAGGCCGTGCGTGCCGAGCTCGGACTTCATCGCGGCGACGAACTGGTTGAAGCCGTCGATGCCGACGTCGTTCGACGTGGTGCCATCGGCGAACTTGCCGAAGATCGCGACGACGTTCAGCGTGTTGTCCGCCCACACCTTGTCGTACTCGGGGAACTTGCCGGTCGTCTCGATCGGGCTCGGCGAGAGCGTCGCCGTCACGGCGTGGACGTCGGTCGGCGCGAGCTTGCAGCTCGAGACGAGCGGGCGGAAGAAGTAGAACATGCTGCCGGCGTCGATCTCGTCGAGCTCGGAGGCGTTGTCGTTGCAGCCGACGCGGTACTTCGCGGCGAACGCGTCCTGGCCGGCGGACGAGACGTCGAGCGGGAGCGCGAGGGCGATCGTGGCGGGGATCGAGCTCTTGTGGCCCCACGCGATCGGCAGCTTCGCGTCGTAGGTGATCTGCACGCGGCCGCCGACGGTCGTCTTCTTGACGTTCGTGACGACGGCGCGGTCGACGCGGCCGACCGCGGTCATGCCATTGAGCTGGCCGACCGTGAAGAGCAGCTGGTCCTGGATGGTCTGCGCGTCGTCGTAGGAGTAGTCGGTGACGAGCTTGCCGCTGAACGTCGCGTCGACGAAGGTGGCGAGCGCGCTGGAGTCGGCCTTGCCGTCGTCCGACTTGGTCTGCTCGCCGTCGTACAGGTCGGCGGAGTCGGTGCACGCGACGAGCGGCGCCGCGAGGGCGGCGGCGGCGAGGAGGGAGGCGAGGCGCTTCATGTACCCCCGCGCACAGCAAGGACAATGCCCGGCCGACCGGGGCGTAACGCCTCGGAATGACACGGGGCGAAATGCCCAGTCGAGTAGCCAGGGCAGGCGAGTCGCCAGCGCCACCAGCGGCCGCGGTCACTCCCAGGCGATGTTCATCGTGTCGTCGTCACCGAGGGCCTTCTCCAGGACGAGCAGGAGCTCCGGATCGATGTCGTTGTCGGCGAAGAGCTCCAGCGTCTCGCGGTCGATGACCATGTCCTGGTCCTCTTCGTCCTCGAGTTGCTCGACGAGAAACGCGAGCTGCTTGTCGGTGATCGTTGCGATGTCATCGCCCGTATCGAGACGGGTAAGCCGCGGCATGCGCGGAGTCTAGACAATCGCATCGCGTCCTTCCATCCCCTTGGCCATGCGCGATCGGGCGGCTACCTTCGCCGCATGTCGTCGTCGAGCCTGCCGACCGCCGCGGACGTGGTCATCATCGGAGGCGGGTTCGCCGGCGTGGCCACGGCGTGGGCCCTGGCGCGGCGCGGGGTGACGGACGTGGTGCTCCTCGAGCGCGAGGCGGCCCTCGGCAAGCACGCCAGCGGGCGCGGCGCGGGGCTCGGTCGGCAGCTCGTGGACACGGACGCGACCACGGCGCTGACGGTGCGCGGCGCGGCGCTCCTGCGCGGCCCGCTCGCCGATGCGTGGTGCGAGACGGGCAGCGTGCTCGGGTTCGCGGATACCGCCGAGGCCGATGCGTACGCGGCACGGGCGGCGCGGTTCGGCGTGCCCGTGGAGCGCATGGACCGCGTGGCGGACGGCGAGCTCGGGAGGCGGTGGCCCGGGCTCGCGGGCGCGGCGCCGGCGGCGGCGCTGCACGTGCCGACGGACGGCGTGATCGACGTGGTCCGCCTCCTCGCGCAGCTCGAAGCGGCGATCGACGCGCGCGTGTTCACCGACGCCGCGGTCCTCGGCCTCGAGGGCGGCCGGGCGGCCGGCGAGCCGCACCTCGTGCGCACGGCGCGCGGGACGATCAGCGCGCGCGTGGTCGTCGAGGCGACCGGCGCGTGGGCAGGGCAGCTGCTCGGCGCGCCGCCGCTGACGGTGGTGAAGCGGCACCTGTTCGTCGTCGAGGACAGCGCCGGGACCACGGCCGGCCCGTGGTTATGGCAGCTCGGCGCGCAGGAGCTCTACGTGCGCCGCCACGCGGACGGCACGCTGTCCTCGGCGTGCGACGCGACGCCGGCCGCGCCCGGTGACTACGCGGTCGAGTCCGGCGCCGAGGCCGCCTTCCGCGCCCGGCTCGCGACGGCGCAACCCGACCTCGCGCGCGCCGCGCTCGTCCGCGCCTGGGCCTGCGTGCGCACGTTCACTCGCGACCGCCAGATGAAGCTCGCCCGCGACTCCTCGCGCCCCTGGCTCGTCTGGGCCATCGGCCTCGGCGGCCACGGCGCCACCGCCTCGCCCGCCATCGGCGAAGCCGTCGCCGCGGCCGTGGTCGACGCCCTCGAGGGGTGAGCCGGTCGGTGTCAGTCGTGCCCGAAGTCGATCGGCACACGATATTCGACCGGGCCGGCGTACGCGGGGAGGGCCGCGACGACAGACACCGAGTCAGCGCCGGCGAGGAGCTTGGCAACGCACGCGCCACTACTCGGATCGATGGCTGCCCCATCGCTAACTTCGACGTAGCTCGCGTCTCCGACCTGCAGCGACGTGCCATGGCCGACGACGGCGATCGCGATGGCCGCGCGGGCCGCGGCGAACCCACCCGGAAACCGACGCTCGACCCCCGCGTGGTACGCCGCTTCGATCGCGTGCTCGTCTCGTTCCGCCGGGGTCGAGAAGAGGACGGTCACGCCGCGCCGCAGGTCCGCGCTGTCGGCGGCGAACCGCCCGCGGAGCCGGCGACGCCCGACGTTGCCGCACGAACCCGGAGGGGCCGACGGAGTCCGGGACCCCGCCCGGCTTCCGGTGCGGCAGCGACCTCGGTCTCCGTCGTCATGGGCGCCCCGTTCCACGCGTGGGCCGGTTCGCGCGCCAACCAGTAGCCCAGAATGCCAGACAGCCCGAAGAGCGCGATCGCGCCGAGCGCCGCCTCATCTGCGCCCGTCGGCGTCGCCCGGCCTGCCGATCCTTGGGCTGGCATCGACGGAGGTCGTGTCCTGACACGTCGGTAACCGGTCGCGTTGCGGGCGGCGCGAATGGCGGCATTGGGGGAAGATGAGCCATCACTTCACAGGGGAGCTCATGCAAACCGTCTTGCTTCTGATCGACGTCCAGGAATCCTTCCCGCAGCGTCCATACTGGTCTCAAACGGCTGCCGACGCATTCTTGCCGCACGTCAACGCGCTGATCGATGGAGCCCAGGCGCGCGGCGTCCCGATCGTGCGCGTGTTCCACACGGACGGCCCGGATACGCCCACGAACGTCTTCGCGCACGGCAGCGAGTTTATTCGTCCGCTGACTGGCCTCGCGCCATTCAAGGCCGCGCTGACGATCGAGAAGCATCGCCACAGCGCCCTGGTGGGGACGCCGCTTGGCCAGTGGCTGACCAGCAACGGCATCCGCCGCGTGATCATCGCCGGCATCCGTACGGAGCAGTGCTGCGAGACGACCACGCGCCACGCCAGCGACGAGGGCTGGGAGGTGGACTTCGTGGGCGACGCCACGCTGACCTTTGACATGAGCACGCCGGCCGGCAGGACGCTCACGGCCGCGGACATCCGTGAGCGGACGGAGACGGTGCTGGTCGATCGCTTCGCGACGCTCACGACGGTCGAGCAAGCGCTCGCCCGCGCAGCCTAAAATCTCGATCAGCAGCGCGCTGACGGAGCGCGAGCTGCGACGTCGCTCTTGTCCGTGGCGCGAACGCTTCGGGGGCCGATGACGAGAGCGGCAGGGGACCGGCCGTGCGCGCTCGGCCGCGCTTCGCGAGGGCGAGGCCCCCAACTGAAGTTGGCTCCTGGGGTCTCCGCGTGCGCAGCGGTCCTACGGTGCCCCACGCATCAAAAGCGCCGCCGATTCTTCGCGCCGGCGTTACTTCGCGTCGTCGCACTTGGCGACGCCGGTATCGAGATCGGTCGCGTTCAGCGCGCACTCGACACGGGACCGCGGCGTCTTCTTCGTGCAGGTCTCGACGAAGCCCTCGGTGAGCTTGGCGTCCACGACCGCGGCTTTTTGCTTCGCGATGTCCGCCTTGGCGGCGTCCGTCGTGCCGCCTGTGCCGGACTTCTTGAACTCCAGGTCGACCAGGTGGTCGAGGAGGGCCTTGCAGTCGTCCTCGGACGGCGCCTTGCTGCAACCGGCGCCGAGGGCGGCGGCGGCCAGCGTGCATGCGATCACCCAGCGCGACATGGCGTCATCGTAACACCGCGGCCAGCGACGCGCGCTGCGCTTCGAGCCGGTGTTGCACGGCCGGCGTCGGGCGGAGGCTGGCGGCGGCGTCGAGCAGCGTCAGCGCCGTACGCGGCGCGCCGTCGGCCGCCCAGGCCGCCGCGAGGTGCAGCAGGATCTCGGGCTCGCGCGGCGCGAGGCGGGTGGCCTGGGCGAGCGCGCGGATCGCGTCGCGCGTGCGGCCGCGCTTGAGGAGCAGCCAGCCCCAGCTGTCGAGGATCGCGGGGTCGCCGGGCGACAGCTCGCGCGCGTGGCGCAGGTAGCGCTCCGCGACGTCGAGGCGCGTGCCGGTCTCCGTCAGCATGTAGCCGGCCAGGTTCGCCGCGTCGGGCTCGTCGGGATGCGCGGCGAGCACGCCCTCGAGGAGCGCGAGCGCCGCCGCGCCCTTGCCCGCGCGATCGGCGACGCGGGCGCGCGCGATCGTCACCTCCACGGCGCGGCTCGCCGCGATCCCCGAGAACGCGGCGTCCGCTTCCGCCGCGTGCCCGAGGTCGGTCTCGGCGAACGCGGCGACCTGCGCGAGCCCGAGGTCCGCCGGGACCGCGGCGCGCGCCGGGGCGAGCGCGGCGAGCGCGTGCGTCGGGTCGCCGGCCGCGAGGAACGCATCGCCGGCCACGCGGCGGGCCTGCGCGAACCGCTTCGCCTCCGCGGCCACGGTGAGCGCGTGCGCGGCCCCGCCGGCCGGATCGCCCGCGGCCACCGCGAGCTCGGCCGCCGCGATCGCCCCCGCGTCCGCGTCCTGGGCCGTGATCCGCGCCGTCACGGCGCGCGCGGCGTCGAGCCGGCCGAGCCCGCGCTCGAAGCGCGCGACCAGCACGAGCGCGTCGGCATCGCTGCGGTCGTCGTCGAGGAGCGCGAGCAGATCCGTCGCCCCGCTCAGGTCGTCCGCCTCGCAGAGGAGATAGAACAGCTCCTCGGCGACGTCGAGCGCCTGGCCCGTGCGGTCGAAGGCGCTGCGCGTGTTCGCGATGGCCTCCGCGAGCTTGCCGCTCCGCCGTAGCGCGCGCGACAGATCGAGGCGCGCGTCGACCTGGTCCGGATCGCGCTCGAGCACGGCGCGCAGCTCGGCGATCGCACCCGGCAGATCGCGCGGCGCGAGCCGCACCGCGAGCCGGTAGTGGCCGTCGACCGACCCTGGCACGTGCGCGACGAGCGCGCGTAACGTGCGCTCCGCGTCGGCGTCCGACTGCAGCTTCGCGAGCCCCAGGTAGGCGCGCTCGTCGGCGGGCGCGAGCGCGATGGCGCGGCGATACGCGGTGAGCGCGGCCGGCTTGTCCTGCTCGGCGAGCACCTCGCCCGACGCCAGCCAGACCTCGGCGTGATCGGGCCAGCCGAGCCGCGCGGCCGCGAGCGTGTCCCGGGCGGCGGGGGCGCGACCTGCCTTCGCGAGCGCGCGCGCGAGCTCGACGGCGATCATCGGCTGCGCGGGCGCGGCGGCGGCGGCGGCGGCGAGCGCCTCGGCCGCCGTGGCCCAGTCGCCCTTCGCCGACGCCATCCGGGCGGTGAGGTAGTGCGCGTACGCCGCGCGCGGCAGCGGCGCCATGCTCACCGGCCGCGCCGTGTGACAGGCCGACCCGCCGAGGACGAGAGCGAGGCCGAGCGCCGACCAGCGGCTCACAACGGGATGTTGCCGTGCTTGCGCACCGGGTTCGACTGCCGCTTGTTCTTCAGCGTGCGCAGGGCGCGCACGATCGTCCAGCGGGTGTCGCGCGGGCGGATGATCTCGTCGATGTACCCGAGCGACGCGGCCTTGTACGGGTTCGCGAAGCGCTCCTTGTAGTCGTCCGTGAACCGGACCTTTGCCGCCGCGCGCTCGACGGGATCGCTGATCTTGTCGAGCTCGCCGCGGAAGATGATGTTGACCGCGCCGTCGGCGCCCATCACCGCGATCTCCGCCGCCGGATAGCTGACGTTGACGTCCGCGCGGATGTGCTTGCTCGCCATGACGTCGTACGCGCCGCCGTACGCCTTGCGCGTGATGATCGTGATCTTGGGGACCGTGGCCTCGGCGAACGCGTAGAGCAGCTTCGCGCCGTGCTTGATGATGCCGCCGTACTCCTGCGTGGTGCCCGGCAGGAAGCCCGGCACGTCGACGAACGTGACGAGCGGGATGTTGAAGCAGTCGCAGAACCGGACGAAGCGCGCGGCCTTCGTCGAGGCGTCGATGTCGAGGCAGCCCGCGAGGTGCGTCGGCTGGTTCGCCACGATGCCGACCGGGCGGCCCTCGAAGCGCGCGAACCCCACGACGATGTTCTTCGCGTAGTCCTTCGCGACCTCGGTGAACAGGCCGTCATCGGTGACGCCGAGGATGATCTTCTTGATGTCGTACGGCTTGTTCGACTCGAGCGGCACGAGCGTGTCGAGGGCCTCGTTGGCGCGGTCCGGCGGATCCTCGGAGGCGCGCACCGGCGGATCCTCGGCGTTGTTGCTCGGCATGTACGCGAGCAGCTCGCGGAGCCGCGCGATGCACGCGAGCTCGTCGGTCTCGGTGAAGTGCGAGACGCCGCTCTTCGCCGCGTGGGTCATCGCACCGCCGAGCTGCTCCTTCGTGACCTCCTCGTGCGTGACCGTCTTGATCACTTCGGGGCCGGTGATGAACATGTAGGACGTGCGATCGACCATCAGGATGAAGTCGGTGATCGCGGGCGAGTAGACCGCGCCGCCCGCGCACGGGCCCATGATCGCGGACAGCTGCGGCACGACGCCCGACGACAGCACGTTCCGCAAGAAGATATCGGCGTAGCCCGCGAGCGACTCGACGCCTTCCTGGATGCGCGCGCCGCCGGAGTCGTTGAGTCCCACCACCGGACAACCGATCTTCATCGCGAGGTCCATGACCTTGCAGATCTTCTGGGCGTACGCGCCCGAGAGCGAGCCGCCGAACACGGTGAAGTCCTGCGCGAACACGCAGACCGTGCGCCCCTCGACGGTCCCGTGCCCCGTGACGACGCCGTCGCCGAGGATCTTCTGCTCCTGCATGCCGAACTCGGCGCAGCGGTGGGTGACGAACTTGTCGAGCTCGATGAAGCTTCCGTCATCGAGGAGCGCCGAGATGCGCTCGCGTGCGGTCAGCTTGCCGGCCTCGTGCTGCTTGTCGATGCGGGCCTGGCCGCCCGCCAGCGCGGCGCGCGCTTCCATCTCCTCGAGGCGCGCAATTGGATCCTGGGCTTTCACGCCGCGTATACTAATGCCTGCCGGATGCCGAGTGGGGCCAACGTCAAGGGGAGCTCGATGGCCTCGCGCATCCTGTGGGTCGAGCTCGACCAGGGTGGCGCGGGCCTCGCGAAGCTGCGCGCGCAGTGCTCGCCGGAGCTGCGCGCCGCGATCGACGCCGGGATCGTCAAGGCGGCGTGGTACCCGCTGCCGCTCTTCATCGAGCTGTGCGAGCGGATCGATCAGATTTTCGGGGCGGGCGATCGAGCGCTGATCCGCGCGCTCGGACGGCACGGCGCCGATGCAAATCTCACGACGATCTACCGCCTGTTCTTCAAGGTCGGCACGGTGCACTGGATCCTCGGCCGCGCGGTGCGTCTGTGGAGCGCGCACTACGACACCGGCTACCTCGAGGTGATGACGCGCGGGCCGAAGTCGGCGCTCGCGCGCGTGCGCGGGTTCGCGACGCCGCACCCGGTGCACTGCCTCAGCGTCGAGGGCTGGTGCGAGCGCAGCATCGAGCTATCGGGCGGCGCGGGCGCCAAGGTCACGGAGACGAAGTGCCGGACGCGCGGCGACGACCTGTGCCAGTTCGAGCTGACCTGGGCCTAGATCGGCCTAGATCGGATTAGAGCCAGCTCAGTGAATGAACGCCCGGGTCAGCGCGAACGCGAGCCCGGCCATGATCAGCGCGCCCACGACGAGCATCCACGGCCGGAGCGGTGACGGCGCGCCGCGGCTCGTCTGGAAGCCGGACACTGGCGGATCCGTCGGGCGCGGCGGGTAGACCGGGCGCTCGTACGCGTCGGGCGCCGTCGGCGTGGCCGCGCGCGTCTGCCGCTCGGACGCGATGCCGGGCGGGTTGTACATGGGGTAGCCCGTGGGCGCGGGCGGCGGCGCCGGGTAGTACGGCGGCGGCGGCGGCTGGTACACCGGCGGGGGCGCCGGATAGGCGTACGCCGGCGCGGCGGGAGCCTGCGTGGTCATGAAGCCCGGGTGCGGCTGGGGCGCGGGCGGGGGCGCGAGGGTCTGCCCGACGGGCATCGGGTTCGGGCTCGGCTGCATCGGGGGATCCGGCTGCCGGCGGGTCTGGCTCGGCGGAGGAGGGCGCGGCATCGGCGGCGGTGCCGGCGGCGGGGGCTGGGGCTGCGAACGGCTCGGCTGGCGGCCCTGCTGCGCGCTTGGAGAGTTGCCGCGGCCGCCCGACCGCTCGGGGACCGGCGTGCTGTTCCGGCGATCGCGCACGGGCGCGGCCGCCACGAGCCGCGTCGCCTCGTCGGGGTCGTAGCGGGCGTTCGGCGCGTCGCGCTCGAGCCGGTCGACCGTCGGGCCGTCGCCGTCGCCGTCGTCTTGCTTGTCGGACCGGCCGAGCGGGCCGAGCGGGCCGAGCGCGCGGAACAGCGTCGGCTCGTCGGTGTTGCGGCGCGGGCGCGGCCGCGACGCGGGCTTCGCACCCGCATCGCGGCGGGGCGGCGTCACCGAGGACATCTCCGCCGAGTCCCCCTCGGGGTCGTCGGGTGGGTCGATCGAATCGCCGGGCGCGCGCCCGCCGCGCAGCTGCTTCATCTGCTCGCCGGAGAGCTGCGCCATGCGCGTCTCTTCTTCTTCGAAGCGATCGATCACCGAGCGCGCCATCGAGATGCTGCGCTCGTTGCGCTCCGAGAACGCGTCCGCGGTGCGGATGCGGATGACCGTCATCTCCGCGGGCTCGCCGGAGTCGAACCCCGACGAGCGCGCGATCGCGGCCGCGGCGGCGGGCGTGGCCAGGTTGCGGCTCTGGCGCTCGACCTGCTCGGCGTTGTCGATCACCTTCGCGAGCTCGGTCGCCGGATCGCCCGACGTATCGTCGAGGGAGTAGCGCAGCGAGCGCAGCTGATGACCGAGCTGGCCCGCGGTCGGCCGGCGCTGCGGATCGCGCTGCAGCGCGCCCATCACGATGGCGTCCGCCTCCGTGCGGATGCGCGGATCGAGCTCGCTCGGCGGCTGCACGTTCGGCTCGCGCACGGCGCGGAGCGCCTCCAGATCGCCGAGGCCAGAGAACAGGCGGCGGTTCGCGAGCAGCTCCCAGAGCAAGATCCCGACGGCGAACACGTCGCTGCGCGGCGAGATGTGCTCGTTGCGCGCCTGCTCCGGCGAGATGTACGCGAACTTGCCGCGCACGCCGCCGGTGCCGGTCTGCTCCTGCTCGGCGCGCTTCGCGATGCCGAAATCCGTCAGCTTGACCTCGCCAGCGCGCGACAGCAGCACGTTGCTCGGTGAGATGTCGCGGTGTACGAGCGCCATCGGCTTGCCGTCCGGGGCGCGCGCCGTGTGGGCGTGCTCGAGCGCCTCGCAGATCTCGGCCACGACGTGCAGCGCGAGGTCGAACGCCATGCGCGACCGCCGCGACTCGAGGCCGCGCTGGATCGCGCCGAGGTCCTTGCCGTCGACGTACTCCATGACGAGGAAGTACTTGTTGTCGTCGCCGAGGCCGACGTCGAAGATCTGCACGATATTCCGGTGCTTGAGCAGCGAGAGCACCTTCGCCTCGGCGATCAGGAGCTCCACGAACCGCGGGTCCTGCGAGAGGTGCGGCAGGATGCGCTTGATCGCGACGGGCTTCTCGAAGCCGCCGGCGGCGACGGCCTTGCCGCGGAAGATCTCCGCCATGCCGCCGACGCCGATGCGGTCGAGCAGCTCGTACCGGGTCACGTGGCTCAGACGGTACCACGGGCGATATGATTCCGCCCGTGGACGACCTCGCGCGGCGCCTCGACGACCTGCTGTCCGGCGCGCTCGCGGCGGGGCTCGGCTCGGCGGCGGCGGTCTCGGTCGGCGACGCCGGCGCGGAGCGGATCGGGGTCGTCCGCGGGACGGCGTTCTCGGGCGGTCCCGCCATCACGGCCGCGACCCGGTTCGACGTGGCTTCGCTCACGAAGCCGATGGCGACGGCGGCGCTCGCGATGGTGCTCGCGGGCGACGGGCAGCTCGACCTCGACGCGCCGATCCGCCGATACGTGCCGGAGGCCGCGAGCGCGGGCACGGTCGCGCAGCTGCTCGGGCACGCAGCGGGCTGCGCGGCGCACGTCGAATTCTGGAAGCGGCCCGGTCCGCTCGATCGCGCGAGCCTCGTCGCGCAGGCCGCGGGCGAGCCGGTGGGGCCGCCGGGCGTGGCCGCGGTGTACAGCGACCTCGGC
>JANXOM010000308.1 GCA_025353585.1 Deltaproteobacteria bacterium
GGAGGAGATCGCCCGCGAGGACGCGAGCTCAGGGACCGCGAATAAATCGCGGTCTCTGTCGGTCGGCTCGTCGGCTCCGCCGCCAGCGCCTGTACGGAGGAGATCGCCCGCGAGGACGCGAGCTCAGGGACCGCGAATAAATCGCGGTCTCTGTCGGTCGGCTCGTCGGCTCCGCCGCCAGCGCCTGTACGGAGGAGATCGCCCGCGAGGACGCGAGCTCAGGTGGCGCGCGGCGCGAGCACCTGGGCGAAGAAGCCGTCCGTGCCATGGCGGTGCGGCGTGACCGTCAGCGCGGTGCCATCGCCCAGCGCCGCGGCGCGGGCGGGCCCGAGGAGCTCGGACAGCGGCACGAGGTCGGCGGCGGTCGCCTCGACGACGCCCTGGTTCTCCGAGCGCAGCAGCGAGCACGTCGCGTAGACGACGCGCCCCTTCGGCGAGCACAGGCGCAGCGCGGCGGCGAGGATGTCGCGCTGACGGGTCGCGAAGCCGTCCATGTCCGCCGGGTTGAGGCGCCAGCGCGCCTCGGGGTTGCGGCGGAGCGCGCCGATGCCAGAGCACGGTGCGTCGACGAGCACGACGTCGGCCTTGCCGCGGAGCGCGTCGATCTGCGTCGGCCAGTTCGCGACGTCGATCGAGATGGCCTGCGCGACGCTGACCCCGGCGCGGCGGGCGCGGCGGCGGAGCTCCTCGAGCTTGTTGCCGTCGATGTCGGTAGCGACGACGCGGCCGGTGTTGCCGAGGCGCGCCGCGATCGCGAGGGTCTTGCCGCCCGCGCCGGCGCAGTAGTCGACGACGAGGGGCTTGGTCGGCGCGCAGGCCGCCGCGACGTCGGCGAGGAGCTGGCTGCCCTCGTCCTGCGCCTCGAAGAGACCCTTCTTGAACGCGGCGAGGCCGAAGAGGTTCGTGCGCGTGTCGACGACGAGCGCGGTGTCGCTCCACTTTCCCTCGTGGGTCGCGACTTGCTCGCCGGCGAGGGCGTCCGCGATGGCGGCGCGCGTGCCGCCGATCAGGTTCGCGCGGACGGTCATGGGCGCGCGCTGGTTCAAGCCCTTCGCGAGGGTCTCGGCCTCGGGGCCCCAGTCCGCGACGAGGCGGGCCGCGAGCCAATCGGGCAGCGACGAGGCGAGGGCGATTCGCTTCTCGAGCTTGCGCTCCGTGGCGATGACCTCGTCGACGCCGGCGACGGTGGCCCAGTCGATCTCGGGGAGCGCGCGCGCCGCCGTGGCGGGCGGCAGCAGCTTCTCGATGACGAGCAGCGCGAGCAGGCGCTCGAGGTCGCGCGGCTGGCGCTCCGCCTTGCGGCCCCGCTGGAGGGCGAGGTCGATCTTGCGCAGGTTCCGCACGAGGCCGTAGAGCGTCTCGCCGACGAAGCGGCGCTCGTGCCCGCCGACCCACGTCTCCTTGCGGAACGTGCTGGCGAGCCGGTCCGTGACGAAGCCCCAGTCCATCCGCGTGCGCTGCCACAGCTCGAGCAGCAGCGCCCGGAGCTTCCCGCCGCTGACAATGTGCGCGGCGAGCTGCTCGTCGGTCATGGGGAGAGAGGTAGCGCGAGCGGGGACCAACCGCCAAGCCGCCACGGACGCCAAGCCAGAGCCAGGTCAGAAATTTTTCTGGGCTGGGCTCCGGCTTGGCGCTCTTGGCGGCCTGGCGGTAAAGCTGGCGAGGGCGTCTACGCCAGCAGCGCGCGGTAGTCTTCAAGGATCAGGAACAGCGGCACGAGGCCGTGCGTCCCGGACTGGCGGACCATGCGCAGCGAGTCGGCGATCTTCGCGATCGCCTCGCGGTTCGCCTCGGCGAAGCCGGGGCCGGCGCTCGCCAGCTTGGCGATGGCGCGGTGACGGACCGTCGACGCGTCGCGCTCGAGCGAGGTCAGGAAGCGGCGCTCCCAGACGTTCGCCGGCACCTGCGACGCGAGGATCTCGTCGAACGAGTCGAGGTGCAGCTCGCGGCCCGCGCGGAACAGCAGCTGGGCGGCCTGCGGCAGCGTCAGCTTCGCGTCGCGCGAGGCGGTGATCACGGCGAACACCTCGCGGTACAGCGGCGTGCGCGCGAGCGCCACCGCGGACTCCTGCGTGAACCCCTTCGCCGCCAGGTCCTGCGCGCGCGCCTCGTAGGCGAGCTTCGCCGGGCCCTCGAGGGCGGCCACGAGCGCGGACGCGGCCGCCGCGACCTGCGTCTTCGTCTTCGCCACGTCCTCGGGGGCGAGGCTCCACGTCGTGTCGTTCCACACCCACCAGCGGAGCAGGCTGCGGTGTGCTTCCTCGAGCGCCATCAGGCCCGCGTACTGGTCCGCGGCGGCGATCTTGTAGTCCCCGCCGTGGATCGCGGCCCGCAGCGCGCGGCCGTCGAGCAGCTCGTCGCACATGAAGTAGCGGACGACGAGCTCGTCGATCGGCGCCG
The DNA here is from genome assembly GCA_025353585.1 of Deltaproteobacteria bacterium. Classification (GTDB taxonomy): domain Bacteria; phylum Myxococcota_A; class Polyangia; order Haliangiales; family Haliangiaceae; genus JABFXX01. Next base: position 2,401 of record JANXOM010000308.1, read on the forward strand.
ACGTCTCCTTGGCGAGCCCGACGAGCAGCGTCGTGCCGGCCTGGTTGATCACGGCGTTCGTGACCACCGTGGCGATGATCTCGCGCCGCAGCTGGTGGCGGTTGATCTGCTCGGTGTACTTGGCCGCGAGCTGCGGTGGGAAGTACGAGACGAGGAACGGCTGGAACAGCGGCAAGTCCGGGATGCGCGAGGCCAGCACGCGGTCGACGAGGTCGAGCTTCGTGTGCGCGACCAGCACGGCGAGGAGGTTGCGCGGCAGGCCCTTGCCCGTCGCGAGCCAGCTCCGCAGCTCCTCGTCGGGCGGGATGTGCTCGGCGGCGCGGTTCAGCGTCTGCTTGTCGAGGTACGACAGGAGATCGAGGAACGCCTCGCCGTGCTTGCGCGTGCGGATCGACTCCATCGAGAGCAGCGCGCTCTGGAGGTAGTTGTCCTGCACGCAGGCCGCGCCGACGTCCGGCTCGAGCTCGCGCAAGAGCTTGTCGCGATCCTCCCGCGTCAGCGTGCCGGCCTGCATGAGGGGCGAGAACAGGATCTTGAGGTTGACCTCGTGATCGCTGCAGTCCACGCCCGCCGAGTTGTCGATCGCGTCCGTGTTGCAGCGCCCGCCGTGCAGCGCGTACTCGGTGCGCGCGCGCTGCGTGATGGCGAGGTTCGCGCCTTCGCCGATCACCTTGGCGCGGAGCTCGAGCGCGTTGACGCGGACGTTGTCGTTCACCTTGTCGCCGGCCTCGCCGTTCGTCTCGCTGCTCGCCTTGACATACGTGCCGATGCCGCCGAACCACATGAGGTCGACCTCGAGCGTCAAGATCGCGCGCACGATGTCGGGGCCGGTGACCACGTCGGCCGAGAGGCCGAGCAGCGCCTTCGCCTCGCGCGACAGCGTGATCTCCTTCGCCGCCCGGTCGAACACGCCGCCACCGCGGCTGATCGTGTCCTTGCGGTAATCCGACCACTGGGTGCCGGGCGTCGCGAACATGCGCTTGCGCTCCACGAAGGAGGCCGCCATGTCCGGCTCGGGATCGAGGAAGACGTGCTTGTGGTTGAACGCGGCGACGAGGCGCAGCTTGTCGTTGAGCAGCATGCCGTTGCCGAACACGTCGCCGCTCATGTCACCGACGCCGGCGACCTTGATCGACGTCTTGCGGATGTCGATGCCCATCTCGCGGAAGTGCCGCTCGACGTTCGTCCAGCCGCCGCGGGACGTGATGCCCATGACCTTGTGGTCGTAGCCGGCGCTGCCGCCGGACGCGAACGCGTCGTCGAGCCAGAACTTGTAGCGCTGCGAGATGCCGTTCGCCGTGTCCGACAGGTGCGCGGTGCCCTTGTCGGCGGCGACGACCAGGTACGGGTCATCGGCGTCGTAGCGAACGACGCCCGGCGGCGGCAGGATCGTCGTGACCCCGTTCGTCGTGACGTACGTGTCCGTGATGTCGAGGAGACCGCCGATGAAGTGCTCGTACTGGCGCTTCGCCTCCGCCGCCGCTTCCTCGCGGTTCGCGATCTGCTTCTTCGTGACGAAGCCGCCCTTCGCGCCCGACGGCACGATGACGGTGTTCTTCAGCGTCTGCGTGCGCTGGAGGCCGAGGACCTCCGTGCGGAAGTCATCCGCGCGATCACTGTGGCGGATGCCGCCGCGGGCGACCTTCGCGCCGCGGAGGTGGATGCCCTCGACGCCCGGGCCGTGCACGTAGACCTCGTAGAGCGGGCAAGGGCGCGGCATGTGCTCGATCTGGCCGCTCTCGATCTTGATCGAGATGACGTCGCCGCGACCGGGCCGGTAATAGTTCGTGCGGCGCGTGGCGTCCGCGACGTCGAGGAAGTAGCGGAGGATCAGGTCCTCGGAGATCACGGTGACGGCGTCGAGCAGGTCGTCGTAGCGCTGCGCGATCGGCGGCAGGATCCGCTCGGCGCGCTCGGCCGCGGTCGCCGAGCTCTCCGTCGAGAACTTCGCCTGGAAGTACTCGACCAGGAGCGACGCGAACTGCGGGTGCTTGAGCAGCGCCTCGTCGACGCTCTGCGCGCCGAAGCCCTGGAACACCTGCGTCAGATAGTTGCGATACGTGATGAGGAGGTCGATCTGCCGCCAGTCGAGCTCGGCGAGGTAGCCGAGGCCGAGGAGGCGGTCGTCGTGCAGCTGCCCGAGCAGCACGCGCTGGATGATCGTGCCGAGACGATCGAGCAGGACCGGATCCTCGATGCGCTTGCCGTCGTTGCCGAGGACCTCGAAGCCCGTGATGTAGATGTCGGGGCCGGGGCCCTGCAGCTTTTCGGCGAGGCGGCTCGTGGTGCGGAGCGCCATGCGGTGGAGCACGGGGACCACGTCGTTGAGCAGGAGCTCCTTGGTGGAGACGATGCGCAGGGACGTGTGGCGGGTCGGGCCGTCGCCGAGCACGACGAGCGCGACGCGCAGCGACTCGTTGTCGAGGGAGTCCATGAGGCCGATGTCGCGGAGCGCGATCTCGGGCGGCGTGGTCTTGTACGACTCCGGGAAGCGGGCGCCGAACTTGGCCCAGACGTCCTGGGCGGAGGCCATCGTCGTCAGGTAGCGCTGCGACTGCGAGCTGTTCTCGACGCGCTTGTAGCGCTTGAACACGAGGCCGCGCAGGCGATCGTCCCAGCTCTCGAGCAAGTGCTCGAGCTCGACGGCGAGCTTCGCGAGGTCGGCGTCACTCACGCCCGCGCGGTACTTCCCGACGGTGAAGTGCATGCGGATCGGCGACTCGTCGTCGGTCTCCTGCCGGTATTCGCGGAGGTGCGGGACGGCGAGGAACTTGCGGATGTCCTGCGACAGCTTCTCGCGGAGCGCCTCGGAGAACCGCATGCGCGGCACGGCGCAGACGATGGTGATGCGGCGACCCTGCGGGCGGCGCCATACGAACGCGCGGGCCTGATCGCGGCTCTCGGTCTGGCGGAACTGCTCCGCCACCAACTTGATCTCGTCGGGCGACCAGTAGAAGAGGTCCTCCGACGGCAGCGAGTCGAGGATCGCGACGATCTTCGTGTACGCGTAGCTGCCGGGCGTCTCCTCGAGCTTCGCCGTCACCTCCGCGATGCGCTTGCCGATGATCGGCACGCGGCGGTTCGGGAGCTTCAGCGCCTTCGTCGACAGCAAGCCGACGAACACGTGCTCGCCGAGCAGCTTACCGTCGGGAGCCGGCTGCGCGACGCCGAAGTAGCGCAGCTGCGCGACCGAGCGGACGACCGTGATGTAGTCCGTGCGATAGAAGGAGTACAGCTCCTCGCGCGCGCGACGGGTGGCGGCGATCTCGCCGATGACCTCGTCGAGGACGCGGCGCTCCTCGCCATCGCCGGAGAACAGGCCGAGGCCCTTCTCGGGATGCTTGCCGTTCGCCTTGCCGTTCGACTCGTACGGGAACCAGGCGTAGCCCGTGATGATGAAGTTCGCGTCCTTGAGCCAGTCGATGAGCTCCACCGCCTCCTGCGCCTCGGTGACGCGAGCGGGGGCCTTGAGCATCATCGACGACGTCTGCATCACGGCGCGGGCGTCGTCGAGCTTGGCCGCCATCGGCTTGTAGTCGCGGTTGACGAGGAGCGTGAGCTCGAGGCGGCGCGCGAGGTCGGCGCGCAGGGCCTCGCGGCGCTCGGGCGGGATCGAGCTGACCTGCAGGTAGACCTGCGAGATCTTGATGCCGCGGCCGCGATCGATGCCGATGATCTGGCCGTGGTCCGCCACGACGCCGTGGATCGGGTGCAAGACGAACTGCAGCTGCAGCCCGGCTTGCCGGCAGAAGGCCTTGATCGTGCGAATGATGAACGCACAGTCGGGGAGGCGCGTCTCGATGACGGTGAACGGCGCCTCCTCGGGGAGGAGCACGGTGGACGGGTCGCGGACCTCGACCTTCACCACCTTCGCGAAGTCCTCTTCGAGGAACGCGAAGCGATCCATCACGAACGCGAGCAAGCGCTGCGGATCGACGGCTTCGAGCACCTCCGGAGGGATGGCGCGACAGTAGGTGTGAATGTAGGACTCGAGCCGATCGCGGTGAGTCTCTTTGACGGTCTGGTGCGCGAGCGAGAGGACCTTGGCAACGACCTCGGTTTGCATCATGAAGGCGCGCGCAACGTACCAGAAGATTTGTAAAGTCGCCTTCCGTGGCGCGATTCCAGGAGCTGCCGATCACCCTCGACGTTTCGGGTCGCACTGCGTCATGAATTGGCACCTATTTGTGACGCAGGCGGTCAAGTGAACGGCATACGCGCGGTGTGGCGTCTGGCGCGCTGGCTGGGCCCATGGGCCGCGGCCACGAAGGCGCCCCCGGTGCCGTGGCGCGATGACCTGGACGCGGTGACCGGCGTTCGCGTGCGTATCTATGGAAGCGCGGACCGCGAGACGTTCGTCATCGCGCCCGGACTTCATTATGCGGGGCCGGATGACCCGCGGCTCGACCGGTTCTGCCGCGTCCTGGCCGCGGCGGGGCACATGGTGATCGCGCCCTTCGTGCCGGGCTACCTGCGGCTCGTCCCGGGGGCGGATGCGATCGCGGACTTCGGGCGCGTGCTGGACGCGGTGCCCCGCTGGGAGGCGCGGCGGGCGCAGCGGCCGGTCGTGTTCTCGATCTCGTTCGGATCGTTGCTCGCGCTCGCGTGCGCGGCGGCGCGAGATGACATCGCGCGGCTCGTGGTGTTCGGCGGCTACGCGGACTTTCACGCGACGATGCGCTTCTGCCTCAGCGGCGACACCGGCAGTGGCCGCGTCGCGCCCCGCGATCCCCTGAACCAGCCGGTCGTGATGATGAACCTCCTGCCGCACCTGACCGCGGTCGAGGCGGATCGCGGCGAGCTGGCGGCGGGTTGGCGGCGGTACGTCGAGGCGACGTGGGGCCGACCGGAGATGAAGGAGCGGGCGCGGTTCGAGGCGGTGGCGAGCGAGCTCGCGCCGGGCGTGGCGGCGAGCGCGCGCGAGCTGTTCCTCGTGGGCATCGGCGCGACGCCGGGCGCCGAGGCGCTGGCGTACCCGGCGCTTGAGCGCTTCGACGCGCGGGCGCTCGATCCGCGGCCGTACCTGCGGCAGATCCGCTGCCGCGTCGATCTGGTGCACGGCGCCGACGACGACGTCATCCCGTTCGAGCAGACGCACGCGCTGGGCGCCGGCCTCGTCAACGCCGACGTGCGCACGCACCTGACCGGCCTCTACGGCCACACCGGCGCGTCGCGGCCCACGCTGCGCGCCTCCGTGCGCGAGCTCGCCACGATGCTGCGCATCCTGCGCGCGCTGTCCTGACGCCGCGCTACTTCTTGTCGCGCGCCGCCTTCGCGGCGGCGAGGTCGGGGAAGGACGCGCTGGAGTGGCCGGCGAGCTGCGCCGAGAGCAGCGCGTCGCCGTCGACCAGGAGCTCGAAGACGGTGTCGCGGATCGTCGCCGTGAAGACGTCCTTGCCGTCCTTCTGCGCGAAGCCGCAGGTGCCGGGCTCGGACTTCCAGCGGCCGAAGTCGTTCTCCCATGCGGTGCAGGTGCCGCTCTCGTCGAGGACGAGGATCTTGTCGGACACGCACGCGATCGCGGCCTTGCCCTTGCGCGAGCCCGCGTCGCCGAGGCCCTCGACGAGCTTGCCCGCGCGCAGCGTGAAGTGCGAGGTCGTGCTCGACGTGCCGCCGCCGCCGCTCGCCTCGACGAGCTTCGCCGAGCACGGCGACTCGAGCTGGAACGTCATGTGCTTCTCGGCCTTGCCGTCCCACGTGGTCGCGGCCGCGCCCTTGATCTCGGTGGCGATGCCAAAGCCGAGCGCTTGCTCGGAGACCCACGCGCCTTGCCACGCCTTCGCGCGCGCGGGCAGGTCCCACGCCGCGAACGGCGCGGGCAGATCGGACGGGATCGCGGCGGCCGGGTCGGCGGCCGACGGCGCGGCGACGGGCGAGTCAGAGGGCTTGCCGGTGGAGTCGGCGGACTTCGCCGCGTCCTTGCTGCAAGCGGGAGCCGCGAGGGCGGCGGTGAGCGAGACGACCAGGAGCATCTTCATGCAAGCCCTCCAGTGCAGCCGTCGTACCGCGCGCAAGTCAGCGGATCGGCGGCCGGCCACTGCCAGCTCTGGCGCGCGCTGCCAGGACTGGCAGTCGCACGCCTAATCCGGGCGTCGCCGCTTATTCACACGCGCCGGCGGCGCACATGCACGCGCCGGCGCACTCGTTCGCGATCATGCCGGTCGCGTAGAAGGTCGCCATCTGTCGCCGCGATGCGGGCTGGTTCCGCGTCAGGTCGTGCTGGCCCGTGGACGGCGCCGGCACGTTCGTCACCGGCGGCGCCGCGACGCCCCCGTCCTCGATCACGAGCGCGCTCCCCGTCGCGATCGGCGTCGCCTGCGCCGACAGGCCCCATGGCGTGAACGGCGTCGGGGACAGCACCGGGATCCCCATCGTGCGCGCCTGCCAGTAGCTGCCGAGGTTCGGCACCTGATCGTCGCCGAGCGCGATCTGCATGAGCAGCTGCTTCGGCGGCGTGCCGGTCGCCGCCCCCGCGAGCACCGTGTTCGCGACGCCGCTGCCCTCGACCTTGTCCCAGCGCATCTGAAACAACCCGACGAGCAGGGTGTCGTCGAGCGAATCGGAGTACCCACCGTTGAGGATGTTGCGGTAGGTCGGCCAGTCCGCGGAGCGCTCGAGGAGCGTGGAGTAGTTCGCGCCGCCGACGCCGAGCACGGCGCGCGTCATCGTCGGCTCGTACGCCATGACGGCCGTCCCGAAGATCGCGCCCTGCGAGAGCCCGTAGTAGACGACGTCCGCCGGATCGACCACCGACACGCCGTTGGTCACGAACAGCTGCGTCGCGAACGTCGTCCGCATGGCCTGCACGAGCGTGATGTGGTTCGCGAGGCCCTGCTCGAGCTTCTCGAAGACCTCCGCCGAGGTCGACGCGTCGTTGAGCGCGCCCGCCACCGCCGGGAGGTCCAGCGTCGACATGCCGCGCATGTCCGTGCCGACGAACACGCGGCACAGCTGCGCCGCCGTGGTCTGCTGCACGCCGCCGCCGGTCTCGTCGGCCGAGCCCATGAGCCCGTGGCCGTAGATGACCATGCCGACCTTCGCCGTCGCCGTGTACGCGCAGGCCGGCACGATCGCGACGAACGGGATCTGATAGAAGCCCTGCACCGCGGGGAGCCCGCCCGCGTCGCGCGCCATCACGGTCCCCGCGTTCGTGCTGCCGCCGTTCGTCAGGAACAGCGGCGCGTCGAGCGTGCCCGTCACCTCGCGCACGATCGTCTTGCCGTCATCGAGGGGCGAGTCCGTGGCGATCGTGAACGCGATCGGGTGCGCGTGCAGCGCCGCGATCGTCCGGTCGCGCACCGCGATCATGTCGCGATGCAGGAAGTCATCCGAGGCCACCGTGAAGTCCCACGCCACGACGAGGTCCGCCGGCTGGTAGCCCGCCGTCGCGAGCGCTGCGAGCACGTCCGCGAAGCGGGGCCGCATCGCCTCGAGGAGCGGGTGCGTCGTCGGCGCGCCCGTCACCAGCGCCGTGAAGCCGGGCGGCACCGGGAGCTCGCCGCCGCTGGCCGCCTTCACCTTCTTCGTGATCGCCGCGGCGTAGCGGTGCCCGCCGATCAGCCGCGCCGCCGGCCGCAAGAACAGCGCCTGCGAGTCGGGCGTGGCGGTCGCCTGCATGTCGATCTCGGCGAAGTGCGCGACGCGCGTGCCCGTCGTCATGTCGAGGATCACGGTGGCGCTGTCGGCGGTGGTGCTGCTGTCGAAGTTGTCGTTCGGCGGGAGACCGACGGGCGAGATGCCGCCCGGGAACGCCATCAGCATCGGCGCCGCGGGCGAGAAGCCATCGGCCTCGTTCCAGCCGCTCGGATCGACGCTCGCCTGGAAGTCGTTCGTCGGCAGGGAGCCCACCGGGATCGCGAGGCGGCGGCCGGTCGCCGTCGTGGTGTCGGCGACCTCGAACGCCGAGGACGGCCACGGCACCATGCAGTGGGAGACCCCGAGCGGATTGCACTTGGCGTCGACGAGGAGGTCCGTGTCACCGCCGCCGCTGCCACCACAGGCGGCGAGCGAGGCGGTGACGAGCGCGAGCACGACGGAGCGGGCGACCATCGGCCGACCCTACACCGCGTCCCGCGCGGGCGAGCGGGATTTTCGCCGCCTGCCGCGCTAGGCTGACCGTGGTGCGACAGACGTTCCTGGCAGCGGCCGCGATGGCCTCCCTCGCCCTCGCGTGCGGTCCGCCGGCGCCCGCGGCGCACACCGGCGGGACGCTGCCGCCGCCGACCGCTGGCTCCGCGAGCACGGCGGTCACGCCTCCCGCACCGCGCGCCGGCAGCGGCGCCGGCAGCGCGGTCCCCGACGTCGCGGTGAAGGACATCGGGTGCCTGACCACGAGCTGCGTCTTTCACGCCGGCGGCAACGCGTACTTCACGTGCCTCGCTGGCGGCGCGGGCGCGTGCTTCCACTTCGGCGGCCCGTGTGCGCCGACCGATGGCTGCATGTACGACAGCGCCGCGAAGATCTACAAGCAGTGCGCCGCGCCGAGCGAGGGCACGTGCAGCAAGTGGGGCGCCGCGTGCGCGCCCGCGTCGAAGTGCATGTTCGATCCCGCCGACGGTCTGCACCGCCACTGCGACGCGCCGAGCGCCGGCGGCTGCGCCAAGTACGGCGCGCTCTGCTCCCCCTGATCGCGCCATGTCCCGCCTGCACCAGCCAGGGGAGACCAGCGCATGACGGTCCGCGGGTTGCCTCACCGCAGCCGCGGCGAGCGCGCCGAGAGTGAGGAGCCCGGACGGTGAGGGTTGGCGCGTCGGGCCCCTCGGCCGCACCCGCCGGCCACGACGGGGCAACCCCTTCCGACCTGCTCCTCACCCTCCGCGCGCTCTCGTCTTCGCGGTAAGGCAACGAGTCCGGATCGTCCCGCTCAGAGACCGCGAATAAATCGCGGTCTCTGTCGGTCGGCTCGTCGGCTCCGCCGCCAGCGCCTGTACGGAGGAGATCGCCCGCGAGGAGGCGAGCTCAGGGGCCGGCCGGCGGGTTGATCGCGACGGCCATCGACATGCCCATCTGCATCGAGGAGTGATCGGCCATCGCGAGGTCCATGTGGAACGCGGTCGTGGCGCTCGCGGTCAGCGCGAACGTCGCGAGATCGATCGAGCCCTCGCCGCCGCCGGCGCCCGCGAGGTGGCTGACGCTCAGCGCGACGTCGCCGATCACCGCGCGCTGATCCGCCGCCGTCACCAACAGCTTCGCGCTGTAGGTCACGCGCTCGCCCTCGAGCTTCACGAGCGTCGTCGTGGTGGTCACGGCGAGCGCCACGCCGCTCGCGTCGAGCGTGCGCGTGGTCTTCCACGAGGCGCCGATGCCAACGGGCTGCGTCGGCAGCGGCAGCGCCACCTGCTCGAGGTTCGCCGAGACGCTCTTGATCTGCGCCGCGAGCGCCGGCGTCTGGTTCGGCACGGTGAACTTGGCGTCGCGCAGGCGCCCGGTCGGCGTCAGGATCGCCGTCTCCACGAAGCCCTCGAACAGCTTCGCCGCCGCGTCGTCGACCGCACCCGTCGCGCCGGGCCGGCCGCGCACGCCCGCGTGGTCGATGTGGATGCGGACCTTCATGTCGCCGTCCGGCAGGACCTCGTCGACGACTAGCCCGCCGTCCGTCACGAACGTCGGTAGCTTCGCGAGCGCCGCCGCGGCCGCGCCCGTCTCCATGTCGAAGTCGAGCTCGAGCGTGATCGGGCTCGTGGTGCCCTTCGCGAGGTGATAGCGGAGCGCGCGGCGCGGCTCGGCGCCGGTCGACACGACGGTCACGCCGTCATCCACCACGACGATGGGCGCGCCCGGGGCCGCGGCGGGCTTGGTGGTCGCCGACGCGGTCCCCGGCGCGTCGTGGTCCTGGCAGCCCGCGGCACCGCAGACCGCGGCGATCCCGAGCGCGATCACGAGCGGGGAGGACCTCATGGCGGCTGACTCTTACATGCTTTCGGCCAGTTGCACGACGTGTTCCGCGCGGGCGAAACGCGCTTGACGGAACTGCTTTTGAAAAGCATTATCATTATCAACCCGTGCTGGTCTGCATCTGTCACCCGACCTCCAACCGCGACGTGGACTCCATCATCGACGAGGGCGCGCGTACGATCGAGGAGATCGGACAGCGCTGCGGCGCCGGCACTGGCTGCGGTGCGTGCGTGGACGAGCTCCGCGAGCGCCTCTCGGCGAAGGGCGCGAACAGCTGTCCGCGCGATTGCGCGCCTGACCTCGTCACCGTACGGTCGCGCGCATGAAGGGCAACGAGGAGGTCTTGAACCTCTTGAACCAGCTCCTGACGAACGAGCTGACGGCGGTCAACCAGTACTACGTGCACGCGAAGATGTGCCAGAACTGGGGCTACGAGCGTCTCTACGAGAAGATCCGGCACGAGTCGATCGACGAGATGAAGCACGCGGACATCGTCATCTCGCGGATCTTGTTCCTCGACGGCGTCCCGAACCTCCAGCGCTACCACAAGCTCCACATCGGCGAGACCGTGAAGGAGCAGCTCGAGGTGGACCTCCAGCTCGAGTACTCGGCGATCGCCTTTTTGAACCAGGGCATCGATGCGTGCCGCAAGGCCAGCGACAACGCCACCGAGGATCTGATGACGCGGATCCTCGTCTCCGAGGAAGAGCACACCGACTGGCTCGAGGCTCAGCTCGAGCTCATCCGCCAGATCGGCGAGCAGAACTACCTCGCGCAGCAGCTCAAGAAGTAGGGGTGTGCTGATGGCTGGTCAGTCGCACGGCGTGCCGAGCGTGCCATAGATCGCGAAGTCGCGGTAGATGATGAGCCGGGTCGCCGGCTCGGTCAGGTCGAGCACGGTGAGCTCGGTGACCGTGTCGCCATGCCGCCAGACGGGCGGCTTGATCGCGGCGGCGCCGAACGTCTTGAGCGAGCCGTCCTTGACCGCGAAGACCTCGCCGGCCGGGTCACTGACGACGTTCGTCAGCGGGTACTCCTTCATCTGGCCCGCCTTCTTGCCCATGAAGAAGCGCGGCTGACCGCCGCCAAATTCGTCGCGCAGCTCGTCGACGAAGTAGTACGTGCCCTCGTCGTCGCGCGCGAGGATGTGCGAGCTGCGCTGCCACAGCGGCGGCAGGAACGTGGCCCGCGCGAGCAGACCCTTCGCCTGATCGGCGGGGAGCAGCGTGAGCGCGTGGTCTTGCTTCGGGCCGCACGAGATCGTCGACCGGGGCGCGTCGGGGCCGTTGTGCGCCGACAGCGTGATCTGCGCGCCCGCCTGCTGGCTCACCCGCGGCGACCATAGCGTCAGGTCCTGACCGTCCTGCGACGCGCCGGTGCCGAACACGCGCTGCTGGTACATCGTCTTGCCATCGCCGTAGAACACCCAGCTCTCGGTGTCATCGCCGGGCTCGCGGAGGTCGACGACGTAGTGGCCGCTGTCATCGCGCCAGACATCGAGCTTGTCGCGCATCTTGGTCGTGTCGATCGGCTTCACCTTGGCCGTGGGGCCGGGGCCCGGCGCGGCGAGGGCGCTGCTGCTGCCGAGGGCGAGCAACGCGACGACTACGCGTTTTCGCACAAGGACCCCGTGAAGCCGTAGACGCCGAGGTCCTTGAAGATGAGCTTCGAGGAGATGTCCAGATCGAGAAAGTGCAGGTCCGTGCCCTTCTCGCCGCGCACCCACTTCACCTTCGACCGCTCGCCCTCGTCGGACGCGGTGACCAGGCGTAGGTCGCCGGTCTTCGTGGAGAAGACGGCGCCCGCCGAGTCCACCGCGACGTCCGACAGCGGCATCAGCTTCATCGCGCCCTTCTTGCCGACGAACACGCGATACGCCTGGCCTTTGCGGATCTTGTCGACGTAGTAATAGACGCCCGCATCGTCGCGCGCGAGCAGGTACGGGACGCGATCGTGCGCCGGGGTCATGAGCTTCACCGTCGCGAGCACCTGCTTGACCTTTTCTCCGGTGACGGCCGTGAGGCCCGCGTCGTCGAGGTTGTCGCAGTAGCGCTTGTAGCTGCCGTCGCCCTCGCGCATCACCGAGCCCCGATGCATGTCGGGCAGGCGCGGGGTCCACGCGTCGACCGACCACGAGCCGGCGTTGCCATCGCGGCTCGAGCCGGTGACGATCTGCTCGTACAGGAGCTTGCCCGTGCCGTAGAACAGGCGCGGCATGTCGTCCCGGACGACGGCGTACGTGCCGCCGGCTGCGTCCTGGAACACCTCGATCCGATCCTTGAACGGCTTGGTGTCGATCTCGGTAGGTTTCGGATCGGCGCTCGCCACCGCGGCCAGCCCCATCGCCGCGGAGCTAGCAACCACAACCCAGCCTGGTGCGCGCATCCCAGTGATTATACGCTGAAGCGGGATGTCTAATTCACCGGCTCGCACGCTCGAGGTGGGGTCGGTGATCGCGAACACCTACCGGCTGGAGCAGGTCATCGGCCGCGGCGGCATGGGCTCGGTGTTCCTGGCGACGCACAAGCGCCTGCCGGGGAAGCAGGTCGCGATCAAGGTGCTACACGCCGAGGTCGCCGACGCGGACGTGCTCGCGCGCTTCAACCACGAGGCGACGATCACCTCTCAGCTGAACCACCCGAACATCGTCCAGGTCAACGACTTCGACGTGACGCCGGACGGCACGCCGTACCTGGTGCTCGAGTACCTGGAAGGCGAGACGCTCGCGCAGCGGCTACGCGCGGGGCCGATCGCGCTCGATCATGCGCTGTCGATCATGCGCGAGGTCGGCTCGGCGTTGGCGGCCGCGCATCGCATCGGCGTGGTGCATCGCGATCTCAAGCCGCAGAACATCTTCCTCGTGCGGACGGAGATGGACGGCCGGATGATCGAGGTCGCGAAGGTCCTCGATTTCGGCATCTCGAAGATGCGCAGCTCGCAGACGGTCAAGACGCTGGATAACTCGCTGCTCGGGACGCCGCAATACATGTCGCCCGAGCAGGCGATCGGGCAGCACACGAAGGTCGACGAGCGCACCGACGTGTTCGCGCTCGGGTCGATCCTGTACGAGATGCTGTGCGGGCATCCGGCGTTCTCGGGGGCGTCGATCCCCGAGGTCGTGTTCAAGGTGGTGTACGAGCAGCCGCTGCCGATCGCGGACGAGGCGCCCTTGCTGCCGCGGAAGGTGACGGTCGCCATCGAGACGGCGATGGCGAAGACGGCGAGCGAGCGGTACGCGACGGTCGGCGGGTTCGTCGAGGCGCTCACGGGCGAGCCGCTGGCGCTTCCGCACGCGAGCGGGCAGCAAGCGGCGGTCGATGGCCCGGCCAGCGCGGCGCGGAAGGCGAGCCTCGCGCGGTCGGCGAACGCGAATGCGGCGGCGGCGGCGGCGTCGAGCGCGGCGCGGCCGCTGACGCCGGCAGAGATCATCGGCGCGACGCAGGGGCCGGGCGCGGCGGCGGCGCGGGCGACGCGCGAGGTCGGGGCGGAGATGCAGCCGGAGAAGGCGGCCGCGATGGGGCAGGCGATGGGCGCGGACCAGACGGTGGTCGGTGTGGGCAGCGCGCCGGTGCTCGTGGCCCCGGGGAGCTCGACGGTGCCGTCGGTGTCGCGGCCGACCCCGCTGCCGGCGAAGATGTCTGTCCAGCCCGCGCCCGAGCCCGACCCCGGAACCGGAGCCGCCGGAACCGCCGCCACCGCGGCCGCCGGAACCGCCGCCACCGCATCCGCCGCCACCGCATCCGCCGCGGGAACCGCTACCTCCGCCGGAACGGCCGGCGCGCCCGGACCGGCGGCCGCTGGAGGTCCCGCCGCGGCTGCCGTTCCCGCGGCCGCGCTGTCGCGCGCGCCGATCGTGCTCGCGCTCGCCGCCACGGTGCTCGCCGCGGTCGTCGTCTACTTCGTCATGCGCACGCCGGCCGCGACGCCACCGCCACGCGATGCCGCAGCGCCGATCGCCGTCATCGGATCAACCGTCGATGCCGCCGCGCCCGACGCGTCCGTCCCCGTCGTGCGGCCGCCGCCCGCCGACGCGGCCCCGCCCGTCGCGATCGGTCCTGCCGACGCCGCGACCGCCGCCGTCACGCACCCCGACGCGGCCACTCGCAAGCCCGGCCCCGGCTCCGGCTCCACCACGCCCATCAAGACCGACGACAACGTCGCCTCGCCGGACATCGCGCGCGCCGAGGCCGCCCTCGCCAACCACCGCTATCCCGATGCCCGCGTCGCGGCCGCCGCCGTCATCAACCGGGCGGACGCGACCGATGCGCAGCGCGCCACCGCGCTCGGGATCGACGGCGTCACCGCGTGCCGCGACAACGGGCGAGACATCGACGCGCACACCGACGTCAACAAGCTCGCCGCGCTCCACACCAGCGCCGCCGCCGCCGCCCGCGCTCGGATCCTCACCGAGTGCCACGCCGACGGCTACCTCGAGGACCTGCACTGACCTCACGGCGTGGCGCTGACGGCGTTTCGCAGCACCAGGACGCGTCGCTCCCCGCTCGCGCCGTCGATCGCGATGTCGATGATCGGGCGCCGCGCGTCGAGCGCCATCGCCGCGACCTCGATCGCGTGCGCGCTCCACGCCGGGCTGCGGCCGGGGCCGTCGACGATCGCGCCGTCGACCGCGTGAACATGCTCGAGCGAGAGCTTGATCATCTTCAGCGTGTCGCCCGGCCGCATCCCCGCCGAGATGTTCACGATGGACGTCCCCACCGCGACCGCCTCTGCCTGTGGCGCGCCCGACGTTCGCGTCGGCATCCATCCGCGCTGCGTCTGGCAGCTGGCGTGCCGCGTGACGGTGCGCGCCTGGGCCCGCGCAAAGTGACTCGTCTGCATGGCCACCATCGAAATGGTGGCGAACAGCATCCCGGCGACCAGCGTTCGGTAGAGCATGCCGGGTCAGGTTGCAATCACCTGGCCACCGCGCCGCGTCGCGATCTCGCGGCGTTAGCGCGCGCCTGCCGCGGCCCGCGTGCCAGCCTGGCAGCGGCTACGGCGCGGGCTTCGGCAGAATGTCGGCCGGGATCGTGTTCGGGATCGTGGGCACCTCGTGCTGGTAGAGCCACGTGTACGTGAAGAACGTGCCGAGGACGCGCTTGGTGTAGTTGCGCGCCTGGTCGTCGATGATGCCCTCGACGAACTCGTCGGCGTCCCACGTCCCGCGCGCGCGCAGCATCTTCGACACGCCGGCCGGGCCCGCGTTGTAGGACGGCGGCACGAGCAGCGTGAAGCCCTTCCACTTCTTCCAGAGCGAGCCCAGGAACCGCGAGCCGATCGTGACGTTCTTCTCGGGATCGCGGAGGTTCTCGCGCGTCGGATCGATGCCGGTGCCCTTCGAGAAGTCCGCCGCGGTCGGCGGGATCATCTGCGTGAGGCCGATGGCGTTCGCGTAGCTCTCGTCGAGCGGATCGAACGCGCTCTCCTCGCGCACGATCGCGATCTGCATCGCGATGGGGACCTTGTTCAGACCCGCGTGGCGCGTGAGCAGATCCCAGTACGCCTTCGGGTACGCGATCTCCCAGCGCGCGCGGTCCTTGCCGGTCGGCCAGCGGCGGCGGTAGTCGAGGATGTGCCAGCGCGTGGGCCAGTGCGAGGTCGCGTAGCGGCCGGCGCGGTCGTAGAGGAACGCGATCGCCCAGAGCTTGTCGATCTTGTCCGGATCGTCGACGCGCTTCTTGCCCTCGGGCGGCGTGAGCCCGAGCTCGTGCAGCTCCTGCTCCGCCGGCTCGCCGAGGCCGAGGCGCATGAGCTCCATCGCGCGCGCGAAGCCCGGGGCGCCCCACTCGGGGCGCGGCTGGAACGCGAACGCCGGCTGCTTCGGATCGTAGCCCGGCGGATCGGCCGACATCTCCTTCACCGCGGCCGCGAAGTCCTTCGGCGCGGCCTCGCGCAGGCGGTTCAGCGACAGCAGCGCGTAGTACGCGGCCGGGTACTCGTGCACGCACGCGCGCCACGACGCGATCGCGTCCTTCGGCTTGTTCGTCGCGGCGTAGGCGCGGCCGAGCCAGTACTGCGCCTGCCCCTCGCCGAAGTAGTTGTCGTCGTGGGGGACGAGCGAGACCTGGTCCTTCCACGCGGCGATCGCGGCCGGGTAGTCCTTCTTCCGCCACGCGTGCCAGCCGAGGCGCCACTCGGCCTCGGCGACGTTGTCGCCATCGGGGAACTTGCCGGGCAGCGCGGAGAGGGTCGCGATGACCTTCGCGTCGTCGCCCATCGACGTGTACTCCTCGGCCTCGCGGAGCATCGCGTCGTCGGCGTAGCTGTGCTTCGGATCGATGCCCTCGGCGGTGCGATAGCGCGCGGCGGCGAGCGCGTGATCCTTGCCGTACGCGTACGAGCGGCCCGCCTGGTAGTTGCTCTTGATCTCGAGGTCCGTGGTGCCCGACGCCTTGCACGCCACGGCGGCCGCATCGAACATCGGGCCGGACTCGGTGTACTTCCGCGCCTTGAAGTGCGACTGCGCGCGGTTGTAGGCGGCGTCGCACTTCTCGGGCGGCGTGATGTCGGGCGAGGCGAGGGCGGCATCGAACGCGGCCTCGGACTCCGGGTTGCGCATGCCGTCGAACAGCACGTGGGCGCGCGCCATCTGCTCGGCGGCGGTCAGGTGATCGCGCGTGTGCTGCGGGTCGGGGAGCTTCGCGGCGCGCGCGGTGGCCTTCGTCGCCCATGACGACAGCGGATCGTCGACGGTGATCTGCTTGAAGAGGGCGAGCGCCTCGGCGGGCGCGCTGGTCTCGAGGGCGCTCGCGAGCTCGAAGCGCGCCTCGCTGCGGTGCGGGCCCTTCGGGCGGCGGGCGAGGTAGTCGCGGTAGAAGGCAGCGGTGGCGGCGGCGTCGGTCTTGTCGCGCACGATGGCGCCGACGAGGATCTCGGCCTCGGCGCCCGCGATGGAGCTGGCGGCGACCTTGCGCGCGGTGGTCTCGGCGCCGGGCTCGTGCGCGTTGTAGAGGGCGCGGGCGAGCTGGTAGCCGAGCCAGTCGCCGATGACCGGGAGCTTCGGCGCGGCGGCGGCGAGGTCGTGGGCCGCGTCCTTCCACTGGCCGAGCTCGGCATGGCACATGCCCGTCATCAGATCGAGGCGGGCGGCCTGCGCGTCGTCCTTGGTGGCGGCGCGCGCCTTGGTGAAGGCGGCGAGGGCGTCCTTCCAGTTGCGGAGCGCGAAGGCATCGGCGCCGACCTTCGCGTCGCCGGTCGGGAAGTAAGACTTCGCCATGTCCTCGGCGAGCGGAGCCGGGGTGCTTGCGGGCGGCGTCGTGGTCGCGGTGGCCGGGGTGACGGCGGCGTCGGCGCTGAGGGCGGGGGTGGGGACCGCGTCGACGCGCGGTGGGATCGTGGGCTGCTGCCGGTGCGCGTCGTCGCCCGTGCAGGCCGTGCAGGCCGCGAGGGCGATCAGGATCGTGGGCCAGCTGAGTCCGCGCATGCTTGACCCTAGCAACGCCGGTGTATCCCCGCAAAATTCCTGCCTTCGTTCCCTACGGCACCGCGAGCTGGTCGAGCAAGAACGCCTGCTCGTGCGCCAGCAGGTCGATCGCCTCCGTCGTCGACGCCCCCGCGCCGTGCCCGCCCTTCGCCGTCGTCACGAGCAAGATCGGCGCGCGCCCCGTCTGCGCCGCCTGCAGCGCGGCGATCATCTTCCGCGAGTGCCACGGCGAGACGCGCGCGTCGTTGTCGCCCGTGCTCATCAGCACCGCCGGATAGGCCGCCCGCGCGACGTGGTGGTACGGCGAGTACGCGTGCAGCGCCGCGAACTGCGCCGGATCCCGGACGGTGCCGAGCTCGGGAATGTTGTACGCGCCGTTCGGCGACAGCTCGTAGCGCAGCGAATCGTAGATGCCGACCTCGGCGACCACCGCGTGCACGAGCGTCGGGTGCTGCGTCAGCATCGCCCCCATCAGGAGCCCGCCGTTCGAGCGGCCGATGATCGCGAGGTGCGCGCTCTGCGTGTACTGCTTCGCGACGAGCAGCTCGAGCGCGGCCGTGAAGTCGTCGAACACGTTCTGCTTGTGCGTGCGCGCGCCGGCCTGGTGCCACGCCTCGCCGTACTCCGCGCCGCCGCGCAAGTTCACCTCGACGAAGCACACGCCGCGCGCGAGCAGCGGCGCCCACCGCCCGAGGAAGCCGGGCTCGCTGCTGATGCCGAAGCCGCCGTAGCCCATCACGAGGCACGGCCGCGAGCCGTCCCGCGGGGCGCCCTTCGGCCACGCGATGCTCATCGGGATCTGCGTGCCGTCCTTCGAGGTCGCCCACTCGCGCGAGAGCTCGAAGGCCGACAGATCCACCGGCGCCGCCGGCGACAGCGCGGCGAGGTCGGTCACCGCGCCGGTCGCGGGCTCGAGCTGCCGGAACGCGCGCGGCTGGATGAACGACTCCGTCGTGAACACCGCGCCGGACTGCCAGCGCACGGGCGCGCCGACCGCGCTGACCGGCGAGATGGCCGGGCTCGTCGCGGGCGCGCCAGCGAGGGTGAACGCGCGGAGCTCGCTCGGGCCGCCGACCTGGTACGCGACGACGATGCGGTCGCTGACCGCGAGCACGTTCGCGCGGGTGGAGAACTCGGTGACGACCGTGTCGGCGCGCTCCGGCACGACGAGCACGGCGGCGGCCGCGGACCTCGCGCTCGCCGCGAGCTTCAGGATCTTGCCGCGCGGCGCCTGCGCGCGCGAGACGAGCCAGAGGTCGTCGGTGGTGTCCCCGAATTCGACGGATACGATCGCATCGCCCCAGTCATCGAGCTGCCGCCAGCCGGCCGCGTCGCGCAGGTAGTGACGAAACGTGCCGCCGTCGCCGTTCTGCACCGACGCGAGGACGCGGCCGCGCGCATCGGACGCGAGCAGGATCTCCGCGATCCGCGGCAGGTCTCGCCCCAGCTCGTAGTGATCGGCCGCGGCGGGCGTCCCGAGCTCGTGGAACCAGACGTTGACCCACGCGTCGCGCTCGCGCTCCGGCTTCTCGCCGGCCGCCGGGTAGCGCGTGTAGTAGAGGCCGGCGCTGTCGGGCGTCCACGCGACGTCGCCGCCGCCGGTGCCGAACTGCACACGGGGGAGCGGAGGCTCGCGATCGTTGCCGGCGAGGTCGATGATGTGGAGCACGCCAGCCTCGCTGCCGCGTGCGGACAGCGACACCGCGACGCGCGTCCCATCGGGCGATGGCCGGAACCAGTCGATCGTCTGCTGCGCGCCTCCGGCCGCGGCGGGATCGAGGACGAGCTTGGCGGCGGCCGCCTGCGCCGGGTCGGCCATGACGACGAGCTCGGGCTGCTCGTGCGTGGACTGCTTGCGGAGCGCGAACAGCTTGCCGCCGGCGGGCGCGAGGTGGTCGTACGTCGTGGCGGGCGCGGCGAGGATCGCGCGCAGCTCGGCGCGCAACGTATCGATCCGCGGCCGCCGGTCGAGGACCTCGCGCGCACGGGCATTCTGCCCGGCGGTCCAGGTGTGCACGTCCTCGGTCTCGCCCTCGAGCCAGCGATACGGATCGGCGACCGCGACGCCGAAGTAAGTATCGGTCACCGGCCGAGCGGGCGTGACCGGCGGCGCGCAGGCCGCGAGGGCAACGAGGGCGAGCCACCGGCGCATCCGCCGACCGTACCGCATCGCGGCGTGTCCGAATGCCGGACACAAACAAAGGGGCCAGGCCCCATTGTTACAACTGTTACACGGCGGCCGACGCGGGCGTGTCAGCGGGCGACGCGGTTGCGGCCCGCGTGCTTCGCCCGGTACAGCGCCTGGTCCGCTGCTTCGATGAGCTCGTCCACGGTCGTCGCCGGCGTGGCGGGAAACGTCGCCACGCCGATCGAGACCGTCGCGGCCAGCTTCTTCTCGTGGAACTCGCTCGGCGTCGTCTCGACCAGCTTGCGCAGCCGCTCCGCCAGCTGCACCGCCGGCTCCTGCTCCGTGGCGCGCAGGATCACGGCGAACTCCTCGCCGCCGAACCGCGCGACCACGTCCTCGTTGCGGACGGCCTTGGTCAGCACCGCCGCCAGGTTGATCAGCACCGCGTCGCCTCCGAGGTGCCCGTGGTCGTCGTTCACGCGCTTGAAGTGATCCAGATCCAGCATCAAGAGCGACACCGACGCGCCGTGCCGCCGCGCGAACTTGAGCTCGCTGTCGAGCCGGTCCAGCAGGTAGCGCTTGTTGAACACGCGCGTCAGGCTGCACCGCAGCGCCGATGACACGAGGTTCTGCTGGAACGACTCGTCGATCGCGTCCTGGTACTCGAACCGGAGCACCGTCGTGCGGCCGACCTGGATCTTGTCGCCGGCCTCGAGCTTCGTGTCCGTCACGATCCGGTTGCCGTTGACGTACGTGCCGTTGCGGCTCTCGAGGTCCGCGACGTAGAGCCGCCCGCCCGTGTCGAACCGCAGCCGTGCGTGGTTCCGCGAGACCCCGTCGTCGAGGATGCGGACCTCCGCCTTCTCGCCGCGCCCGATGAGCGCGTTGCCCTTGAGCACCTTGAACGTCGTGCCCGCCGCCGTCCCGGTCAGCACCGTGATGCAGGGCCGCTCGCCATCCGCCCGCTCGAGCTCCTGCATCTCCGTCGCCGTCGTGTCCTCGTCCCAGTCATCCGCCACGGGGCTAGGGTACGGAGCAATCGCTTCCGTCGTCAACGGCGGCCGCAGATCCGGCTTGCTCGTCACGCGCGCGATCCGATCCACGCCGCGATGGCGTCGAGCGTCGCCGCCCGCGGCCCCAGCTCCGCCGCGATCCCGCGCGCCTCGCGACACAGGACCCGCATCCGCTCCGCCGCCGCCTCCGCGTGCTCCAGCATCTCCGCGTCGTCGCGGTCGTCCGCGTGCTGGAACGCGATGCCGATCGCCATCCCGTAGCGCCCGAGCGCCGCGCACGTGGCGGCCGGCGCGCCCGCCGCGATCGCGCCGAGCTCCGCGGCCGCCGCGAACAGCGCGCCCGTCTTTGCCGCGTGCATGCGCTCGATCCCCGCGAGGTCGCTCGCGCCGCCCCACAGATCCAGCGCCTGGCCCGCGAGGAGCTCCGCCGCGCCCGCGCGCTGCGCGAGCACCGCCACCGCCGGCGCGGCCTGCGCGCCCAGCTCGGCGAGCGCGCCGAACGCTGCGGTCAGCAGACCATCGCCCGCGAGCACCGCGATCGCCTCGCCGAACGCGATGTGCACCGTCGGTCGGCCGCGCCGCTCGTCGTCATCGTCCATCGCGGGCAGATCGTCGTGCACCAGCGTGTACGCGTGCAGCATCTCGATCGCCGCGGCCGCCGGCATCGCCGCCGCGCGGGTCGCGCCACATGCCTCGGCCGCCGCGAACAGCACCGCCGGCCGCAGCCGCTTGCCGGGCCCGGTCGCCGCATAGCTCATCGCCTCGACGAGGCGCCCCGGATCGTCCGCGGGCGGGGTCAGCCGCCGCACGAGCTCGCCATCGATCGCGACGCGCGCCGCCTCGAGATAGGCGACAAGCTCCGCCGGCGCGGTCGCGGGCGCGAGCGTCGCCGCCACCTACGCCTCGCTGCCCGACGGCGCGGCGCCCAGGTCGAACGGCACGGCCTCGAGGCCGCCGCCGCTGCCCGCGCTGACGAGGATCTCCACGCGCTTCTCCGCCGTCGCGAGCAACAGCTGCCCACGCCGCGCGAGTTGCACGCCCTCTTCATAGACCGCGAGCGATTGCTCCAGCGTCAGCTCGCCCGACTCCAGGCGACCGACGACCTCGCGCAACCGCACGAGGACCACATCGAAGCCAGGCTCACTCTCCGCCACGTCCGCAACATACATGAACCAAACTTGAAAAGTCACCCTCGCGAGATCGCTTGACACAACGCATGGTTGCGGGAAAGCTGATAACCCATGGCGGAGCGCTCGGACTTCCGACCCGACAATACGGGCGAGCTCAAGGAGCGCTGGCAGACGTACATCCAGGACAAGAAGCTCAACACGACCTCGCAGCGCGAGGCCATCGTCGAGCAGTTCTTGCGGACCAAAGATCACATCTCGATCGACGAGCTCCTCGCGCGCGTGCGCAAGCGGCAGCCCAAGGTCGGGTACGCCACCGTCTACCGCACCGTGAAGCTCCTCGTCGACAGCGGCCTCGCCGTCGAGCGCCAGTTCGGCGACGGCCAGGCGCGGTACGAGGTCGTTGGCGATCACCACGACCACCTCATCTGCATGAAGTGCGGCCTCATCCTCGAGTTCGAGGACGACGACATCGAGCGCCTGCAGGAGAAGATCGCCGCGCGCCTCGGCGGCTTCACCGTCCTGCGCCACCGCCACGAGCTCTATGGCCTGTGCGCCAAGGCCGCCGGGGACGCGAGCGGCTCGTGCCCGCGCGAACAGCAAAAGAAGTCGTAGGGCCCCGCCCGCCGCGGTGGCATCCTCCGGCGCGGATGCGTTCGCGCCTCGCCCTGCTCGCGGTCACCGCCGCCGCGTGTCGCGTCTATCCCGACGCGCCGCCCGACGCCGTCCCCCCGGACGCCGCGCCGCTGTTCGATGCCTCGGACGGGATCGGCTGCACCGTCACCACCCCGCGTCTCGTCGACCCCGAGGTCTTCGTCGGGCCGACCGGGCTCGAGGATCGCCTCGTCGCGCTGATCGACAGCGCCCAGCATTCGCTCGCGCTGCAGATGTACCTCTTCGACGACGCCGTCCTGCGCGATCACCTCGTCGAGGCCCACGACCGCGGCGTGTCCGTGCGCGTCCTCATGGACCCGCAGGAACACGCGAACGCCGCCATCAAGTCCATGTTCCTCGCGCACGGCCTCGACGCGCGCGACACGCCCGCCGTCTACACGTACTCGCACGCGAAGTACCTCGTCATCGACAGCGCGGAAGCCGTCGTCATGTCGATGAACTTCAACGTCGGCGCGATGACGAGCGAGCGCAACTACGGCTTCGTGGACCGGGATCCTGACGACGTCGCGGACGTCGCGCGCATCTTCTTCATGGACTGGGCCCTCGCGGGGGACACCGGCCCGCGCCCGGCGAACCTCGCCTGCACGCGCCTGGTCGTCTCGCCCGACAACTCGATGAGCCGCATCCTCGACTTCATCAAGAGCGCGCAGCGATCGCTCGATGTCGAGGCGATGTACCTGAACCAGACCGGCGTCCGGATCGCCATCGTGCAGGCGGCCCAGCGGGGCGTGGCCGTGCGCGTGATCCTCGAGACCCCGAACGACCAGGCCGGCAACGACGCGGCCGCCGCCTACTTCGCGAGCGTCGGCATCCCGAGCAAGTACGCGACCGACGCGCAGTTCTTCTTGCACGCGAAGCTCCTCCTCGCCGACGGCGTCGCGTTCATCGGCTCGGAGAACTACTCCGACACCTCGCTGACGGCCAACCGCGAGGTCGGCGCCCTGATCTTCGAGCCGACCGCCGCCGCCATCACGCAGGCGCAGTTCGAGGCCGACTGGGCCGTGACCATCCCTGCCCAGTGATCCCCGGCGCCGCGGGGCATATTGCCCGCGCGCCAACTTCGCGGGGTTTCCGGCGTAGGGTTGCCGCCGATGAGCAAGCGACAGCGACTGCGCTATCGGTTCGACAACCTGATGTCACGCGGCCTCGGCGCGAAGATCGCGCTGCTCGGCGTGATGGCGCTCGTGCTGGTCGGTATCGCCGTGTTCGCGATGCTGGTGTTCGGCGCGGCGGCCGTCGACGAGAACGGCAAGCCGGACTCCGTCGGAATGATGGCGTGGCGCTCGCTGACGCACACGCTCGACCCGGGAACCCTCGGCAACGACGCGGTCGGCACGAACTGGCCGTTCCTGTTCGTGATGCTGTTCGTCACGATCGGCGGCGTGTTCGTCGTGTCGTCGCTGATCGGCGTCCTGTCGTCGGGCTTCGGCGAGACGCTCGACCAGCTCCGCCGCGGCAAGAGCACCGTCATCGAGCACGCTCACACCGTGATCCTCGGCTGGACGCCGAAGATCCACACCCTCGTCCGCGAGCTCGCCGCCGCCAACACGAATCACCGCGACGCGTGCATCGTCATCCTCGCCGAGCGCGACAAGGTCGAGATGGATCACGAGATCGGCGTGACCCTGCGCGGCCACCCCAAGATTCGCGTCGTCACGCGGACCGGCACGCCGATGGTGCTCACCGACTTCGCGATGACGAGCCCCGGCACGTGCAAGTCGATCATCGTCCTCGCCCCCGAGCGTCACGAGGACGGCTCGCCGATGGAGTCGCACGAGTCGGACACGATCGTGCTCAAGACGCTCCTCGCCATCAAGAAGATCGCGCCGGAGCAGGCCCCGCACGTCGTCGCCGAGGTGTTCGAGGCGAGCACCGAGCGCGTCGCGCGCTTCATCGTCGGCGACAAGGCGGGCCTCATCCACGCGAACCCGCAGATCTGCCGGGTGCTGGTGCAGACCGGCCGCCAGTCCGGCCTCTCCGCCGTCTACAGCCACCTCCTCGGGTTCGACGGCTCCGATCCGTACATGCACCTCGAGCCCAAAGTGCTCGGCATGACGTTCCGTGACGCGGTCTTCGAGTACGACACCTCGGCGCTCATCGGCGTCAGCACCGCGAGCGGCGAGGTCCTCGTGCCGCCGCCCCTCGACCGCGTGTTCGCGGCCGGCGACGAGGTCATCACCATCTCCCACGACGACGAGTCGATCATCGCCGACGGGGGACGCGGCAAGCTCACTATCGACGCGGCCGCGATCATCGCAACCGCCCCGAGCCACGTCCACCCCGCCGAGCGGACGCTCGTCCTCGGCGCGAGCCGCCGCACCGCGAACGTCGTGCACCAGCTGGACATCCACTGCGGGCCGGGCAGCGAGATCACGCTCGTCGGCGAGGACGAGTCGCGCATGCCCACCACGGCCGAGCGCATCCGCGTCACGGCGCGCGTCGGCGACCTGACGAACCGCGCGCTCCTCGACGAGCTCGACGTCACGAGCTACCACCACGTCCTCCTCCTCTCCGAGACCCACGGCCGCACGCAAGAGATGGCGGACGCGCGCACGACCGTGATCCTCCTCCACCTGCGCGACATCGAGCGCCTCGCCGGCAAGCGCGTGCCCATCACCACCGAGATCCTCGACATCGCGAACCGCGACCTCGCCTCGGTCGCGGACGCCGACGACTTCATCGTGAGCAACCGGCTCGTGTCGCTCCTCGTCGCGCAGCTCGCGCAGAACCCGCGGCTCGTGCGCGTGCTC
Organism: Deltaproteobacteria bacterium; assembly: GCA_025353585.1. Lineage (GTDB taxonomy): Bacteria > Myxococcota_A > Polyangia > Haliangiales > Haliangiaceae > JABFXX01. The sequence continues at coordinate 27,411 of JANXOM010000308.1, forward strand.
GACGAGCTGTTCTCGACGGGGGGCCACGAGATCTACCTCAAGCCGGCCAGCCACTTCGTGGCGTCGACCGAGGTCACGTTCGCGACCGTGTGCGAGGCCGCGCTGCGCCGCGAAGAGGTCGCGATCGGCTACCGGCTCGCCGCGAACGCGAGCGACGAGAGCAAGGGCTTCGGCGTGGTGCTCGATCCGGCGAAGCGCTCGCGCATCAAGCTCGGCGCGGGGGACCAGGTCATCGTCCTGGCCACCGACTGACGTCTGCGGGCGGGCTAGAGCCCCTTGAGCCGCGCGATCTCGGCTTGCTCGCTGGTCGGCAGCATGTGGATCACGCAGCGCCCTGGATCCGCTGGCAGGAGCGCGCCGATCCACATGTGCGGGTTCTGCCAGTACCCGCGCTTGGGGCGCGCGTCGATCTGCGCGCCGAAGTTCGTGCGCAGCCACCGCGTCAGCTCGTCCTCGTCGCAGCCGCGGACCTTGACCTGGATCTCGATCAGCGGGGCCGCGGGCTCCGTGCCGAGAAAGTAGAGGTCGAGCTCCGCCGTCTTCGCGCCGATCTTGAACGGCTTGTTCGCGAAGCACCACGTCGCCTTGCGACCGTCGGTGAGATCGGTCGGCTGGCAGACGCCCTCCTTCGCGTCGGCGAGCGTCGTGTGCTCGAACCGCCACTTGCCGACCCCGCTGTACTCGACCTCCTTGTCGCCGCACGCCGCCGCGCCCGCGAGCGCTAGGACGACGCCGAGCCCCGCACCGAGACCTCGACCGCGACCACGTCGGCCACCTTGACCATGAGGATCCTCGGCGCCTGGAGCCCCAGCTTCGTGATGTCCAGCTCGAACGTCGCGGTCGCGGTCACGCATGCCGTGTCGAGCGTACCGCGCCCGGCGAGCACGAGCACGACCTCCTTGCCGCGCCAGCGCAGGGTCCCCTCCGCCGTCGCGGTGAACGCCGCGCCGTCGCGGACTACCGTCGTCAGCTGGACGAGCGTGAACGTCGCGCGCGGATGGTCGTCCAGGGCGAAGTCCTTGCGCAGCTTCCGGTTCTTGAGCCAGTCGCCGGCGTCGAACGCCGTCATGTCGATGGTGAAGAGCGCGTGGGCGCCGGCGGTGGCGAGGGTCTCGGGGTCGGCCTCGACCTCGCCGGAGACCTTGTCCCAGACGGTCGTGGTGTCGTGAATGCTCGACCGCGCCTTGACGGTCAGCTTGCCGCTGTCGACCCGGTACTTCACGCGCCGGCTACGCCGCGAGACACTGCAGCAGCAGCGTCGTCACGTTGTCGGTCCCGCCGTTGCGGTTCGCCGCGTCGACGAGCTCGGCGACCGCGCGCTCGAGGCTCTTCGCGTTCGAGGCGATCTGGCAGATCTGGTCGTCGACCACCATGCCGGACAGGCCGTCCGAGCACAGGATGTAGACGTCGCCGCTCTTCACCTGGTGCGCGCGGATGTCGACCTGGACGGTCTCGCGCATGCCGAGCGCGCGCGTGATGACGTTCTTGTGAGGGAAGTTGCGCTCCTCCTCTTCCGTCATGTCCGGCTTCGCTTCCTTGTAGTCCTCGAGGAGCGAGTGGTCGCGCGTCAGCTGCGCGATGCCGCCCTCGCGGACCCGGTAGACGCGCGAATCGCCGACGTGCCCGACGTAGATCTTGTCGCCGCTGACCAGCGTCGATACGAGCGTGGTGCCCATGCCCTTGTAGCGAAGGTCCCGGTTGCTCGTCTCGAAGATGCGGAGGTTCGCGAGCTTCACGCTGCAGACCAGGCGGTTCTCGATGTAGCTCAGCGAGCGGTCCATCTTGTACGGCCAGGTCGCGTCCTCGTCCTCGCGCGTGCGCTGATAGAACTCGCCGATCGTCTCGGCGGCCATCTTCGAGGCGACCTCGCCCGAGGCGTGGCCGCCCATGCCATCGGCGACGAGGAACAGCTGCTCGTCTTCGATCAACGAGAAGTAATCCTCGTTATGCGTCCGCTTCATCCCGACATCGGTCTTGGCGGCGTAGCGGATCTTCATATCGGCGATCTCCCGCGATGATAGGCAGCGTGCGCGCGGCGCGTCAATCGCAGGTACATTCTTCCGCAGATCGAGGCTAAGGTCCTGCGCACGTGCGCGCCGAGATCTTGACGATCGGGGACGAGCTGTGCCGCGGTGAGATCGTAAATACGAACTCGTCCTATTTCGCGGCCAAGCTCTGGGACCTGGACATCACCACCCGCTGGATGACGAGCTGCGTCGACGACGCGGCCGATATGACTGCCGCCCTCGAGGTCGCCGTGAGCCGCGCGGATCTGGTGATCTGCTCCGGCGGCCTCGGCCCGACCGAGGACGACCTGACCGTCGACGTCGTGGCCGCGCTCGCGGGCGTCGCCGCCGTCGAGGACCCGGCCGCCCGGGCGAACCTCGAGCGGCGCTTCGCGGGGCGGGTGGCCATCACGCCGGTGCAGCTGCGCCAGGTCCGCGTCCCCGCCGGCGCGCGCGTCCACGGCAACCCCGGCGGCCTCGCCCCGTGCTTCGAGGCCACCATCCGCGGCGTCCCCGTCATCTGCCTGCCCGGGATCCCGCGCGAGATCTTCACGATCTTCGACGGCGGGGTGCGCCCCGCCGGCCGCGCTGCCGAAGGGCAGCGCGGTCCGTTCGACGGCGGGGGGCTGCTGGGGCGATTGGCGGAGCTGCGCGAGGCCCGCGGCAACGTCGAGCGCGTCGCGCGGACGATCTATCGCGTCTTCGGGCGCGGCGAGTCGCAGATCTCCGAGGTCTGCCGCGGCATCGTCGACGGCGTCCCCGGCGCCACGATCCACTACCAGGTGAAGTTCCCCGAGACGCTGGTCAAGCTCGTCGTCCGCGACCATGACGGCGCGGCCGCGGCGGCCCGCCTCGCGGCGATGGATGGGCAGCTCCGCACGCGCGTGGGCGGCTTTCTGTACGGCACCGGCGAGGAGAACCTCGTCGAGCGGGTGGGGCGGCGCCTCCAGGACCAGCAGACGACCGTGGCGACGGCGGAGTCGTGCACCGGCGGCATGCTCGGCGAGATGCTGACGCGGCTGCCGGGGAGCTCGCGCAGCTTTCGCGGCGGCGCCATCACGTACGCGAACGACGAGAAGATCCGCCAGCTCGGCGTCTCCCCCGACACGCTCGTCGCGCACGGCGCCGTCAGCGAGGAGGTCGTGCGCGAGATGGCGAGCGGCGCGCTCGCGCGGTTCGGGACGGACCTCGCGGTCGCGATCAGCGGCGTCGCGGGCCCCGACGGCGGGACGCCCGAGAAGCCCGTCGGCACCGTATGGCTCGCGCTGGCATCCGCGCGGGGCGTCACGACGAAGAAGATCGGCTTTCCTGGCGCGCGCGATCTCATCCGCACGCTCGCCAGCTGGTGGGGACTCAGGATGATCGACGAGGCACTCGATGGCTGAAGCACCCCCTGCGCCCGAGGTGGCCGGCGGCGTCCGTCCGACGACGGAGCAGCGCCGCGTCTTCATCGGCGTGCGCATCTCCACCGCTACCGCGAACCAGCTCTCCAGCGCCGGCGAGACCCTCGCGCGCCGCGCCCGCGACGCGAAGCAGGACTGGCGCTTCGTCGCCCCGCCGAGCTTCCACCTGACGCTCAGGTTCCTCGGCTGGACGCGCACCGAGACCCTGGGGCCCCTGCGCGACGCCCTCGCGACGGCCGTCCGCGGCTCCGAGCGCATCACGTTCCGCGCGGCCCGCATCGGCGGCTTCCCCGCGCTCGACCGGGCCACCGTCGTCTGGGCGGGGCTCGACGACCAGGGCGCGGCCGCGATCACCGCGCTGGCGGCGAAGGTCGAGGCGGCCTGCGTGGCGCTCGGCTTCCCGGCCGCCGATCACCCGTTTCATCCCCACATCACGCTGGCGCGGCTGCGCGAAGTTGCGAGCGCCAAGGAGGTCGTGTTACCAGTAGCTGAACAAATGTTCGGTGAGTCCCGGGTCCACGAGGTTGTGCTGTACGAAAGCGACACGAAATCATCAGGTTCCGTGTATCGCGAGCTCGCGCAGATCCCCTTCAAGACGCCCGAAAAGACCTCGCCGGCCGCGCCGGAACGTCAGACCGCGCCCGTAGAACTGGGCCCAAGCGACGACACCGATGACGGTTGGCCGCGCGGACAACACTTGTAGGCCGCGGGCCTAACCCAGACAAGAAGAGGACATCACCATGGCCACGAAAGAGACCCAGCCCTCCGCTCCCAGCCCCGCCAACCAGGCCCGTGATAAGGCCATCGACCTCGCCCTCGGGACGATCGAAAAGCAGTTCGGCAAGGGCTCGATCATGCGGCTCGGCAAGGACTCGGTCGAGCGCGAGGTGCAGGTCGTGCCGAGCGGCTCGCTCGGCCTCGACATCGCCCTCGGCATCGGCGGCCTCCCGCGCGGCCGCATCGTCGAGATCTACGGCCCGGAGTCGAGCGGCAAGACGACCCTGACCCTCCACATCATCGCCGAGGCGCAGAAGCGCGGCGGCGTGTGCGCGTTCATCGATGCCGAGCACGCGCTCGACGTCGGGTACGCCAAGAAGCTCGGCGTCAAGACCGAGGAGCTCCTCGTCAGCCAGCCGGACTTCGGCGAGCAGGCGCTCGAGATCGCAGACATGCTCGTCCGCTCCAACGCGATCGACGTCATCGTCGTCGATTCCGTTGCGGCGCTGACCCCGAAGGCCGAGCTCGAGGGCGAGATGGGCGACACGCACGTCGGCCTCCAGGCCCGCCTCATGAGCCAGGCCCTCCGCAAGCTGACCGCCGCGATCTCGAAGTCGCGCACCATGGTCATCTTCATCAACCAGATCCGCATGAAGATCGGCGTCATGTTCGGCTCGCCGGAGACGACCACCGGCGGTAACGCGCTCAAGTTCTACGCGTCCGTTCGCCTCGACATCCGCCGCATCGGCGCGATCAAGAAGGAAGAGGACGTCATCGGTAACCGCACGCGCGTGAAGGTCGTGAAGAACAAGATGGCGCCGCCGTTCAAGGAGGTCGAGTTCGACATCCTGTACGGGCAGGGGATCTCGCGCGAAGGCGACCTCGTCGACCTCGCGTCCGAGGCGAACATCGTCGACAAGAGCGGCGCCTGGTTCTCATATGCCGGCGAGCGCATCGGGCAGGGCCGGGAGAACGCCAAGCAGTTCTTGCTCGAGCACCCGGACACGTACAATTCCATCGAGGCGAAGGTGCTCGCGCACCACAACATCCGCCGCATCGGCATCGATGTCGCGCCGGAAGCGGCCGCGGGCCTGCCGCCGGGCGCGGCGTCCTCCGACGACAAGAGCGGCAAGTCGAGCGCGCCATCGCTGGCGGGTCGCGGGACGCCGAACGGCGCCGCGGCTCCGACCCCGCCGCCGGCCGTGATCAACGGCAAGCGGCCGAACGCCTGAGATCCGGATCACAGCCGGCCGTGCGCTGACGCACGTTCGAGCGATCCGCTGTCGCGTATAGACCCGGTTGGATCGACCCAACCGGGTCTTGTCGCATTTAGGTTGCCTGCTGTCAGCCAGAAAAATGCCGGGTCCTTGCGTTTGTCACAGGGATAAGCGATTACTTCCAACGTTGCGGAACCGGGTTGTGCGACCCCCGCAGCTAAAACTCTTGGGAGGCTCAACTATGTTCGTCCGATCGCAAGCGTGGCTTGCAACCTCGGCTGCGGTGTTTGGTGTCGTCGCGTGTAGCGACCCCAACCTGCCTACCGACCTGCGGCCCGATGGGCCTCCTGAGGTCCTCTCGGTCCTCGTCGCCAACAACACCGATGGCCTCGACGAAGGGGCCACGTTCTGCAAGACGCGGGGCCCGAACGACGGCGCCCAGGGCGCTGGGGACGACAAGCGGCCCGGACTCGTCGACATTGGCGTCGACTTCTTCTCGGATCAGATCTGCCCCGAGGATCTGACCATGGGAGTGCCCGAGCTGACGAACGCGCTGCCGAGCACGTTCTACGTCCGCATCATGTTCGACGAGCTCCTCAACGGCGACCAGGTCGAGACCCTGAGCCCGGTGCTCGACGGCAGCGGGAACCCGACCGGCAACTCGAGCGGCTCGATCGCCACGACGCTGCCGGTGACCTTCAGCTGCGACGGCGTGGCGGTTCCCTACGACGGGTACTACCAGCCGGCCGGCAACTCGTTCAGCTGGCCCCTGGGACCCTCGTTGTTCATCCAGGCGGTCGATCCGACCACGATCCCGACCGGCGCGAATTGCACGGTGTCGATCAGCCCGACGGTCGTCGTCGATAAGGACGGCAACGCAGTTCCGACCGATCAGCTCGGACCGTTCACGTTCTCGGTCTCGCCGCTCCGCGTCACCAAGGTGGCCCCGAAGGCGGGCATCACGGACGCGGCCAAGCGCAGCTCGATCTCCCCCGCGGATCCAATCGTCTTCACGTTCAACAACGGCGTGGACCTCACGAGCTTCACGGCGAGCGACGTCAAGCTCTTCAAGGGCGTGACGGCCGACTGCACCGGCGGCGTCCAGGTTCCGGACGCGAAAGTCGGCTTCTTCCAGGATGCCGGCGCCGACGTCGACATCTACGACAAGAGCTCGACCGGCGTGAACCCGGACCCGACGGTTCCCGCTAACACCGGCAACCTCTTCGAGCCCTCCACCACCTACCGCCTCGAGCTCGCGGCGACCGCATCCGCTACGGACGTCGCCGGCGGGACCGGCGCGATCACCTACCCCGATGACGCCATGGGCAACCCGGTGACGGTGCTCTGCTTCGACGTCGCGGCAATGTGAAAGGAGCCGTCATGAACAAGATCAGCAAGACTCTGCTCAGCGCCGGCCTCCTCGGCGCGACGCTCCTCGCCCAGTCGTACATCACGGAGACGACTGCGCATGCACAGGCAACCGTCGGTGGCCTCCGCGGTCAGATCCGCGACGCGGGCACGAAGGAAGCCGCGGTCGGCGCGACCATCGTCGCCACCTCGCCTGCCCTTCAGGGGGAGCAGGTCGTCATCTCGGACGAGAACGGCCTCTACTTCATCACCGCTCTGCCCGCCGGTCTGTACACCCTGACGGTGTACTACCAGGACAACACGTTCTCGCGTGGCAACGTCCTTATCAACATCGGCAAGGAAGCCGTCGTCAACGTCACGGTCGACACCACGACCGCGGCGAAAAAGGGCGAGACGATCGTGATCAAGGGCGGCGCCCCGATCATCGATCAGGGCTCGCAGAAGACGGGCGTCACGATCACCGACGACTACACCCGGAACATCCCGGTCGGTCGTACCTTCGGTGAAGTGCTCGGCGCCGCGTCGGGCTCGCAAAACGACCAGTACGGCACGTCGATCTCCGGATCCACGTCGGTCGAGAACACGTACATCGTCAACGGCCTCAACACGACGGACACCAGCCATGGTCTCCAGTCGTCGAACCTGCCGAACGAGTTCGTCTCCGAGACCGAGGTCATCACCGGCGGCTACAACGCCGAGTACGGCCGTGCGACCGGCGGTATCATCAACGTCGTCACCAAGAGCGGCAGCAACGAATTCCACGGCTCCGTGTTTGGTTACCTGACCCCGGGTGGGCTCGTCTCCTCCGCCCGGACGGTCGAGCGCGCCGGCGGCTCGATCGCGATCGCGAACAACCTGAACTACGACTACGATGTCGGCGCCGAGCTCGGCGGTCCGATCATCAAGGACAAGCTGTGGTTTCACGTCGGGTTCAACCCGTCGTCCAACCACGCGACCACGACCCGCACCGTGCAGCAGCAGCTCGATGACAACCAGGACGGCATCCCGGACATCGACGCGAACAGCTTTACGAAGCACAAGTTCGTGTCGAGTCAGGACTTCGACCACCACGCGAACACGTATTTCTTCACTGCGAAGCTGAGCGGCGAGATCAACGCGAACAATACGTTCTCGCTCAGCGCGTTCGGTAACCCGACGAACGGAAACCAGGTCCTCACTGGCTCGGTTGCTCCGCAGGACGAGTTCCTCAACGAAAAGACCGGCGCGTACGACGTCGTCGCCAAGTACACGTCGAAGTTGAACGAAGGCAAGACGCAGATCGACGCGGTCGGCGGTTATCATCACGGCTACGACTACCAGTCGGCGCCAAATGCCGTCGGCAATGCGCCGGGCGTCGAGTACCTGTACTCGCGCTCGCTCTACGAGTTCCAGGACCTCGAGGGCGGCGACGCCAAGATCGGTGCGTGCAACGATGCGCGCGCCGGAAATCCTTACCCGAAGATCGTCAGCTGTCCCGTCGAGCAGTACCTCGAGCAGGGCCTCGGTTTCCTCGAGCACCGCGACAACAACCGGCTATCCGGTAGCCTCACGCTGACGCAGCGCGTGAAGTTGCTCGGCTACCACGTGTTCAGAGGCGGCATCGACATCGAGGCGTCGAGCTACAACACGGACCAGAACTACAGCGGCGGCGGCTTCTATCGCCGCCAGTGCAACACCGACCCGGCGACAGGTGCCTGCGTTGGCGAGGGACAGGGCGCTCCGGGCACCTGGACCGCCCAGGGCTTTGCCGTGCTCTTGCGCAACCTGACGGCGACCGAGCTGCTCAATCCCGCGGCTGTGACGCTCGCGACCGGCCAGGTGCTCTGCAATAACAAGTTGTCGATCTGCGGACTCGTGGACAAGCATACCGCGACGACGAGTGATCGTAGCATCGGCGCGTTTCTCCAGGATTCGTGGAGCATCCTGCCGAATCTGACCCTCGATTTCGGTATCCGCTTCGAGCAGCAAGTCGCGTTCAACGCCAAGGAGTTTCAGGGCACGACGACCGCGACGGGCGAGATCGTCCCGAGCTCGGCGTTCACGCTCAACAACTGGGCACCGCGCCTCGGCATCAACTGGGATCCGACCGGCGAAGGGAAGTCGAAGATCTTCGCCCACTACGGCCGGTTCTTCGAGAACATCCCGATGGACATCAACGTGCGCGCGTACGGTGGTCAGATCGATTCGAAGGTCAGTCTCAATCGCAACGCGCGTCTGCCCAGCGACCCGCTGTACGATGCAAACTGTAACGTCGACCACGGGACCGCTGGACTCATCGGCACGCTGAACCAGTGCACGGACCAGAAAACTGGTGTTAACGGGTCCACCGAAAACACCGCCCCCGGCCTTCAGGGCCAGTACACGGACGAGTACATCGCCGGCGCCGAGTACGAGCTCGTCCCCGACTTCAAGCTCGGCCTGACGTACACGCACCGCACGCTGCCCGTCATCATCGAGGACATCTCGGCCGACGACGCGAACAGCTACGTCATCGCGAACCCCGGCCAGAACTTCGACTCGCAGGCCGCGGACCTCGACAAGAAGGCGGCTGCCGAGCTGACGTCGAACCCGGCCCAGTCGGCGATCGACTCGCAGACGGCGAACTCGCTGCGCTTCCTCAAGAAGGAAGATCCCCCGTCCCGCAACTACGACGCCCTCACCCTGACGGCGACGCAGCGCCCGACGCACCAGTCGCTCATCATCGCGTCGTACACGTACTCGCAGGAGCGCGGTAACTACCCGGGTCTCTTCTCGACCGAGACGGGCCAGCTCGACCCGAACATCACGTCGCAGTACGACCTCCCGGGCCTCGTCGCGAACCGCTACGGCTTCCTCGGCCTCGACCGCCCGCACAACTTCAAGGTCGACGGCTTCTACATGTTCGACCTCCACGAGGCGGGCCTCGTGACGCTCGGCGGTAGCTTCCGCATGCAGTCCGGCATCGCGCACAACGCGCTCGGCATCAACCCGATCTACGACCAGACCCCGGGCGAGGTGTACGTGCTGCCGCGCGGCGAGTTCGCGCGGTCCCCGACGACCGAGCGCGTCGACATCCACGTCTCCTATGGCCGTCGTGTCCACAAGGACCAGAAGGTCGAAGTCTTCGTGGATGCATTCAACCTGTTGAACCAGCAGGACGAGCTCACCACGGACGAGACCTACACGTTCAGCAAGGTCAACCCCGTGGTCGGTGGGCAGCCGAGCGACCTCACGCACTTGAAGTCGCTCACGGACGATGGCTTCTCGCACAACCTGACGCCGACGGTGAACCCGAACTTCGGCAAGGCGACCTCGTACGGCGCGCCGCGTAGCTTCCGCTTCGGCGCTCGCTACACGTTCTAACCCGAACGTCCGGCAGCACCCGATTCTTGGGTGAGAACGGCTCCCTTGTGGGGGCCGTTTTTGTTTGTCCGGACGGGCAGTTGGCCGCTTGCGCGGCGACTAGATCGAGTCGCTGGGGTGGTGCGTTGGTACCGCAATGGACATCCGCTTCGGCGACCACCCCTCGTTCCACCGCGCGGCCGCCGGCATGGTCGGCGTCTCCGCGATCCTCGGCGTCGCGCTCTACCCGGTGACGCCGCTGGCGCCGCTGGTGGGCGGGCTCGCCGGCATGGCCGCCGGCGCCGCGCTCGGTTACGGCAAGGCGCCCGCGCGCATCGTGCTCGCCGGCCTCGCCGTCGTGCCGCTGTTCGCGATGGCGCCGAGCGTCGCCGCGATGTCGATCACCGCCGCCGCCCTCGCGCTCGGCCTCGCGGTCGGCACGCGGGGCACGCGCGCGATCCTGACGAGCGGGCTCGCCGCCGTCGCCACGCTGGTCGCGATGTGGACGGCGCTGCGCTTTGGCCACGCGGCCAAGCTGCAGGCCTGGTCGCCGCTCGTGCGCTCCGGCGTCGCGGCCGCCGCGATGGGCATGGTCGGTATCCTCGCGATGCTGCCGCGCCACCTCTCGATCTCGAGCGACCCGGTGAGCGCCGCGGTCCGCCGCCTGCCCGCAAACCTCGACGCCGAGGTCGCCGGCCTCTGCAAGCGGAGCGTCGCCATCTGGGCGGCCACGAAGGACGACATCGACGACACCGCGGGCAAGAACCTCGTCCGCGACGGCGTGCTCAAGACGCTCGAGGTCGCGGGCAAGAGCGCGCAGGTCAAGACGACCGGCGCGTCGGAGCAGGAGCTCGGCGCGCGCGCGGCCGACCTCGACGCGCGCATCGCCGCCGCGACCGACGCCGAGGTGAAGACGCAGTACCAGGCGGCGCGCGCGGCCGTCGGCGACCAGCAGCGCTACCGCGAGCAGATCGCGAAGGGCCAGGAGCGGCTCGTCGCCCGTATGCACAACCATGTCGCCGCGCTCGAGAAGTTCCAGCTCGCCGCCACGGGCCTCGAGGCCGCGCGCGCACAGGCCGCCGGCGCCGGCGCCGTGAAGCAGCTCGAGGAGCTCTCCCACGACGTGACCGCCAGCGGCGACGCGCTCGCCGACCTCGAGCTCGGCGAGACCCTCGCGACCGCCACACTGACCGACGCCCCGACCGCGGTCATCGCGCCGGCCTGAGCCCGCGCCCTCGCGGGCGACTTCTCCGGACAGGCGCCGGCGGCGGAGCCGACAAGCCGATCGACAAAGACCGCGATTTATTCGCGGCCTCTGATCTCTCGAGCTCGATGTCAGCGACGGGATCGACGCCCGGTGGCGAGCGGAGATGAGACGAACGCCACCGGACGCGGCCCAGTGCGGCTCCACCGCATCCAGAAAATGAGTCCGAGCATCGGGATGTGCGCGCCGTCGCCGTCCAGGCTCGCCGTCCGGGCTGGCGAGCAAATCCGCCGCCCGCTCGGCGCGTTCGCGGAGCGGGCGCTCCATCGCATCGAGGAGGACCTTGCGAGCTCGGTCGGGCTCGCGCCGAGCGTACGACCACGCCCGAGCCCCGGACGGCCCTGAATACCGGCCCCGTCGGCGCGTCTGATACCCTAACCGCCATGCGCCTCGCACGCCTGTTCCTGCTCGCCACGCTCGGCCTGTCCGTCCCGCACCTGGCGCACGCCGAGGACGCCGATGCCTTCTACAAGCAGGGTCTGGCGTACAAGCAGGAGGGCAAGATCGACGAGGCGATCGCGTCGTTCGAGCAGGCGGTGTCCACGAACCCGAAGCACGCGTTTGCGTGGGCGTCGCTCGGGAACCTCTACAAGCAGAAGAAGGACCTGCCGAAGTCGATCAACGCGTACGAGCACGCGGTCCAGTTCACCCAGAAGGACAAGGTCATCTGGACGAACCTCGGCACCGCGTACGCGAACACGAACCAGCTCGACAAGGCGCTCGACGCGCTGACCAAGGCCGCCGCGCTCGACCCGAAGGACGCCGAGATCCAGAGCAAGCTCGGCACGGTCAAGCGCAAGAAGGGCGACTACGCCGGCGCGGTCGCGGCGCTCGAGGCGAGCGTGAAGGCGCGGCCGGATGACGCGGAGACTCAGCACAACCTCGGCGTCGCGTACCGCTACGCGAAGCGCCTCGACGACGCGATCACCGCGCTGTCGACGGCGATCAAGCTCGCGCCGAACGAGGCGCAGTACCACTTCGACCTCGCCGTCGTGTACCGCCGCAAGCAGGACCCGGACAAGGCGATCCCCGAGTACGAGAAGGCGACCGCGCTCGACCCCGGCAATGCCGAGGGCTGGTTCGACCTCGGCTTCATGTACAAGGAGAACCACGACATGGACAAGGCCATCGCCGCCTTCCAGCACTACCTCGACCTGAACAAGGGCAAGGACAAGGACGGCGAGAAGCGCGTGCAGGACGAGGTCAAGGGCATGGGCGGCGCCGCGCCAGCCGGTAAGCCGGGCGACAAGAAGCCGGCAACGTCTCCGAAGAAGTGAGCTAACCTGAGATCCGCGATGCGGATCAGCTGGTTGTCGCCCGACGAGATCGTCGTCGTACGCGAGGCGTTCGACGAGGCCAAGACGACGTACGAGGACGCCTGCGTCCAGGGCGCGTTCGTGGCGCCGCCGCTGCCGGCGGGACGCGGCGTGCTCGACTGGGATCATATCGCCGAGCACGTGGCCCGCGCGGAGCGAGTGTCGGCCGTGGTGCGTGACGGCGGGCTCGTCGCGGCGCGGGCGCGATTCGGCGGCAGCGAGGCGGCGATCGAGGCGGCCACGCTCGCGGCGGCGGCGCACGAGGCCGAGGCGCTGGCGCTCGACGAGGTGATCGCTGTGCTGACGCGGCCGATCGATCCGTACGTGTTCTACGCGCCCTTCCTCGAGCTCCTGATCTCGCTCGGCAAGGGCGAGGTCCCGCGGGTGCTCGCGGTGTACGAGGCGTTCGTGGCGGCGTACGCGGCGGTCGTGGCGGAGAGCCTGCACGGGGCCGCGCGGGTGGGGGCGGTCCGCGACGGGCTGGCGGACGTCTACGTCTCCGCCGGTCGCATCGCGGACGCCGACGCGCTGTACGAGCGCCGGCACGAGGAGGACCAGAACGACGTGGCCGTGGCGCTCTCGGCGAGCCGCGCGTACCTGGCGTCGGGCGCGCTCAGCCACGCGGTGCGCTGGCTCGGCGTCGCCGCGGCCCGCGCCACGTCGCTCGGCCGGACGGCCCAGGCGGCCAAGCTGCGCCAGACGCAGGAAGCCGTGACGAAGCGGCTCGGCGAACCAAACTAAGGCGCTGCGCGGTCGATGCGATGACCATGGGCGTGGCCGAGACGAGCGGCGCGCGCATCCACGTTCTCCGGGCCGGGATGTTCGCCCGTCGGGATGCTCGCCGAGCTGATCGAAAGCGGCGTCTGCTGGACACCGCTCGCGGACGCGCACGACGTGGGCGTGCCCGATGCGCGCGGGCACGGCGACACGGGCGCGCCAGCGGACGGCGAGCCGGCTACCGGTACGATGACCGCGCGCGCGCCGTGGGGTAGCCGTGCGCGGGCTGCGGCGCCGAGCGGCCGGTGCCCGTCGGGCACTCGATGGGCCGGATGACAGCGGCGGTGGCCGTCGCGGGGGCCGCGGGGCGGGCGCGTGGCGCGGCGTCGGGCGGGTGGACCCGACCTTCTCGAGGGTCGAGCGCGCTTGCGCGAGGTCAGCGCGAGAAACGTCGCCGAGCGTCATCGTGGAGCCTCGGCCGCGTCGTGCCGAGCTGGTCGGGGAGGCGCACGCGCGGCACCCGTCGGGCGGCGGCGATCGCCACGCTGCGGGCCGAGGCGCGGCTGAAGGCGCGCACGGGCGCGTTCGACGTGCGCACGCCGCCGACCCCCGACGACCGCGACGGGGGCCGCGCGTTCGAGGTGCCGTGCTTGCTCTTCATCGGGGGATGCTCCCGTGGTCGCCCGAGCGATGGCGGAGGAGCTGCGGTTGATGGAGCGCGGCTGCGCGTAGCGGTGCTCTGGGAGGTGGGGCAAGGCGTGCCATCGATCAGCCCGAGCCGCGGGCGGCGTTCGTGCGCGAGCCGACGTAGTTGCCATCCGAGTTGCCATCCGAACCGGTGAGGCTGCCCGGGACCGGGCGCCGAGGGGTGGGCGCGTAGCGTTGCTCTGGGAGGTGGGGCACGGCGTGCCATCGATCCGCCCGAGCCGCGGGCGACGTTCGTGCGCGAGCCGACGTAGTTGCCATCCGCACCGGTGACGCTGCCCCGAGGGACGGGCGCCGAGGGGGTTGGCGCGTAGCGGCATGAGGGTACCGGCACGACGGCGAGGACGCACGCGCGCATGGCGGCGCAGACGAACACGGGCGTGGCGCTTGGGCCGCGTCGACCGCGGGCGGGTTGACCGCGGCTGCGGCGGCGCTGCGTGGACCCACATTGCGTTCGCGGTTGAGGTTGCGCTCGCGGTCTCGGCTGGCGGTGGCGGTGGCGGTGGCGGTGGCGGTGGCGGTGATGGTGACGGTGGCGGTGACGGTGATGGTGACGGTGGCGGTGGCGGTTGCGGTGGCGATGGCGATTTCGCGGTGGCGGTGGCGGTGGCGGTGGCGATGGCGGTGGCGATTTCGCGGTTCGCGGTTCGCGGTTCGCGGTTCGCGGTTCGCGGTTCGCGGTTCGCGGTTC
>JANXOM010000368.1 GCA_025353585.1 Deltaproteobacteria bacterium
GTCAGCGACGCGCCGAGCCGCGTGGCCTGCGTCGACGCCGCGAGCGCCGCTTCGCGCGAGCGCAGGCAGTTGTCGCAGCGGCCGCACTTCGGCGGTTCGAGCTCGCCGAGGTACTCGAGGATCGCCTGGTTGCGACAGCCCGGTGCCTTGACGTACGCGAGCAGCGAATCGAGCCGCTGCCGGTCGGCGATCCGCCGCGCCTCGTACTGGCGCGCGCGCTCCATCAACTCGCCCGGCGCGGGCGGGGGCTCGGCGACGTAGTAGAGCCCGCCTTCCTTCTCCGTGATGAAGTGCTCGTCCTTGAGGAGCGAGAGCACGGTGCGCGTGCGCTGCTGCCCGACGCTGCTGCCGAGCGCGAGGTTCGTCACCGTCGGCGGCGAGTCCTCGGCGTCCTTGCCGGTGAGCGCCGAGAACGCCTCGAGCGCCTTGTAGACCTGCCAGACCTGGCGCTTCGTCGGGTACGTCCCCTGAAGGAAGTACTCCTGGATCGCCACGTCGTCGGGCGAGAACAGCAGCACGCAGCGCGCGGCCTTGCCATCGCGACCACCGCGGCCGGCTTCCTGCGCGTACGCCTCGAGGGAGCCCGGCACGTGATAGTGGATGACGTTGCGGATGTCGGACTTGTCGACGCCGAGGCCGAACGCGTTCGTCGCGATCATCACGATGTCGTGCGACGCCATGAACCGGTTCTGCGCGGTGTCGCGCTCGCCCTTGTTCATGCGGCCGTGATAGCGCTCGACGGGGATGCCGTGCCGCGAGAGCGACTCGTACAGCTCCTCGACCTTCTTCACCGTCGCCGCGTAGACGATGCCGGGGCGCGGCAGCTTCTTGAGCAGCGTGACGAGCGTCCGCATCTTCTCGGTGTCGTCGTCGAACGCGATCACCTCGTAGTGCAGGTTCGGGCGGTCGAACGTCGTCGTGACGATCGACGCCTTCTCGATCCCGAGCTGGAACAGGATGTCGTCGCGGACGTGCGGCGGCGCGGTCGCGGTCGTCGCGAGCACCGGCGGGCGGCCGACATCCTCGAGCGCCTTGCGGAGCGAGAGGTACGCGGGGCGGAAGTCGTGGCCCCACTGCGAGACACAGTGCGCCTCGTCGACGACGAACCGCGACACGCCGACGCCGCTCGCGGCCTCGCGCAGGAAGACGCGGAACTCCGGACCCGCCATGCGCTCGGGCGTGGTGAGGAGGAGCTTGCCGCCCGGCGCGCGCACGAGCGCGTCGACCTCGCGACGCTGCTTGACCGTGAGCGTCGAGTCGATGCGGACCGCGGTCACGCCCTTCGCGACCATCTTGTCGATCTGATCCTTGATGAGCGCGATCAGCGGGCTGACGACGACCGTGATGCCCGGCACGACGAGCGACGTCAGCTGGTAGAGCAGGGACTTGCCGCTGCCCGTCGGCATCACGGCGAGGACGTCCTCGTTGGCGAGGAGGTGCTCGAACGCCTGCGCCTGCCCGGTGCGGAACGACTTGATGCCGAGGGCCTTCTGGCCCACGCCCAGCAGCGCGCCCACCTTCTTCGGAAGCCCCGCGCCTTCGGCGGGCACGGCGCCGCTGAGATCGTAGTAGACCTGCGGCGGCGCGATCGGCGGCGGCGGTGGCTTCTTGCTCGCCGCGCTCGCCCGCGGCTTCTTGGCAGGCGCGGACACGCTCGCCTTGGCCGGCGCGACGACGACATCGTCATCACGGGAGGGCTTGGCGGGCGCGCGCTTCGGTGCCTTCGCCTTCGGCGCGGCTACCTCTGCCTTCTTCTTCGTACTTCGTCCGGCTGGACGTTTGGTCGTGGACAAATCCACGTCTCCTTCGGTCACCGACACTCGTCAGCCAGGCCCGAAACGGCCGGCAGACAGCGTGTCACTACACGGAAGCGGCTCCCGGTCGGGCGCCGCCTCGATGTCGATCAACACCATATCATGGACCCGTCGCACAAGCGGGATCTGGCCAATTTGTTCCATACTCTCGCCCGATGGCCTCGGTTCCCGATCGTCCGATCCAGGAGGCGGAGAACCGCCTCGAGCACTTCAACGGCGACCGCGAGCGCTTGCTCGCCGAGGTCGAGCGCCGCGTCGTCACCCGCAAGGTCGACCAGGCGCGGACGGGCGGGGACGCCTCGCTCGAGTACGTCCTGAACGACGTCGCGGTCTGCGAGATCCGCCGTCACGAGGCGAGCCGCGACGACGCAGGCGCGTCTCGCTGGCGCGACCTCTCGCGCAAGCTCATGGCGATGTCCGACGAGGGCAAGCAGGCGGAGCTGCGCGAGCTCGTCCGCTACTACGGGCACGACGTCGTGGGGAACTTCGATCCGCGCGTCTACAAGGTCATCAACGGCATCGGTCCGTCGCTGCTCAACTTCGTGTTCTCGCCGATCGCGAGCCTGCGCGACGGCGTAGCCGCGATGCGCGAGCTCGACTCGCGGATCACCTCGGACGGCGAGCTCGAGCTCGTGCGGCTGTGCGCGGAGCGCGGCACGATCGTCGTCACGCCGACGCACAGCTCGAACATGGACTCGCCCGCGATCGGCCTCGGCCTCCAGCGCGCGCACCTGCCGCCCGTCACCTACGGCGCCGGCAAGAACCTGTTCTCGAACCCGTTCATCTCGTACTTCATGCGAAACCTCGGCGCCTATCGCGTCGATCGGCGCCTCAAGTTCGAGCTCTACAAGGACGTGCTGAAGGAGTACTCGACCGTCCTCCTCGAGCACGGCTACCACTCGCTGTTCTTCCCCGGCGGCACGCGCTGCCGCAGCAACATCGTCGAGAAGCACCTGAAGCTCGGGCTTCTCGGCACGACCGTCACCGCGTACAAGAACAGCGTCCGCGAGGGCAACCCGAACAAGCGCATCTACATCGTGCCCGCGACGATCAACTACCGCCTCACGCTCGAGGCCGAGACGCTCATCGACGACTACCTCGCCGACACGGGCAAGAACCGCTACATCATCACCGACGACGAGTTCTCGCGCGTCGGCCGCATGCTCGAGTACTTCCGCAAGCTGCTCGCGCACGAGGGCTCGGTCATCGTGCGCTTCGGGCGCCCGCTCGACGTGTTCGGCAACGACATCACGGACACCGGCGAGTCGATCGATCGCGCCGGCCGCATCGTGGATCCGGCGAGCTATGTCCGCGGCGCGGACGGTGAGGTCACCGACGACGATCAGCGCGACGCCGAGTACACGCGCGCGCTCGGGCGCCGCCTCGCCGCGGCGTACCCGCGCCTGACCGTGTTCCACGCGACGCACCTCGTCGCCCGCGTGCTGTTCGACGCCGTGTGCCGGGCCGCCGGCACGCGCGACATCTACAAGCTCCTGCGCCTCGGCTCCGGCGCGGCCGCCGTGCCGATGGCGACGGTGCTCGCGGACCTCGCGCGGCTGCGGGCGCGGCTCGCCGAGACCCCGGCCTTCGGCGCCGAGCACCCGATGCTCCTGCCCCAGGCAGCGACGGCGATCGTCGACGACGCGGTGCGCGGGCTCTCGACGTACCACACGCGGCCGATCGTCGAGCAGCGCGGCGCGGCGGTCCACGCGCTCGACCTCAAGCTCCTCTACTACTACCAGAACCGCACGGCGCACATCCTTCCCGATGCCGGGCCCGCGCCGGCCCCTGCGGCCGGAGGTCCGGCGTGAGCTCGGTCCGCGCCGATACGGTCGGCATCGTCGGCGCCGGCTCGTTCGGCACCGCCCTCGCCTCGGTCCTCGCGCGCGCCGGGCGCCGCGTGATCCTGTGGTCACGCGACGCCGACGTGGTCGACGCCATCCGCCGCACGCGCTCGAATCCGCGCTTCCCGGCCGCCGCGCTGCCGGCGCCGCTCGAGGTCACGCACGACGCGCGCCACCTCGCGACCGAGGCGCGGTTCCTCGTGCTCGCGGTCGGCTCCCGGGACGCCCGCGATCGCGCGCGCGAGCTCGGCGATGTCATCGACGGCAGCCACATCGTGGTGCACCCGATCGGCGCGCTCTCCCCGCACGGCGATCAGCGCGTCTCCGAGGTCATGGCCGAGGGCCTGCCCACGCAGAAGCTGGGCGCGCTCGCCGGCCCCGCGCTCCCGAGCGATCTTGCCGAGGGTCACTACGCGTCGATGGTCGTCGCGTCGGTGTTCGACGAGGTCGTCGCCGAGGGCCGCCGGCTGCTCAACGCGCCGCCGGTGCTGCGCGTGTACTCCAGCAAGGACCTGGTCGGCGTCGAGCTCGCGTCGGCGCTGGCGGGCGCGTACACGGTCGCGCTCGGGATGTCGGATGGGCTCGGCATCGGGCCGGGGCCGCGCGCCGTGCTCGTCACGCGCGCCGTCGCGGAGGCCTCGCGGCTCGGCGCAGCGTACGGCGCCGACGCGCGCACGTTCTCGGGCCTGGCGGGCCTCGGTAATCTGCTCGTTCGCGCGCACGACCCGGAGCGCTCGGCGGACTACGCGCTCGGCCGCCGGCTCGCTGGCCCGGCGAGCCGCGCGGACGGCGAGCAAACCGAGGGCGCGCGGGCGGCGGCGGCCGGCCTCGAGCTCGCGACGCGGCTGCGCGTGCGCATGCCGGTGCTGCAGGGCGTGGTCGCGGTGCTCGCAGGGCGCATGGATCCGCGCGACGCCGCGCAGATGGTCGGCGACACGGTGGCCGAGGCCGAGTGACCCGCGCGCGCGCGCTCGCCGTGGCCGCGCTCGTCGCGTCCGCGTGCACGCACCCGCACGGGCCGCCCGCGGCGACGCCGCCGCCCGGCGTCGCGATCACGCTCTACGCCGACCACGCCGGCCAGACGCTCGCCGTCATCGACGACCGCCGCTGGATCGACCTCACCGACGACCGCATCGTGCTGAGCGACGTCGAGCCCGGGGTCGCCTTGCCGTCGCTCGTCATCGAGGGCCTGGCCGGCCCCGCGCACCTCACGCTCGGCGCGTGCGCGCGCGATCGCGTGGAACCCGACGCGGGCTCGGGGGCCGGGTCGGGCTCGGCCGGTGACATGCCGAGCGGTCTCGGCGCGAACGCCGTCCCCCCACCGCCGCCACCGCCACGCGTGTTCGGCGGCGCGCGGTCGCGCCGGCCCGCCGTCGTCTCGACGGAGATCCAGCTCGCCCCCGGCAACGCGCCACCCGCGCTCGAGCTCGTCCTCGGCGCGACGATCCATTGCGCCGTCTCCGCGCCGGCGGGCCGCTACCTGGTTCGCCTCCTCTACAGCTCGTCGACGCTCGGCTACCACGCCGAGCACGAGCTCACGCTCGCGCGCGCCGATCGCGCCCACGTCGTCTCGCACCTCGCGATCACGACGCCCGCCTGGCGCCCGCGCGACGGCGCGCCGCTCGCCGCGATGGTGACCGCGTTCGACGGCCTCCCCGGCGGGGCGAGCGCCCCCGTCGAGCTCGCCCACGGCCGCGTGGTCCTCGACGGCTCCACCGGCACGCTGGCCCTCCCCGCGCGCGACGTGCCCGCGCGCATCCGCCGCGTCCTGATCGCGAGCGAGGACCTCACGGCGCCCGACGATCCGACGGCGACGTGGATGGACGCGCGCCGCAACAGCAACGGCGACGAGGCCGACGCGCTCGTGTGGGTCTGGCTCGAGCTCCCCGGCACGCAGCTCGCGCCGGGCCTGGTGCAGGTGCGCGTGAATTATCCCGGCGAGGCCGAGCACGACGTGGTCGTCACGGCGGACTCGCGCGCGCCCGTGGAGGAGACGGCGGCCGCGCTGCGCCTGCCGCTGTGGGCGGACGACGATCTCCGCGCGAGCCTGTCGCGGGCGTTTGGCGGCGCGGGGGAGGCCGAGCTCCTCGAGCGCTTCGGCGCGACGGTCATGAACGTCGGCCAGACGACGCGCGAGGTGTTCGTCGAGGAGAAGCTCCGCGCCGGCGGCCGGCGGACCGTCTCGCACGCGTCCCCGAGCACGCCGGGGCTGGCCGGGAACATCTTGCGGATGAGGGTCGTCGTCGCGCCGATGGGGCAGGAGAAGGTCGGCTACGTCGTTAGCTACAAGAACTAGACGGAGGCCGGTCGGAATCGGGGACAGGGACGGGATCGCTCTCGGGCCCTAGGACGCGCTCGGGCACGGGACCACCCTCGTGGTCGGGGCCGCATCAACCTCTTGGCCGAGGATGGGTCCGCGAGCGGGACCAGGAGGTGATAGCGACTCCGCTCACGAGGGCGGTCCCGTGCCCGAGCGCGTCCACGGATCCGAGGGCGTTCCCGGGGCCGCCGCCGGTCCCGATCACGTCGACGATCGCGCCAGGCCCAGCTAGACGCCGCTGCCGCTGCCCGAGCCGCTTCCGCTGCCCGCCGTGATCGTGAGCGTCACGTTGTACTCGTTGGTCTGCCCCGTCACCGCCGGGAACACCAGGAACACGTAGTCCCCCGTCGTCAGCGCCGCGCACGTCGGCGACGCGCCCGGGCACGTGATGGTCTCCGAGTCGCCGAACCCGCGCGACTGCGCCAGCTGCATCGTCCCATCCGACGAGAACAGCTTGAGATCGAGGTCGCCCGTTGGCTTGCTCGCGAAGTCGAGCTGCACGACCACGCTCGCCGTGTTGTCGGGCACCGAGAACCGGTAGTAGTCCTGGTCGTCGGGCGCGCCCGCCGAGCCGGCGCAGATCGCGGCCGGGCCCGTGACGCCCGCCGTCACGGTCATGGCGGTCGCCGCGGTGTCGTTCGGCTCCTGGAACGCGCACGCCGCGGCGGGGATCGGGCCGTCCGGGGTCGCGTCCTTCGGGATCGCCTTGTCCGAGAAGTCGAGCGTCAGCGAACAGCCGCCCCCGGTCACGAGACCCATGGCAAGCAGACAGGACGTTCCCCGGACCATGCCTCCAAGCTAGCCGGCGAACGAGCAGAACGTCAAGAGATCTGAGGCACTTAGCTCCGGGACCGCGCTTGACCGGCCGGCCTCCCGGCGCTAGGGTGCGCCCTCCCTGCCCATGTACCTGCAAGACCTCATCTTCACCCTGCAGAAGTTCTGGGCCGATCGCGGATGCGTGATCGAGCAGCCCGTCGATGTGTCGGTGGGCGCGGGCACGTTCCACCCGGCGACGTTCCTGCGCGTGCTCGGGCCCGAGCCCTGGAACGCGGCGTTCGCGCAGTTCTGTCGCCGCCCGTCGGACGGTCGCTACGGCGACAACCCGAACCGCGCCGGCGCGTACTACCAGTTCCAGGTCGGCCTCAAGCCGTCGCCGCTGCACGTCCAGGACCTCTACCTCGACTCCCTGCGCGCGATCGGCCTCGATCCCGCGAGCCACGACATCCGGTTCGTCGAGGATGACTGGGAGTCGCCGACGCTCGGCGCGTGGGGCCTCGGCTGGGAGGTCTGGTGCGACGGCATGGAGGTCACGCAGTTCACGTACTTCCAGCAGGCGGGCGGCATCGACCTGCTGCCCGTCACCGCCGAGCTGACCTACGGCATCGAGCGGATCGCCATGTACCTGCAGGACGTCAGCAGCATGTTCGATCTCAAGTGGGACAAGCACGTCACCTACGGCCAGCTCCGGCGGCCGTGGGAGGTCGAGTTCTCGACGTACCACTTCGAGGAGCTCGTCGCCGACAACGCGTTCCGCGCGTTCGACACCTACGAGGCCGAGTGCAAGCGCCTCCTCGAGCGCGGCCTCGTGCTCCCCGCCTACGAGTTCTGCATGAAGAGCAGCCACGAGTTCAACTCGTTCGACGCGCGCGGCGCCATCAGCGTGACGGAGCGCCAGCGCTTCATCGGGCGCGTCCGCGGGATGGCGCGGGCGTGCGCGCACGCGTACGTCGGCTCGCGCGCGAAGCTCGGGTTCCCGATGCTGCCGCCGCAGCTGCGCGAGCAGGCGGTCGCCGCGTACCGCGCGGCCGAGGAGTCCGGGGTCAACGCGGGCGCACTCGCCGCGGGTCGCTCGGTGTCCGGTCACGCGTCGGAGATGCTCTATGCCGGCTGATCTGCTGTTCGAGCTCGGCTGCGAGGAGATCCCCGCGAAGATGCTCACGCGCGCGCTGGCCGAGCTGCCGGCGCAGGTCGAGGCCAAGCTCGCCGCCGCGCGGCTCGCGCACGCCGGCGTTCGCGTCCTCGGCACGCCGCGCCGCATCGCGCTGATCGTGAAGGGGCTCGCCGAGCGCCAGCCGGATCTGCGCGAGGAGGTCGTCGGCCCGCCGGTCGGCGCCGCGTTCGCGCCCGACGGCACGCTGTCGAAGGCCGGGCAGGGCTTCGCCACGAAGAACGGCGTCGACGCCGCGGCCATCGCGAAGAGGGAGGTCGCGGGCAAGAAGGGTCTCTACGCGGTCGCCACCCGCGAGGTCGCGGGGCAGGACGCGCGCGCGCTCTTGCCGGCGCTGCTCGGCGAGCTCGCGAGCGGCATCGCCTGGCCGAAGTCGATGCGCTGGGGTTGGGGCGAGAGCACGTTCGTGCGGCCGGTGCAGTGGCTGGTCGCGCTCTTTGGTGACGCGACGCTCTCGCTGCAGTGGGCGGGGCAGACGGCCGGGCGCCAGAGCCGCGGCCATCGGTTCCTCGCGAACGGGCCCGTCGAGATCGCGTCCGCCGACGCGTACGAAGGCGCCCTGCGCGCGGCGCACGTGATCGTCGACCCCGCCGCCCGCAAGCGCACCGTCGAGGCCGAGCTCGCTCGCCTCGCGCGCGAGACGGGGCTGCGCGTGCGGCCCGACGACGCGCTCGTCGCCGAGGTCATCAACCTCGGCGAGTACCCGGTCGGCGTCAGCGGCGGGTTCGATCCGGCGTTCCTCGAGGTGCCGGAGGAGATGATCGTCACCGCGATGCGCAACCACCAGCGCTACTTCGCGCTGGAGACCGCCGAGGGCAAGCTCGCCCCGCGGTTCGCGACGGTGATGGCCACGATCGTGAAGGATCCGGCCGTCGTCGCGCGCGGCAACGAGACCGTGCTCGCCTCGCGCCTCTCCGACGCGAAGTTCTTCTTCGCCGAGGACCGCAAGAAGACGTTCGCCGACTGGAACGCGAAGCTCGACGCGGTCGTCTTCCAGGCGAAGCTCGGCGACAAGGCCAAGACCGTTGGCGACAAGGTCCGCCGGCTCGTTCAACTCGTCAAAGCTCAAGGCGGTTCGGCTGCGGCTGTTGTAGCGGCCGAACTCTGTAAGTCCGATCTCGCGTCGAACGCCGTCGGTGAGTTTCCCGAGCTTCAAGGCGTGATGGGCCGGCACTACGCGCGGATCGCTGGTCAACCGCCCGAAGTTGCCTCGGCAATCGAGGAACACTGGTGGCCGAAGGGGCAGGGCGCTGCACTGCCAACGACAAACGAAGGCGTGTTCGTCGCCCTCGCGGACCGCATGGATACGCTGGTGGGCTGCTTCGCGACCGGTCTCGTACCGAGCGGCAACGCGGACCCACTCGGGCTGCGCCGAGCAGCGATCGGTGTCCTGCAGATCATGCTCGACCGCGGACTCGGCGGTGCCCACACAACGCCCGGTCTTCCGCAGAACACGTGGGACCTCGCGAGCGCCGCCGCGAATACGTACCCCGGCACTGTCGTTTTCTCTGATGAACAAAGAGCTGCACTTGCCGAATTCTTCAGAGGTCGGCTTCGGAACCTGCTCGTCGATGACGAGGGCATTGACGCTCAGACAGTCGAGGTCGCTCTTGGCGCTGGCGCTCACAACCCGTGCGACGCGCGAGCGCGAGCGCGAGCGCTCTCGGTAGTTCCGGCAGAAGTTCGGACTGCCTTCAAACGCATTGCCAACATTCTCGACGACGCCACGGCAAAGAATTGGGGACAGCAGTCCCTCGTCGACGAGTCGGCTTTTCGGAGCCCGGTTGAAGCCAATCTTTGGAATGCATTCCGTTCGAGCACCGACCTCGAGAACGCTGTCGCACAGAAGCGATACGGCGCCGCGTTCGATGCGCTCTCGACCCTTGGCCCGCACCTCGCTGCGTTTTTCGACAAGGGCGGTGTGATGGTGATGGATCCTGATCCCATCCTTCGCGAGAACCGGTTGGCGCTCTTGCGCGTCATCAGCAGGCCATTTGCGGACATCGGTGACTTCCGGAAGCTAGGAGCAGCCTCGTGATCCACGTCCGTCAGTTCGGCGGCGGCACCGCCGAGGGCCGCTCCAAAGACAAGGCGCTGCTCGGCGGCAAGGGCGCGAACCTCGCGGAGATGGCGTCGCTCGGGCTCCCCGTCCCGCCGGGCTTCACGATCACGACCGAGGTCTGCCGGTTCGTCATGAAGCACGGCGACGGCACGTACCCGCCGGAGCTCGCGGCCGAGGTCGACACGGCGCTCGCCCGCGTCGAGGAGCTGACGAAGACGAGGTTCGGTGACGGCACCGCGCCCTTGCTGGTGTCCGTCCGCTCCGGTGCGCCGGCGTCGATGCCGGGCATGATGGACACGATCTTGAACCTCGGGCTCGACGACATCACCGTCGCCGCGCTCGCCGCCGCCAGCGGCAACGCGCGGTTCGCGTGGGACTGCTATCGCCGCTTCGTGGCGATGTACGGCGAGGTCGTGCTCGGCGTCGTCGCGGGCAACGACCACGACGAGCCGCCGTTCGACATCATCCTCGACAACGTCAAGCGCACGCACAAGGCGAACCGCGACCAGGACCTCACCGAGGCCGCGCTGCGCGAGGCCGTGGGCCTGTTCAAGGCAAAGATCCTCGAGGTCACCGGCGCGCCGTTCCCCGAGGACGTCAAGACCCAGCTCTGGGGCGCGATCGGCGCCGTGTTCCGCTCGTGGAACAACCCGCGCGCCGACTACTACCGCCGCATGAACAACATCTCCGCCGAGATGGGCACGGCGGTGAACGTGCAGGCGATGGTGTTCGGCAACCTCGGCGAGGACTGCGCCACCGGCGTCGCCTTCACCCGCAACCCGGCGACCGGCACGGCCGAGCTGTACGGCGAGTTCCTCACCAACGCGCAGGGGGAGGACGTCGTCGCCGGCATCCGCACGCCCGAGCCGATCGCCGAGCTCGCGAAGAAGCTCCCCGCGGCCCACGGTGAGCTCGTGCGCATGGCGCAGCTCCTCGAGGATCATTTCCGCGACATGCAGGATCTCGAGTTCACGATCATGAAGGGCCAGCTCTTCATGCTCCAGACGCGCAACGGCAAGCGCACCGGCAAGGCCATGGTGAAGGTCGCCGTCGACCTCGTGGCCGAGGGCAAGCTGACCACGCGCGAGGCCGTGCTCCGCATCGATCCCGCGAAGCTCGACGAGGTCCTCCACCCGACCATCGATCCCAAGGCGAGGCCGCCCGTCGTCGCGAAGGGCCTGCCCGCGTCCCCCGGCGCCGCCATCGGTAAGATCGTCTTCACCGCGAACGCCGCCGAGGCCGCCGCCGCGAAGGGCGAGACCGTCCTCCTCGTGCGCACCGAGACGTCGCCCGAGGACATCCACGGCATGAAGGCCGCGGCCGGCATCCTCACCGCCCGCGGCGGCATGACCTCGCACGCGGCCGTCGTGGCCCGCGGCATGGGCAAGTGCTGCATCACGGCGTGCAACTCGCTCCGCGTCGATGTGGTGAAGAAGACGTGCATGTTCGTCGGCGGCGGCAAGGAGGTGAAGCTCAAGGAGGGCGACCTACTCACCCTCGACGGCTCGACGGGCGAGGTCTTCCTCGGCACGGCGCCGCTCGTCCCCGCGCAGCTCGGCACCGAGCTCGGCACGCTGATGACCTGGGTCGACCAGTTCCGCACGCTGAAGGTCCGCACGAACGCCGACACCCCGACCGACGCTCGCACCGCGCGCAGCTTCGGCGCCGAGGGCATTGGCCTCTGCCGCACGGAGCACATGTTCTTCCAGCCCGAGCGCATCCTCGCCGTGCGCGAGATGATCCTCGGCAACGACGAGGCCGCGCGCCGGACCGCGCTCGCGAAGATCCTGCCGATGCAGCGCAGCGACTTCGACGAGCTGTTCCGCGTGATGGACGGCCTGCCGGTCACGATCCGCCTCCTCGATCCGCCGCTCCACGAGTTCCTGCCCCACGCCGAGCACGAGATCGCCGAGGTCGTGGCCTCGCTCGGCCTCACCGTCGCCGCCGTGGCGGGCAAGGTCAGCGAGCTCACCGAGGCGAACCCGATGCTCGGCCACCGCGGCTGCCGGCTCGCGATCACCTATCCGGAGATCTACGAGATCCAGGTCCAGGCGATCGGCGAGGCCGCCGCGGCGTGCGTGGCCGCGGGCATCGGCGTGCACCCGGAGATCATGATCCCGCTCGTGATGGTCCCCGAGGAGCTCCGCCGGCTGCGCGAGCTCGTCGCCACCACGATGGACAAGGCCCTCGGGGGCGCAGCGATCCCGTACACGATCGGCACGATGATCGAGCTGCCGCGCGCGTGCGTCGTCGCCGACAAGATCGCGCAGCACGCGGACTTCTTCTCGTTCGGCACGAACGACCTCACGCAGACCACCTTCGGCCTCTCGCGTGACGACGCCGGCCGGTTCCTGCCCGCGTACATCGACCAGGGCGTCCTGCCCGTCGACCCGTTCGTCGCCCTCGACGTCGATGGCGTCGGGGCGCTGATCGAGCTCGGCGTCCGCGGCGGCCGGACCACCAAGCCCGGCCTCAAGGTCGGCATCTGCGGCGAGCACGGCGGCGAGCCGTCGTCCGTGGAGTTCTGCCATCGCGCCGGCTTCGACTACGTGTCGTGCTCCCCGTTCCGCGTGCCCATCGCGCGCGTCGCGGCCGCCCGCGCCGCCCTGGCGGACCTCGCAAAGTGACCGAAATCATGAAGCAGCAACATGTTGGCCAGGCAACCTTCGCTCCCCGGCCGTGGTCGAAGCGTGCAGCCATGAGGCCAGCTCTGTTTTGTGCGGTCGTCGGCGCCCTGGCCGGTGCCTGCACCGCGTCAGCCGCGGACGTCCAGCCGCCCTCCGATCAGTTTGTCTTTCCGACCGGCCTTGCCGTTGCCCCGGACGACTCCCTCCTGTTCGTGGCCAACGCCAACTCCGAGCTGCGCTTCGACTCGGGCTCCGTCCTCGCGCTCGACCTCGCGCTCGTCGATCAGATCGCCGATGCGTGGACGGCCTCCGGCGCGATCCCTGCCCACTGCAACCGCGACCCGGATCACACCGAGTCGCTGATCTGCGACGAGGCCCAGTTCATCAAGCCGAACGGCGCCGTTCGCATCGGCAACTTCGCGACGGACATCGCCGTGCAGGACACCGGCAACGGCACGTTCCGCCTCGTCGTCCCCGTCCGCGGCGATCCGTCGATCTCGTGGATCGACTGGGACGGCAGCAAGCTCGCCTGCGGCACCGCCCAGGGCTTCGCGCTGTGCGATGACGCGCATCGCCTCTCCGCCATCCACGACAACCCCGACGTCGGCCTGCTCCCGCAGGAGCCGTTCAACGCGTTCGTCGACGCGGCCGGACAGTACGCCGTCATCACGCACCTCACGACCGGCACGATCACGCTCCTCGACTCGCAGATCGGCAAGGACGTCGAGATCGCGGACGTGGGCCTCAGCCCGTTTCTCCCGGACCAGAACACCGGCCTCACCGGCGCGACCGGCGTCGCGGGCCGGACGCCGAACATGCCCGGCGATCTGATCTACGTCGGCAGCCGCAGCGAGAGCCGGATCCAGATGTACACGGTCGGGCGCCCGATCAACGACGCCCTGCCGTTCCTCATCCCGGGGAACTTCTTCTTCCTGAGCGCGGTCGGCGGCAACGCCGGCCAGTCGTCCGATACGCGCGGCATGCGCTTCTCGCAGGACGGCTCGCGCATGTACCTCGTGAACCGCGATCCGCCCAGCTTGCAGGTCTACGACACGGCTCCCGCCGCGGACGGCTTCCCGGCGAACTCCCTCGTCGCCTCGGCGGACATCTGCCGCGCGGCCTCCACGCTCACCGTCATGGACACGGGCGACGGTGATCGTGCGTACCTGACGTGCTTCCAGGACGGCCAGATGTACGTCATCGATCCACGCGACAACGCCACGGTCGACAACATCGCCGTCATCGGCCGCGGGCCCTACGCGATCGCGAGCGCGCCGACGCGCAAGAAGGTCTACGTGTCGAACTTCCTCGAAGACACCGTCTCCGTCGTCGACGCGACACCGGGCTCGCCCACGCGCAACCGCGTCATCCTGCGGCTCGGCCAGCCCAAGCCGGCGAGCGAGACCACGGACGGCACCAGCGGCGGTACGACGTCGGGGAGCGGCACGTGAAGCGCGCTGCATCCCAGCCGGCGCGCGCGGCCGCGGTCCTTGGCGGCGTCGCGTGCGCGCTCCTGGCGAGCGCCTGCAGCGACACCACGAACACTGGCGTGAACCAGCTGAACCTGGATCGCCCGATCGACATCGCGTTCGCCTGCTACGGCGGCCTACGGCTCACGGCCGGCGGCTCCGCGGAGATCTCGCAGGCGATCACCACGTCCGCGCAGCCCGTGTCGGCATGTGACTTCCGCTCGGGCCAGCGCGCCATCTCGGACCCGGTCCCGCTGCCGCCCGGCCAGGAGGACCTGAGCGCGGCCGGCGGCGCGGTCGTCCCCGACGTGCACTGGTACGGCTTCATCCTCCAGAACGAGCCGGGCACCGTGGCGATCGCGCGGTTCGACACGAAGCCCTCGAGCTCGTTCCAGGGCGGCGAGGTCAGCGTGCTCGACGCCGATCCGCTGACGCCCGGCACCACCGGCATCAGCGTCGGCGAGGATCCCGTCGCGCTCGCGACCGATCGCCTCGGCTGCTACGAGCTGACCGCGAACGCCGGCTCCTGCGACCTGTCCGCGCTCGACATCACCAGCGCGCTGCCGCTCGACGGCAGCCGCCCGCGCGTCGACCGCCTGGACGTCCGCAACGCCAGCGGCGCGCCCGTTCGCTCGCGCCCGTCGGCGATGGTCGCGCAGCCGCCCGGCGGCACCCTCGGCGTGGCGTGCCCGGCCCAGGCGAGCGGCCTCGTGTACATCGCGTACCCGAGCTGCCACGCGGTGGCGGTGGTCGACGTGTCGACCGGCACCGTGAAGAGCAGCATCCAGTTCGACGCGGCCGGCGTGGCCTCCGTCGGCGACGGCAACCTCGTCTGCCCGGACGAGTGCTCGGGCGGGGTCTCCCCGTCGGCCGGCGCGCGCCCCGTGGCGCTCGACCTGTTCACCGATCCGCGCGTGAACACCACGCGCATGGTCATCGGCGCCGACAACGTCGCCGCGTTCACCATCGTCGAGCTCGACCCGACGACGTTCCTGCCGCTCTCCGCGAGCCAGATCGCCCTCGAGAACAAGCCCGGCAACCTCGGCCTCACCCGCGTCGCGATGTCGCCGCAGATCGGCATGGGCGGCGCGACCGGCCTCGTCACCGATATCGGCGAGCAGTTCCAGTTCGTCTACGGCGTCGCGACGGACCACACGGTCCGGGTCGCGGACATCCTCGCCGTTCACACCGAGTGCGACACGCAGGTCGACCCGCGCTTCCTCGACAAGGAGAAGAGCGTGCACCGGCTGTCATGCCTGGCCGTCGGCGATGCCCTGACGCCGCCGCGCCGCGCGGGGGCCAAGGGCCCGGGCATCTCGCTCGTCGCCGACGCGGTCCCGACGTCCGTCGCCATCTTCAAGGCTGACAACTTTCCGCAGGACAGCCGCGTCGCGCAGCGGAGCACGCTGAAGGGCTACTTCGGCATCATCACCGCCGCCGACGGCCTCTCGTTCGTGTTCAACGTCGATGACGACGCGTACGGCGACACCGTCAACCAGAACGAGCCGCTGACGACCCTCATCCCCGACGCGATCGCGAATCAGCTGCGCGACGGCCTCGAAGATCGCGACGCCGTCGCCAGCGCCCCGGACGCGATGAACGCGAACAAGTCGCACCCGATCTGCGACGACGCGGGCACCGATGTCGACACGCTCCCCGCGACGAACGGCGGCCCACGCGTGCAGGCCCCGCCGGTCCGCATCAACACGACCGGCTTCATCGCCGCGGCGAAGGTCGGCGAGCTGCCGAGCATTCGCCAGGTGCTGTGCACCGGCACCGACGAGCCCGCGGGCGTGCCGGTGTCCGAGCTCTCCTTCGCCGCCCCCGAGCCGTTCGACGGCGCGAACGATCCGCTCGATCGCACGCGCGATCTCGAGTTCCCCGACCTGCGCGCGCTGCGCCCGGACGAGACGTGGACCCTGACCTGGGAGGGCATCCTCTCGCAGGATAACTCGGTGAACGCGATCGATGGCCCGACGATCCGCACGGGCTCGCTCGTGGTCAACGCGTCGAACGCGATGAGCCTCGTCGACCAGACCGATCCGTTCTGCAACGCCGGCGTGGAGCCGAACGACATCGTGCAGCTCCGCGGCTGCGACCCATCGTCCGGCGACAGCGACTGCGCGATCGGCTACACGTGCTTCGTCCACCCCGACAGCAAGGTGACCGGCATCGGCGCGTGCATGCTCATCGACGAGGCCTCGCGCCTCGCCACGGCGTGCCGCGAGTTCCTCATCTCCGACCGCCGCTACTCGGTGGCGCGCGCGCGAACGGGCGAGCTCGTCGTCATCCCGCGCACCCACGTGCTGACCACGACGCCGGTCGACGGCTGCACCGACGACGCGCAGTGCAAGGACCTCGCGGACTACGCGCAGCGCGAGCTGAGCGGCACCGACCCGGTCAGTGACACGACCGTCCCCGACACGCACACGTGGGGCTGCAAGGCGGACACCACGCGCGCGCCGATCGGCGGGACGGGCAAGCGCTGCGTGGAGACTTGCACCATGGACACGGACTGCGTCGCGGGCACGGTCTGCGATGCTGGTGTCTGCATGGAGAGCGTCATCCCGCCCCAGGCGTGCGTGAATGCCGCGCAGCGCTTCGAGCTGCACGCCAGCGATGCGTTCACCGTCATCGGGACGATCAGCGGCTACATCCACTCGATCATCGCGGATAGCGGCGGCACGTGTGTCCACGACCCGGCCGCCAGCCCGTTCCAGACGGGGCGCATCCCGCTGGCCCCGGTCGCTTGTGATCCGGCGGCGGATCCGCGCACCGGCAAGAAGGCGGACGGGACGTCCGACGCGAACCCGTGCGCGCTCACGGTCGCCGAGGCCGAGGTCGACCCGATCTTCCTCGCGCCGGGTGCATGCACGCTCGCGAACCCCTCGACCCAGCTCGTCTCGCGCCAGGCCGATGCGGTGCGCTTCCACGGCCCGGGCTTGACGCTCACGGTGGTGGATCCGACGTACCCGGGCGACAAGACCTGCATCGCCGATCGCGGCGGCTCGCTGGGCAAGGTGCCGCTCGTCTTCCCGGGCTATCAGCTCTCGTTCCGGCAGTCGGCGGGCTTCAACCCGCTGTTGCTCGGCATCGCGCCGGCGGCGCCCGTGAAGGTCGTGCGGGGCCCTCAGAACAGCATCTGGGTGATGGACGACGGCGACTTCCTCTCGACGAACGTCTCGGTGCCGTCGACCGAGGGCAAGGTGTTCCGGATCGAGCCGGTCGCCCTCGGGGTGATCAGCACGCTGCAGTAGGCAGCACGCTGCAGCAGGGGAGGGATCGTCAAAAAGTCGCCCCCCGGGATCACTTCGGGGAGGCTGGCTCCATGGCGACGCCCGAGCAGTACAAGGACAAGATCGAGGTCAACCTCGACGGTCGGCAGATCTTCTATATGTTTTTCGGGGGCTCGGTGATCGTGGGCCTGGTGTTCGTCCTGGGCGTGATGGTCGGCCGGCGGGTCGAGGCGCGCGGGCACACGGACCACGCGCACACGTCGGCGAACGTGGATCCCCTGGCGGCGCTCGATCGGCTCGAGGGCAGCGGTGGCCTGTCGTTCCAGGGCGCGCTCAGCGGCACGCCGGGCGCGGGCGGCGCCGGCGACGTGGAGAAGACGATCGGGGCGCTGGCGGCGGCGAAGAAGGAGCCGGCGGCGGCTGTCGCGCCGGCCGCGGCGCCGGTGAAGAAGGCGGACCCGGCGGTGGTCGCGGTCGCGAAGAAGGACGAGGCAAAGAGCGAGAAGGCGGAGAAGAAGGACGAGAAGGCGGAGAAGGCGGAGAAGGCGGAGAAGGCGGAGAAGAGCGACAAGAAGAAGGCGGACGACGGCGACAAGCTCGCGAAGGCCGAGAAGGCCGACAAGAAGAAGTCCGACGACGGCGACAAGCCGAAGGAGGAGAAGATCCGCTACACGCTGCAGCTCTCGTCGTTCCAGGACAAGGGCGAGGCGCGCGCGTTCCTCGAGAACATGAAGTCAGCGGGCTTCGAGGCGACGCTCACGGAGGCCGACGTCGAGGGGAAGGGCACGTTCTACCGCGTGCGCTACGGGCTCTACCACTCGCTCGACGCGGCGACCGAGGCGAAGGCCGAGATCGAGAAGGCCGCGCACAAGTCCGCTTCGATCATGCGGCTGTAGCGAATCCACGCCGGCGATCGCGCCGGCGATCGCGCCGCCGATCACGCCGCTTTGACGTCGACGCCGACGTCGACGTCAGCGTCCTCGGCTACGAACACGTAGAGGTGATCGTGATCGGGAACCCACGCGTGGCCGTGGGCGATCTCACGTGGCCGAGCTGTGCTGAGCACACGCAACCCGAGCGCACATGTCCGGTGTTCTCGTTTCGAGTCAGCGCGCCGCGCGCGTAGCGCTCACCCGCGCGCGCACGGGTTGCGTGCGCACAGAGAAGATCGACGAACGTGGGATCGCCCGCGGCCACGTGCGCGTTCCCGATCACGATCACCTCTACGTGTTCGAATACGTGGACGCGACGACGACGTCTACGAGCACGTCCGACGACGCCACCGACCTGGCGTCGTCGGGCCGCGATCGTGGCCGTGGTCGTGACCTCTAGCTCGCCAGCGGCGGCAGCGCCGAGGCCCACGCCGGCGATGCGGCATCCGTGACCACCACCAGGGCCGCATCCCGCGGCCATGGATCCGGCAGCGCGGCCGGCGCCGTCAGCGCCACCGTCGTCGCGCCGTAGAGCCGGGCCTCGAGCAGCGCCCGCGCCGGCGTGCGCGCGATCACCGCGATGCGGCCGAGCTGCGTCGCGAGGGCCGTCTCCACCGCCGCATCGCCGCGGCCGGTGCGCGCCACCTGCCACGCCCCGACGGCCGGCGCGACCGAGGCGCCGCCGACGATCCGGATCGCCCGGGGCGGCGCGCCATCGAACATGTCCGTCACCGCGCCGCGGAGCGCGAGCCGGCCGTGCTTGCGCCGGACGAGCGCGTGCGCGACGAGGTCGCCCTGGCCGAGCGCCTCGGTCCACTCCCCCAGCGCGCGGGCGAGCCGGGCGATCGCGAGCTCGGGCTCGCCGACCAGGTGCAGGGCGTACAGCGCGGCGAGCGCGCGGCGCGCCGGGCCCGAGAGGCCAAGCCGGTGGGCCAGCTCGCCGAGCTCCGTATCGACGGCGATGATCGGTAGCTCGCTCTCGACGCCGCGCGCGAGCTCGGCGCCATACGCGGCCACCGCCTCCCGCCACGCCTTCGACCGCGCCCCGCTCGGCGCCGCGCTCCGGCCGAGGCCGCCGCCCAGCCCGAGGCCCATCCCGATCTCGGCCTCGCGCGCCGGCGCCACCGGGGCCGCCGGACCGCGGCTCGCCTGTTCGCCGCGCATCGCGCGCAGCTTGTCCGCGGCCGTGGCCAGCGGTCCCTCGCCCCCCGCGGCGGTGCCGTCCGCCAGCGCGTCCCCTTCCGCCGGTGCGGCCGGGGCGTGCGCGCCCGCGATCGCCACGCGCCACGGCTCCGCGCCGACCTCCGCGTCCGGGTCGACGCCGACGAGCGACACGTCCTCGCCGATCACGAGCTGCGCGAGCGGCGACGCCTCCGCCCCTCCGGTCGGCGGGACCCACGGCGCATCCACCACGTGCAGGCTGTGGGCGAAGCAGTGCAGCCGCACGAGCCCGCGCGGCGTCTCGAGCACGAGCAGCGGCGAGGCCGGGTGGCACACGACCTCGCGCACCGCCGCCCCCACGTAGTGGCGGAACGGCCGCCCGTCGGAGAGCCGGTACACGAAGACCTCGTCGCTGCCGGGCCGGGTCGCCCACAGGTGGCCCTGCGCGGCCCCCACGCTGCGCGGCGCCGGCGGCAGCTGGAGCTGCAGGCGAAGGAGCGGCCGCGACGACACGGCGTCCCAGACCTCGAGCTTTTTCGCGAGCACGAGCAGCACCTGGTTGCGGTCGAGGCCCGACGCCGTCTCGACAGGGCCGCCCGGATCGAGCGGCTGCGCGGCGAGCGCGCGCCCGGCCGCGCGCACGATGGTCACCTTTGTCGAGTCCGACGACAGCAGCACGAGCCGCGGCCCGGTGACGGCCACGAGCCGCATCGGCGCCTCGAGAGGGCGGCCCGCGACCGCGTCGAGATACGGCGGCTGGTAGAGCAGCACGCGGTTCGCGTCCGGCTCGCGCACGACCGCGACGAGCGCGGCCGGCGGCCCGACGAGCGCGAGGTCGACGTCATCACTCGGCAGTTGCACGCGGCCGACCGGCGCGCCGCCGGCGGCGGGCAGGAGCGCGACATCGCGACCGCGCCGGTACACGATCCACTGGCCGTCGGGGCTCGTGAGCAGCTGCTCGATCAACCCACACCGCCCGTCGGCGGCGCTTCGCCCGAGGCGCGCCTCGTGCTCGTCAAACCACACCGCCCGTCGGCGGCGCTTCGCCCGAGGCGCGCCTCGTGC